>NZ_JADPKL010000042.1:0-356913 GCF_023073935.1 Bradyrhizobium sp. 147 | reverse complement strand
CCTGAACTGAGTCGCTGCATAAAACCCCCGTTCTGACCGTGTCGCGAGGGGGTCAATTCCTCGTGTCGTCAGGGGGTCAATTTTCCACGTCGCCCGACAGCAACATTGCCCGAATTCGCTTTGTAGGCTCTCGAACCATCCTTTCAGGGGCGAATTGGCGTAGCGCCCGTCATCACGCGCCGTCGCAGACGTCGTAAGCAGCATCAGCCCCAGCGACCACACAGAAAACTTCATTCAGGTATTCCTAGTTCGCCGCCGTATACGCATCGGCGTGCCGCGTGATGAAGTCACAAACGCTAAACGGCGGTGTGCGGCGACCGAGTGCATCAGGTCCGGCTAAGGCAGACTGCTTGGTCGGACCTGCCGAGAGCTTTCAGGATGAAGCGAATCTGGACGCGCAACCCTGCTTCCGGATCTTCGCCGCATTGCAGGCAATGCTCGATCAGCGTCGGATGGAAGAACGGCATGAAGGCGGCGTTGACCGCTCGCGCGGCTTCCGCGGCATCTTCGACCTCGAATTCGCCCGTTTGAGCGCCCTCGCGTATGATCGCCTCGAAGATTGTCAGCAATTGCTCCATGTGCGCCTTGATGACCGCCCAGTTCTCGTGCATGGCGGCGACAATCAGCTCGTGCATGCGCCTTTCCTTGACCAGCGTCATCTTGTTGTGCTGGTGAACGGCGGTCAGGAGCTTGTCGAGTTTCTCTGTGGCCGGTGCGTTCGAACTTGCGATCGCAAAGGCGATCTCAGTAACCTCCTCCAAAACCCGCCCGCAAATGGACTCGTTGATCGCATCCCTCGAGCGAAAGAAGCGATAGACATTTGCCGGGCTCATGCGGAGCTCCGAGGCGATATCAGCCACCGACGTCCTGTGGTAACCGACGCGGCGAAAGTGCTCCTCCGCCACCTCCAGGATAAGCGCGCGCACCTCGTCAGAGCCGGTGACCGTTCGGACCGGACGATTCATGGATGCGACCGAGCCCTACTCGGCAGCCATCGATGTTTGCAATTCCGGTTCCTGCGTCGAATGCTCATGAATCGTATCGGCAGTCGGTTTGATCCGGAACCACACGGCATAAAGCGCAGGCAGGAACAGCAGAATCAGCACCGTGCCGACGGCCGTGCCGCCGATCAGCGTGTAGGCCATCGATCCCCAGAAAACGGAATGCGTGAGGGGGATGAAGGCCAGCACCGCAGCAAGTGCGGTCAGAATCACGGGCCTAGTACGCTGCACCGTGGCTTCGATGACGGCGTGATAGTCATCAAGGCCGGCGGCAAGGTTCTCCTTGATCTGTTCGGTCAGGATCAGCGTGTTGCGCATCAGGATGCCCGCCAGCCCTATCAGGCCCAGAATGGCGTTGAACCCGAAGGGCTGGTGAAAGATCAGCAACATCGGCACGACGCCGGCGAGGCCAAGCGGTCCCGTCAGCACCACCATGGCCATCGTCGAGAACGATCGCACCTGCAACATGATGACGATCAGCATGGCGGCGATCATGGCGGGAAAGATCGTCGCCAAAGCGTCATTGGCCTTGGTTGCCTCCTCGATCGATCCGCCCAATTCGATACGATAGCCGGCGGGCAGAGACGCGATCAGCGGTTGAAGTGCTGTCTTGATCTCCTTGGAGACCTCCGGCGGCTGGGTCGCCTCGTTGATGTCCGAGCGGATGGTGACGACGGGGGTGCGATCGCGGCGCTTCATGATCGGTTCTTCAAGTTGGATTTCCGAATGGCCGACCTGGTCGAGGGGAACCGCGCGGCCGTCCCTGCTCATCAGGGAGAAATCCGCCAGACGCGTCGGATCCAGCCGCTCTCCGCCAGCGCTGCGTGCCACGATCGGGACATTGCGAATGTCCTCGCGGACCTGCGTCACGGTGATGCCGGTGAGGAGGAACTGCAGTTGCCGGCCGACCTCCGCTGGCGAAAGGCCGATGAGGTTCAGTCGATCCTGATTCGGGATGAAGCGGAGCACGGGCGTGCGATCACCCCAGTCGCGGTTCGCCTGGCGCACATCGGGAACGCCACGTATGATACCGAGCGCTTTTTCGGAGATCGCGTACAATTGCGCCGGATCCGGCCCCATGACCCGAAACTCGACCGGGAACGGGGTATAGGGTCCGAACACGAGCTGGGTGACGCGCACATTGGCCTCGGCTGCAAGACCGCCCGACACCGCCTGCCGGAGCCGGTGCTTCAAAGCCTCACGCGCCTCCGCATCCGGTGTCAGCACGACGATCTTGGCGAAGGCCGGATCGGGCAGCTCCGGCGCCATCGCGAAGAAGAAGCGCGGCGCGCCCTGACCGACATAGCTCGTGACGATCTTGGCCTCGGGCTGATCATGCAGCCACCGCTCGAGCTTCTCGGCTGCGGCGGTCGTCGTCTCGATGCTGGTGCCTTCCGGCAGCCGAACCTCCACCAGCACTTCGGGGCGGTCGGAGGTCGGGAAGAACTGCTGCTTGACGCCGCCCATGCCGACGACCGAAAGGGCGAAAGCGACGGCGACGATGCCACTGGTTGCGAACTTGTGGCGCACGGCGAAGGTAATGAGCGCGCGCAGGCGCCGATAGTTGGGCGTGCCGTAGATCGCGTGATGGCCACCTTCGATCGGCTTGATCGCGGGCAGCATCTTGACGCCCAGATAGGGCGTGAAGACCACCGCGACGATCCACGAGACGATGAGGGCAAAGCCCACGACCCAGAAGATGTTGCCGGCGTATTCGCCGGCCGTCGAGCGCGCGAAGCCCACCGGCAGGAAGCCGGCGATCGTCACGAGTGTTCCCGACAGCATCGGCGCCGCCGTGTGGCTCCAGGCATAGGCCGCCGCCAACATACGGTCCATGCCCTCTTCCATTTTCACCACCATCACCTCGATGGCGATGATGGCGTCGTCCACGAGAAGGCCGAGCGCCAGAATGAGCGCGCCGAGCGTGATGCGGTCGAAGAACCGGCCGGTCTCCAGCATGATGAGAAACACGACGGCAAGCGTCAAAGGAACGGCGGCAGCGACCACGATGCCGACGCGCCAGCCGAGGCTGAGCAGGCTCACCAGCAGCACCACGCCGAGCGCCATCGCGAACTTCATCATGAATTCGTCAACGGCCGAGGTGATGTTGACGGCCTGGTCACTGACCTTGGCCAGAGACATCCCGAGCGGCAGCGTCCGAGCGATCGCTGCGGACTTCTCCTCCAACGCCCTGCCGAGCGCGAGGCCATCCCAGCCCTCTTGCATGACTGCCGCGAGCATGACGGCGGGCTCGCCCTGGTGCCGGATGAGGTAGGTGGGAGGATCCTCGTAGCCGCGACGGACTACGGCGATGTCGGAGAGTTTCAGCGTCCGCCCAGCCGCGACGATCGGCGTGTCGGCGATCGCCTCAACACTGGCATAAGCGCCGTCGACCCGGATGAAGACCTGCGGCCCCTTGGTGTCGATCGAACCAGCCGGAGTTAAGGTGTTCTGCCGCTGCAAGGCGGCAACAATGTCCTGTGCCGACACGCCGAGCGTCGCCAGCTTGGGATAGGAAAACTCGACGAATATCTGCTCGGGACGTTCCCCGAGGATGTTGATCTTCTTGACGCCGGGCACGTGCAGGAGGTCCTGGCGAATGGTCTCGGCTTGCCTGGCGAGCTCCCGCATCGGCATGCCCTTCGCTTTAAGAGCATAAAGGGCGAAGCTCACGTCCGAATATTCGTCGTTGACGAAGGGGCCGAGCACACCGGACGGCAGCTTGCGCGCTTCATCCCCGAGCTTCTTGCGGGCTTGGTAGAACTCCTCCTGCACGACGGATGGCGGCGTGCTGTCCTTCAGCGTAACGGTCATGTAGGCATAACCTGGCCGCGTGGTCGTCTCCACCCGGTCGTACCAGGTCAGCTCCTGAATCCGTTTCTCCAGGGGTTCGGCGACCTGGTCTTGCATCTCACGTGCCGTCGCGCCCGGCCATACCGTCGTGACAGTGAGGGTCTTGATGGTGAAGGAAGGGTCTTCCGCCCGCCCGAGCATGAAGAAGGCGTACGCGCCTGCGGCCGCCAGCAGGAGGATGAAGAACAGGGTCACGGCTCGTTCGCGGACGGCGATCGCGGACAGATTGAAGCTCATCAGTTGCTCCTGTCTTGAGAGGCGGTCCTGACGTGAGCGCCCTCCTGCAAGAGATGAGCGCCCAGCGAAACGACCCGATCACCTGAGCTCAGCCCGGAGATCACCGCGGTTTCGCTGGTCACACGCACAAGCTTGATGGGCTGAAAGTGTACGGCCGAGGTGCCGCTCTCGAAGACCCAAACGCCGGTCTTTCTGCCGTCATCGAGCACCGCTCCCAGCGGCACCTGGACTTCCGGTTGGCTCTCCTGGCTTGCAAGCCGAATGGTGACCGTCGCGCCAAGTGGCGCCGCCGCGGCTTCGCCATCGAGCACATAGCGGGCCTCGTAGGTACGGGTCTGGACATCGGCGGAATCCGACAACTGCCGGAGACGCGCAGTAAAGCGGCGCCCATCGCTCCCATACAGGCTCGCCTCGGCGAGCGAGCCGATCGCCGGCCGCATCGTTTCGGGAAGCGCCACCACAGCTTCGCGCGGACCGGACTGTGCGAGCCGAACGACTGTCTGTCCGGCGGAAACCACCTGGCCGGGCTCACCAAGCGTTTGCATGACCGTTCCGTCCGCGTCGGCCACCAGTACGGAATAGGTCGCTTGGTTCTCGGCGACGCGCGCATCGGCTTCGGCCGCGGCGAGTTGCGCGTTGGCGGTGTCGGACGCGGCTTTCGCCTGCTCGTAGCGCTGTCGGGACGTCCATCCGTCGTTGACGAGGTTGGCGTATCGCTTCTCATCCGCGTCGGTCTGAACGACGGTAGCGCGCGCTGCGACAACGGCGTTGCGCTTCGCCGCAAGCGCAAGGCGGAGATCGGTTTCGTCGATCCGCATCAGCGGCTCGCCGGCTTTGACCTGCTGACCGACATTCACCAGCCGTTCCACGATCTTGCCGGCGACGCGAAAACCGAGATTGCTTTCCACCCTCGCCCCTACAACGCCGGTGAAGCCGCGTTCGGATCCGGCCACTCGCGCTGCCGTCACCAGGTTGACGACCGGTCGTTCTTGTCTCGGATCGCTCAGGGCAGAGGCCCTTTGGGTGGGAATGACAAAAGTCACGAAGGCAGCCGCCCCGGACGCCGCGAGCACGACACCGGCCAAGACCGCAATTCTCTTCTTTCTCATGTCCACTCCCGCCTTCATTTAGATTGCCTTCAAACTCTATAATCCAAATAGATTTCGATCGCAATCTAAAAGCATGAAGTCACGGAACCGTGATCATGGTGGGGGTTCGCCAGCTCGGCGTAAGGAGCTTTCGCCACAGGGCCTACCTCTTGATAGATTGCGTTCAGCCTCTATCTCGCATATAGAGGTCAAACGAAATCTAAATAGGAGATCCCCGATGCGCGTGAGTCGCGTTCAGGCCGCGGAAAACCGCCAAAACGTGATCAATGTGGCAAGTCGCCTTTTCCGGGAGCGAGGCTTTGACGGCATCGGCCTGAAGGATCTGATGGAGGCCGCCGGCCTAACCCAAGGCGCCTTCTACAAGCAGTTCGCGTCAAAAGAGGATTTGGCGGTAGAGGCGTCCAACCGGGCATTGGAAAGCGCCTCCCTCCGATGGTCGGACGCGGCCGCGCAGAACCCCGGTGATCCGCTCGGCGCGGTGATCGGGTTCTACCTCAGTGCCGACCATCGCGGAGAAAGGATGGACGGCTGCCCGATCGTGGCGCTCGGCTCAGATGCCGCCAGACAGGGGCCCGGCGTGAAAGCGGCATTCGAAGCGGGGATCAAGGCCCATCTCGAAGTCCTCGGCCGCTTCCTCGCCGAGACCGGCGGCGAGGAGTCCCGTAGCAAGGCCATGGCCATTCTCGCGACGATGATCGGCGCGGTGACGCTCTCGCGGGTCGTCAACGACCCTGATCTGGCGCAGGCCCTTCTCGATGCGGCGGGCGAACAGGTTCGCGACGCCGCAGGCGCCCGAAGGATTGCCCCTCGAACCACAGAGAGACCGAATGCTTAGCACGAGTGAACTCAAACCACGTTTGCTGAAGCTATCGGACACGCTAAGTGTGCGTTTTCAAAAGACCGGTAACGGGCCTCCGCTGCTCCTCATCCATACGATCCGGACGCAGCTCGAATATTTCCGCAGTCTTGCGCCCCTCCTCGCGACATCGCACACCGTGTACGCCATTGACCTCCCGGGCCACGGACACTCACCAATAGATCCAAACGCAAACTTCGACGAACCGTACTTCAGGCAGGCCGTCATTCGCTTCATCGATGAGCTAGACCTCTCGGACGTGACGATTGTCGGCGAGTCGATCGGCGGGGCATTGGCCCTCACGGTGGCGGCGTCGCTTCCCCAGCGCGTGAAACGGGTCTATGCGATCAATCCCTACGACTACGAGACCCGCTACGGGGACGGCATTCGACGCGGCAACTGGCTCGCGAATTTCATCATCGGCAGCTTGCAGATTCCGGTGCTCGGCGCGGTGAATGCATCGGTCGAAAACAAGCTGATCCTCGGCAAGATCATGGGCGGCGGATTTCACGATCCCCGCAGACTGCCGGCCGATCTGCTTGCCGAGTTCAATGAAGTCGCCCAGCGCCCCGGATACAAGCGCATCGCACGCAAGGTGTTGGCAGGCTGGCGATCCTGGAGCAGGGCACGCGATTATTATCGCCAGATCACGACGCCCGTGACGCTCATTTATGGCGATAGCGATTGGTCTCGGCCAAACGAGCGTGAACGCACACGGTCGCTGATTCCTGCTTCGCAGATGGTAACGCTCAAAAACACCGGCCACTTCTCAGCTATTGAGAACCCGTCGGAGCTGGCTCGCACGATAATGGGAACATAATTGCGGCAACGACCAAACGCAGGAGCGCGCAACGATGTTCAAGCGCTTTTGACCACATCAATGGGAGGACAAAAATGCGCAGGACTGGTGTACATAATTTTCCAGCAATTGATCGTGTCATCTACGGCAAAGCGGCGTCTGAAGCCGTCAGCGAAGAGGCCGAACGACTGAGCGCGAAACGCGTCTTCCTTATCGTCAGCCGAACCTTGAACACCAAGACCGACGAGATCGAGAAGATTCGCCGAGCGCTCGGCAACAAGCACGCAGCAACCTTCGATGGAATTGCAGAGCATACGACGCGCAAGCAGGCGGCCGAGGTTGCCTGCCACGCAAAAGACGCCCGCGCTGATCTGGTCGTGGCTGTCGGCGGAGGCTCTGCCGTCGATCTCGCCAAGATCGTCATCATGGCGATGGAACACGACATCCGCGATGAAGCGGGCTTCGATCCGTTTCCCATGGGTCCAGGGCTGAGCCATTCTCCCTTCCGCTCGCCGACCGTCCGGCAGATTGCCGTGCCATCCACACTGAACGGCGGCGAATACAATGCCGCAGCGCTCGTCACGGATGAGCGCCACAAGCTGAAGCAGATTTTCTTTCACCCCAAAATGATGCCAGTGGCGATCATTCTGGACCCTGCTATGACGCTTCACACGCCTTCAAAGCTCTGGATGGGATCGGGCACCCGCGCGATGGATCACGGCATCGAAGCATTGTGCTCGCCAGCCGGTACACCCTTGGCTGATGAAGTCGTCCTGGCGGGAATCCGTAGTCTGCGTGAAGGAATGCTCCAGACCTTGCAGCAAGCTGATGATATCGAGGCGCGCCGGCTATCTCAATATGGCTCTTGGCTCGCCTCTTTTGGGCTACAGGCACGCGTCCCGATGGGAGCAAGTCACGGCATTGGCCACGTGCTGGGAGGGACTTTCGACGTTCCGCACTACTATTGCACACCTGTTATCATGCCGAGCCTGCTTCGCTATAACAAGCCATTCACCGAGGGCGCGCAGAAGCGTTTGGCGACGGCTCTTGGTGCGCCGGATATCGAAGCCGCAGACGCTTTCTCGGAATTCACCAAAAGTCTCGGATTACCTGGCCGCCTTGCCGACGTCGGCGTTGGCGAAGACAAATTCGAGCGGATCAGCAAAATCGCGATCAACCATCGCTTCGTCCAGGCCAATCCGCGACCCTTCAAAAGCGAAGCTGACATCGTCGGTCTGCTGCGAATGGCTGCCTAGGCAAAACAGCCCCGCGAAATCCGGCGGCGCAGGGATAACGAAACGAGGTGCGGACATGGCGGGACTTGATGATCATCCGATTGCCAAGCGTGTGCGGGCCAGGACGCCGACCATGCCGCCAAAGCTAACGCAGGACGAGCTCAAGGCGCTGGCCCTGGAATGCGGTGCGGATGACTGCGGCATAGTGAGCCTCGATGATCCCTCCCTTGCAGAAGAGCGGCCGCATATCCACCGGGCCTTTCCGTCGGCACGCATCGCCATTTCGATTGTCCGTAGAATGCACAGGGCGCCGATCCGCTCTCCGCTACGATCCGCCGCCAACAACGAATTTCACAACGTCAGCCACGACGTCGAAGACGTTTGCCGGGCGCTGGTGCGCCGTCTCGAAGATTTGGGCATTCCAGCTCTTAATCCGCCCATGGCCTTCCCCATGGAGATGGACGGATTCTCGCAGCGCGGGTGGATCGTTTCCCATAAGCTCGTCGCTGAAGCGTCCGGCGTAGGCAAGCGCGGCATTCATCGGAGCATCATCCATCCGAAGTTCGGAAGCTTCATCTTGCTTGGCACCGTGCTGGTGGACGTCCACATGGAAGCTCCCGGAACACCGCTCGACTACAATCCGTGTTTCGAGTGCAAGCTTTGTGTCGTCGCTTGCCCCGTCGGCGCGATCAAGCCCGACGGCTATTTCGACTTCTCCTCGTGCCTAAATCACAACTACCAGCAGTTCATGGGCGGTTTTACGCACTGGATCGAAGACATCGCAGATTCCAAATCGGCAAAGGAATACAGCGACCGCCATCCCCCAAGTGAAACGCTCCAGCGTTGGCAAAGTCTATCTTACGGGCCGAACTACAACGCTGCCTACTGCCTGGCGGTCTGCCCCGCCGGCGAGGATGTCCTTGGCGGGTTTCTCGCCGATCGGAAGGCGCACGTCGACGCGATCGTCAAACCGCTGCAGGACAAAAAAGAGACGCTCTACGTCGTCTCCAATTCGGACGCGGCGGAGCATGCGGCAAAGCGCTTTCCGCACAAGACCCTTCGTCACGTGCGCAACGCGGCACGTGCGGGCAGCATTTCGCAGTTCCTCTTCGGCATGAGACTAGGCTTCCAACGGGGCAAGGCGAAAGGACTGAACGCAACTTACCACTTCGTTTTCACAGGCACCGAACCAGCCGAGGCGACCGTTCTGATCCGGAATCAGACGCTCTCGATGGTCAAGGGGCTGCAAGGGCGAGCCGATCTCCGGGTGCAAGCCGATTCGAACGCATGGTTGAGATTTCTTGACGGCCGTCTCTCGATCCTACGCGCCCTTGCGACACGCTCGATCCGAATCAAGGGATCGCCTCGGCTGATGAAAGCATTCGCGGCTTGCTTTCCGAAATAGCTCCCGGGCTGCCGGTCCCTCGAGAGCAACCGAACCTTGCAAGTGGCGCCCAAATCATTTCGATAGCCGCAAGGTCGCGCCCCTCGATAGCGCACACCAGGGATTCCGTGGAGCTTACAGGGTGTGCTCGCGCGAAACGGCTTAGTTGCCTCTCTTCATACTCCCGCCTCGCTGGGGCCGATGTAATTTGAATGCCGGCTGTGAAGTGGCTCACATCGCGCCAGGCAATTTACGTCTATCAGTCGTGCCGGGTGGAATGGCAGACGGAGATGCGCATGAAACGCCTCATGCCCTCGCTCATCGCAGCCTTGCTTCTCGCCGGAGCCGCCAGCAGCGTGCTCAAATCGCACGTGCTGTTCCATGCAGGCCAGAGCAGCATGCCATCCATCAAGGAACTGCAGACCGGTCAGGCGAGCAAGCTGCCGGAGCTGCAGATGCAGGACCGCTCTGTCCTGTTTGCGAGAGAGCCGGTTCAGTAAAACGCCCGGCCACTTTCAGGCTGTTCGTCTCACTCGGCCGCCGCGGTCGCAGGTTGAGGCTGTCCGTCGTTCGGACCCGTTCGCGCCATCTGCTCGTCGAGCCAGAGGCTATGGTGCTCGCGGGCCCAATTGACGTCGACTTCACCCGAGCCCATGGCCTCGAACGCACCTTCCATGCCAATGGTGCCGATATAGATGTGCGCGATCATCGCGGCGACAAACAGGACCGCAACGATGGAGTGGACGATCTGGGCCAGCTGCATGCCCTCAATCCCCGTCGTGTAGAACGGGAACATGAGGACATAGCCGCTCGCGGCGACAAGACCGCCGCCGATCACGACGATCCAGTAGATCGCCTTCTGGCCGGCGTTGAAGCGGTAGGCCGGAGGATGATCATGCCCGACGATGCCGCCGCCTCGCTTCATCCACTCGACGTCCACCTTGCTCGGAATATTGCCGCCGATCCACATCAGAAGGATCAGAACGACCCCAATGGTGAACGGGAAGCTCAGATAGTTGTGGGCGTACTTTGCCCAAAGCGACCATTCGGAGAAGGCCTCGAAGCCGATCAGCGGCAACAGCAGCGGTCGCCCAAAGGTGATGTTCAGTCCGGAGATCGCCAAAATGATGAAGCAGGTGGCGGTCATCCAATGCGCGAAACGCTCATACGTGTTGAAGCGCACGATGGTGCGGCCGGATCGTCCGCTTTCGAGGCGCACCATGCCGCGCGTGAGATAAAAGATTACGAGCACCGCCAGCATGCCGATGATCGCGACTCCGCCGATCCAGCGCAGCGTGACATTGTGGAACTCGCGCCATTCCCGCCCCTGTGGCTGCTCGAGAACGCCGGACCTTTGATCAGGAATGCTGACGCGACCCTGGATCCGGTTCAGCTCCTGCAAGAGCTGTTGCTCCTTGACGGCGCTGGCGGTCGGATTGACCTGCTGAGCGCCTACCGGTGCCGGAGCTGCCACGATGAGGAGGAGTAAAGCACAAGCCCAAACAGCCGCCCGAACGAATTTTGCAAACGACACCATGAGCTCCTCCTCAATGCTCGCGCGACCTTCGTCAGGATTCGATCGTCTCGCGATAGGCCGTCTTCCACCCCCAGGCACCCGAGCCGTAACCGCGCTTCATCACGCGCTCCTTGTAAATCTGGGCAATGATCTCGCCGTCACCCGCAAGCAACGACTTGGTCGAACACATTTCGGCACACAGCGGCAGCTTGCCCTCGGCCAACCGGTTCGCGCCGTATTTCTCGTATTCCTCTTTGCTGCCGTCGGCCTCCGGGCCGCCCGCGCAATAGGTGCACTTGTCCATCTTGCCGCGAGAGCCAAAATTCCCGACCTTCGGATATTGCGGAGCACCGAACGGGCAGGCGTAGAAGCAATAGCCGCAACCGATGCAGAGGTCCTTGGAATGCAGCACCACAGCATCGGCCGTGGTGTAAAAGCAGTTCACCGGGCACACGGCCGCACAGGGGGCATCCGTGCAGTGCATGCAGGCCATCGAGATCGACCGCTCGCCCGGCTTGCCGTCGTTGATAGTGACGACGCGGCGCCGGTTGATGCCCCAGGGCACCTCGTGCTCGTTCTTGCAGGCGGTGACGCAGGCGTTACACTCGATGCAGCGATCAGCGTCGCAGAGAAATTTCATACGTGCCATCGTCGTTACTCCCTAAACCGCCGCGATCTGGCAGAGAGTGACCTTGGGCTCCTGCATGCCCGTGGCGGGGTCGTATCCGTACGTAGTGATCGTGTTGGCGCTTTCGCCGAGCACGATCGGGTCGGTGCCCTTCGGGTAATTGCCGCGAAGATCCTTGCCCGCGAACCAACCGCCGAAGTGGAATGGCATCCAGGCGACGCCCTTGCCGACGCGCTCGGTAACGAGCGCTTTCATCTTCGCCCTGGAATTGTTCTCTGCACCCGTGACCCACACCCAGCCACCGTCCTTGACGCCGCGCTCGGCGGCATCGGCAGGGTTGATCTCAATGAACATGTCTTGCTGCAATTCGGCAAGCCACGGGTTGGTGCGCGTCTCCTCGCCGCCGCCCTCATATTCGACCAGACGACCGGACGACAGGATGAGTGGGAACTGCTTTGCAATTCCCTTCTCCACCGCTGCCTTCTGCACGGAAAAACCGATATTCGGCATCCGGAACTGCTTGGCGTCGGGCAGCGTCGGATATTTAGCGACGAGGTCGACGCGCGGCGTGTAGATCGGCTCGCGGTGAACAGGGATAGGATCGGGCAAGCCGAAGGCATTCATGCGCGCCTTGCCGTTGCCGTAGGGAACGCAGCCATGCGCCAGCGCCACGCGCTGGATGCCTCCCGACAGGTCGAGCGCCCACGACACCGTGTCCGGATTGGCCGGATTGATCTTGTTGATCACGGCCATTTCCGCTTCGGTGAGCTCGGTGTCCCAACCGAGCTTCTTCAAGCTCGCCAGCGTGAACTCCGGATAGCCGTCCTGAATTCCCGACCCCAACGAGTACGAGCCGTCCGCGAGCAAGCTCACCTTCCGCGTCGTGCCGTCCGGCAGCTTCTCCTCGCGCTCGACGCCGAACCGCGGCCGGAACGTGCCACCGCCGTCCATCACATTCAAATTGGTGTTGTAGAGCAGTGGCGTGCCGGGATGCTTGACCTCAGGCGATCCCCAGCACGGCCAGGGCAGACCATAATAGTCGCCGCCGACCTCGGGATCGTCCTTCGGTGCCCGCATGCTCAGCATGTCGAACTTGGCCTGGTTCTTCATGTGCGCCTTGAGGCGCTCGGGCGATTGCCCGCAATAGCCAGTCGACCAGCTGCCGCGGTTCATCTCGCGCAGCACATCCTCGGCTTCAGGAAGATTGTTTTCGACCTTGATCTTCTTGAACATCTGGTCAGCGAAGCCAAGCTTCTTCGCCATCAGATAGATGACCTCGAGATCATCCTTCGATTCAAAGATCGGCTTCACGATCTGCTCGCCCCATTGCAGCGAGCGGTTGGAGGCGACGCGCGATCCCTTGCATTCGAATTGCGTAGCGACCGGCAGAATGTAGACGCCATCCTTGCGGCCCGCCTCGACGGAGAGCGAGGCCCAGGTCGTCGGATGCGGGTCGCCAATGACGAGCAGCTCGAGAGCCTTCAGACCATTCAGGGACTCAGGAATGCGGGTGATGCTGTTGGAGGCGTGTCCCTGTACGAACACCGCCTTCACATTGTCTTTCTGAGCGACCTGATCCTTGGGCAATGTCACTGCCTCGAACCAGCGGGTCAGCGGAATGCCGGGGGTTTCCATGATCTGCTTGGAGTCGAAGCGGGACTTCAGGAAATCATAGTCGACCTCCCAAACCCGCGACCAATGCTTCCAGGCGCCTTCGGCGAGGCCGTAATAGAACGGCAGCGTGACGATATCGAGCCCGACATCGGTCGCGCCCTGCACGTTGTCATGGCCACGGAAGATGTTGGCGCCCGCGCCGGCTTTCCCGACATTGCCGGTCATCAGGAGGGCAATGCAACTCGCGCGGACGTTGGCGGTGCCGACGGTCTTCTGGGTCTGGCCCATGGCCCAGATGAGGGTTGCCGGCTTCTCCGTGGCGAACATCTTGGCGACGCGCTTGAGCTGCTCGCCGGGAATGCCGGTGACGCGCTCGACTTCTTCCGGAGGCCACTTCTCAACTTCTTTCTTGATGTCGTCGAAACCGTAAACGCGCTGCTGGATGAATTCCTTGTCCTCCCAGCCATTCTGGAGAATGTGCCACATCATGCCGTAGAGCACCGGAATGTCGGTGCCCGGGCGCATCCGCACATATTCCGTCGCGTGGGCCGCCGTACGCGTCAGGCGCGGATCGATGACGATAAAGTTGGCCTTTTGCAGCTCCTTGCCCTCGAGCAGATGTTGCAGCGACACGGGATGCGCTTCGGCTGGATTGCCGCCCAAGATGACCTGTGTCTTTGCGTTGCGAATATCATTGTAGCTGTTGGTCATCGCGCCGTAGCCCCAGGTATTGGCGACGCCGGTCACGGTAGTCGAATGGCAGATGCGAGCCTGATGATCGGTATTGTTGGTCCCCCAGAACGCACCGAGCTTGCGGAACAGATAGGCGCCTTCGTTGGTCATCTTGGCCGAGCCGAGCCAATAGACGGAATCGGGGCCCGACTTCTCGCGTACAGCTTGAAGCTTGTCTCCGATCTCATTGATCGCGGTATCCCAGGAGACTCGGGTCCACTGCCCATTTACCAGCTTCATCGGATAGCGCAGCCGCCGCTCGCTGTGTACGAGTTCGCGCACCGAGGCGCCCTTGGCACAATGCGAGCCGCGATTGATCGGCGAATCCCAGCTCGGCTCCTGGCCGATCCATACGCCGTTCAAGACCTCGGCCGTCACCGTGCATCCAACGGAGCAATGTGTGCAGATGTTCTTGCGGATGGTTGCGCCTGCGGTGAGCGGACCAGCCATTGCTGCCTCTGTTTTGCGCACGCTGCCGACCGGCAGGGCGCCGAGCGCGGCAAGCGCACCGCCGGCCAGACCGGATTTGCGCAAGAAGCTGCGGCGGTCGAGACCGCCGGCCTGGCCCGCAAGGGACGCGACAACGGAGCCGTGGCCAGGGGAATGCTGGTGTGTTCGCTTGATCAGCACGGTCAGCCTCCCTTGGCCGGATAACGATTGACGCGGTAAAACGCCTTGACGTGGTCGGACTCCTGGTAGCGCGCCTTGCGCTTCTCATCGTTGGTCTCACCGTCGGCCTGCGCCGACCCGACCAACGGTGTCGCGAGTGTCGCACCGACACCGACCGTGCCGATGCTGACCTTGCGCAGGAAGTCGCGGCGTCCCACTGTGGTCTTCTTGTCTTCACTCATCGCATCTCTCCTGGACCTGCGCACGCCGGTCAGTTGGCGAATGTGAATGCTTCCGTCTCGATCTCGATAAAGGTGCGACCGAGCGCGCCGACCGCCCGGTAGAAATCGGCGTTCCCGGCGCTCTCGATGTCTGCGAATAGTCGCCTCATCCACGGCGACACATGTTTCTCGAAGAAGGCGCGCTGTGCCTCTGGCGAGGCACCGAAGTGCCCGCCGGCAAGGCCCGACATGATCTCGCAAATGATAGCGGCGTGGTCCTCAGGTTCGGAATTGTTGGCAACGCGCTCGACGCCGAGCATCGTCAGGTCGCCGCGCAGGCGCGACAGCGGCCGTTCGTTGAGGAAGCCGGTGAGATAGTACGAGGCGTAAGGCAGCAATTCGCCGCGACCGAGCCCCACGAACAAATCGAAATATTCGCGCTCGACCTTAGCTGCGACTGCGCTTGAGGCGACGTCGGCGAGCGCCGCATGCGCGCGGCCGAGCGGCGTCGCGTCACCACTCAATGCCGAGAGCTGCTCGAGCAGTCGTTTCGACGGCGGCGCGGACAGCAAGGTTGCTAGCAACGCGTATTCCTGCGCGCGCGCAGCATCGACGGGGTCGATGAGCCCCGCTGGGACGGCTTCTTCGCTGTAGAGATCGGGCCGCAAATCGTTGCGTGGAATACCGGTGGCCGTTTCGACTGCAACCACCCGTTGTGCGGGTACCCGGGTCCAGTTTGAGACCGAAGGCTGGCTGATGCCGATTTTGCGCGCAAGCTGAGCAATGCCGCCTGCGGCATCGATTGCGCGATCAAGCCCGTCATCCCGCACGTGGACCTCCCATCCGAGTCCCGTCTGCTTGATTACTGCTTTTGTAACAGTGTTCTAACGAAATCGTAGTCCCGGTTCCACGGATGGTCAATCATCCGTCCATAGCCCGAACCTATAGCCTTTAGTCGTGCTGCTCGCGCGGCAGTGCACCACCGTGAATACGGTGCCTGATGGGCTCAGCGAAATCCGCAGATCTCTCCGCCACTGATGGTTGCACCGCAACAGAGGTTGCCGGACGTTCCGTGGCGCCTGCTGTCCCGACAATATCCGACGCGCCCGCCGCATCGGCTTGATCCAATTCCGCCGCCGAGAAATCCGCTGCTTCAATCGACGGCTCGGGGAGAGACTGCACCGCCTCACGCACGCCGCCGATGATGCGATCGACGAGCGCCGCCAGTTGTTCCGACGAGCAATCCAGCGGGCCAAAACCCGGCATCGCGGTCGGGTCGTTGAAGTCCCATGCGTTCTCCGCAAGCCCGACGAAGTCGCGAATGGCGGGGTCGGTCGTCCACGCGCGGCGAAGAGCCGCACGGCTCAACTCCTGGGGAATACCCTTGCGCAGAAAGGCGGTGATGTCGGTCGCAGCGTTGATCTCGTCGATCGACGGCAGGCTCGAGAGATCGAACTCGCTCTCATCGTGCTTGGCCGCAGACTGCGGCGTGGGCTGCGCCCGGGCAGGCTCCGCCGGCTCCGCTTGCGCCTCGCGCTTGCGGCGGGACCAACGTGCAAGGAATTCCTCCTCAGTCATTCCTGTCCGCCTTCATGTTCGCGCCGCGCCAGCGCCTCCGGATCAGCGCGGCGCCGCTTGCGCTTGACGAACTCCCGCTCGACATGGTGCTCGACCACGAACCTTTCAATTACTTCCCGCAGCATCTCCGGCATCGGCACGGCCTCGACCAGATTATCGGCGGCTTCGGTAAAGCCCTCGCCCTCCGCGGGGTCTGCGGTAACCGCAGTGACGGCATAGGGCCAGGCGCCTTCCGAGGGCGACAGCACAGTCCAGATGCTCGGATTGCCGGAGGCGAGATTATCGCGATAGCGCGCCGTCTCGGACGGATAGAGATCCACGGTCGCGCTTCCGGCATAGAACAGGGTCGTGCCATCCTGCTCGCGAAGCACGGTCCAGGGTTGTGTCGCCGGCTCATCCGGCAGGACAGCAATTCCGCGCCAGACGAAGTCAACCCAAGGCGAGGCAGCCTTGCGCCGCTCGACGACGACGCCGACAGAGATGGATGCGAGTGGCGATGCCGCGGGGCTCATGTGAACATCTCCAGGCGCTTCACCGGCAGGCCGGTCAGCAGATTTTGTGGCTTCATCCGGAGCTTCTGATCCGCCGTCATCGACAGGATCAGGTAGACGGGCTCGTCCCGGAGGTCGTCGTGCGCGCGGCTCGAATCCGCAAAAATCAGCCGGAACAGTGCAAGCACCCGGTCGGCGTCGCGCTCGTCGACTTCTTCGCCGTGCCACAGACGGTCGCCAAGCCTGGTGGCCTCGGCATCGAGCCCGACATACCAGGTGAGCTTTGCGTCCTGCAACGTGCGCAGCGGCTCGATCGTGACCTCGATGCCGAGCAGATGAGACACCCAGCGCGTCATCGCTTGTGCCAGCGCAGTTGGTCCGCGCCCACCGGCCGTGAGGTCGAGGGCCATGTCGAACTGGTCGCTGCGCTGCCAATAGGTCTCGACATTCTCTTCGCTCAATACATCGCACATCGCCTCGTTGGTGGCGCCCAGCATCGACATCAGGGAGAGCACCGGGGTCGGGCTCCGGCCGCCGACGATCTCCTCGTCGCCGAGCAGCAGGGCGTGCTCATGCGGCAGGATCCGCTGAACCCGGAAGAATAGCTCGGCGGCGCGGAGCACAAACGGGTCGTCGCAGCCATCGAGCGCGTTGCGCAGGATGACATGTACCAGCTGGTTGACGAACAGCGGCGGCAGGTCGTTCGCGCCTGATCGCAGCGATGCAAGATAGGCCGCTTCGAGCGTCGGATGCCGCAACAGGAGATCGCGAAAGGCCAGCACGAACCGCCAGTTCTCCCGGGCGTCGGTATCGGAAATTCCGGCAATTTCGTCGCCGCCCACCCCCTGACGCGGATCGGCGAGCAGCTCGCGATGCAACCGGCGTTCGACCGGACACGCATCGTCGGGCGGCATCAGCTCGGGACGGGCAAAATAGGCCTTGAGGAATTCGTCGGTGACGCACAGCCCACCGCCCTCGTCGCGATCGAGCAGATGATGGCCGCAGGCGATCCAGAAATCATTCATCTGACGGTCGGCTCCCGGCCCAGATCCGCAAGCCTGACATCGCCGTCAGGCTGGACGTCGTCCTCCACTTCCATGAACGAGAACGCCTTGCTGTGCCCCTGCCCTTCGCGGAGCTTTAGTCGGCGAAAGGACTCGCGGACTTCGCCGTCGCTTGAAGCCCGGTGCACTGCAATAAGGGAGCTGATCGGATGACTGCACAGCGACTGCGAGAACGCCACCTCTTCTTCCGCGGCCGTCATCGCTGTGGCCATGTCCGGCGCACCGAGACGATCGATAAGTTGCCTGGCAAGGAGATCGATCAGGCTGCGGTGATCGTCCTCGGTCGCCGGAACGATCTGCGCCAGCGTCGACCAGCCCCAGGATTGCACCCCGAGGAACCCGCCGCGAAACGCCGCGCGCGCCTTGCCCTCGAGCTTCGCAGCATCGCAATCCCAGAAGCGGAAAGCACCGGAGACGGCCCATTCCCCCGGCTCCGCCGCCACGTCGAACACGAAGGTATCGGAGGGATCGAGCGCGATGGTACGCAGAAGCTTCACAGCCGCGGCCCTCCGAGTGCCGGGTCGAGCCAGGATGGAGCCGCGAGCGCCTGCACGAGATCGCCACGCTCGATCTCGCCCGCCCCAATCCGGCGCGTGAGGAGATCGCCGCGATCGTCGATGCGCAGAACGGTCTGCCGTTCGCGGGGCATGCGGGAAAGATATTCTCGCGCCACGCCTTCAAAACCGCTCGCCTGCCAGTCATCGAATGCGAGCATCAGGTGCCGGGCAAAGCTCTCCGTGATCTGCACCGCACCAGCCTCGCCAAAGCCTTCCTGGTCGAGCGCCGAAGCGAGCGGGTGAACACCCCGCTCGTCCTCGTTCATGGCAACCGTCCGGATCATCGCGCCGAAAACCATCCATGGTGGCGACGCGTCCTCGTCAGCCTCAGGAGGCCATCCCATCCGCCCACCGCCGACCAGCCCCCCATCGATCCTGACGGCGTCGGGCCAGCCGATCGTGATCGGCTTGCTCGGCGGTGCGTAGGCACGCAAGGCATCGGTGAGCGCGATCATGCCGGCGTAGAACGCGCGCCGCGCCGTACGTAAGGGCTCGGCTGGCTCCAGCACCACGGCGAACTCCGCCAGATCAAAGCGGCCGACATAGACGAGTGTTCCGGCGCCGCTCTCCGGTGCAATGCGGCATGCGTGGGCAAAAGCGTCGCCACTCTCGCGCAGCCGCACCAATGTGAACGGCGGCGGCAGATGAATCGGTTCCGCCAGGGAAACATGGCTGACTGGGATCGACGGCAGGCCGTCCTCCGCTTTCCTTTTCTTCCCGATGGATAAGTTCTATACGAGGCGAAGGGCCGGCGCGAGTCCGTCGTCGGTGCCGGATTGGCGGAGGGGTTAACCTGGAGCAGCCATCCAAGACGGTCCTGATCTGCTCGTGCGAAGACACGATGCGTCTCGACGCGGCCACGATTCAGCGCGGATGTCCCAACTGCGAAATCAAAAGCTTTCATCATCTCTGCGGCGCCGAGCTCGATCACTTCCGCAGCGCAGCGGCCGCTGGCGGCGCACTGACGGTCGCCTGCACGCAGCAGGCCGCGCAGTTCACTGATGAGGCCGGCGAGCGGCCTGATGCGATCAGCTTCGTCAACATCCGCGAAACGGCCGGCTGGTCGCGAGATGGCGCGCGCGCCGGCGCGAAAATGGCTGCCCTGCTCGCTTCCGCCTCCATCCCAGCGCCGGACTATCCGCTCGTCACTTTGTCGAGCGAGGGCGTGGTTCTGATCTACGGACGCGATGAGGCCGCGATCGAGGCCGGCCGCCTGCTTGCCGATCACCTCGACGTGACGGTGATGCTGAAGCAGCTCGACGAGATCGTGCCGCCCGCTGCAACGGTCTTCCCGATCGTGAAGGGCACGATCCGCTCAGCAAAGGGACATTTCGGCGCCTTCGAGCTTGCGATCGACGATTACGCGCGCCCCCGCCCGTCTTCGCGCGATCGCTTCGTACTGGACGCACCGCGAAGCGGGGTCACCTCGCGCTGCGATATCGTGCTCGACATTTCCGGTGGGATGCCATTGTTTCCTGCCCACGCGTTACGCGACGGCTATCTGCGCGCCGATCCGAGCGATCCCACCGCCGTGCTTCGCGCCGTGCTGACCGCGCGAGACCTCGTCGGCAGCTTCGACAAGCCGAAATATGTCGACGTCACGCCCGCTCTTTGCGCCCATTCGCGTTCGAAGCGCACGGGGTGCCGGCGCTGCCTCGATCTCTGCCCGACTGGAGCGATCACGCCTGTCGGCGATCATGTCGCAATTGATCCGAACATCTGCGCGGGCTGCGGCCAATGCGCCGCCGCCTGCCCGACCGGCGCGGCATCTTATACGCTCCCGCCCGCCGATACGCAGCTTCAGAGAATTCGTGCCATGCTGCTGGCTTACCACAAGGCCGGTGGCACGAATGCGGTGCTGCTCTTTCATGATAGCCCGCACGGCACGCCATTGATCGATGCCTTGGCGCGGCATGGCGATGGCCTGCCGGCAAACGTGCTCCCCTTTGCCGTCAACGAACTCACGCAAGTCGGGCTGGAGGCGATCGTCGGGGCCTTTGCCTATGGCGTATCGGCCATACGATTCCTGCTCCGCGCAAGACCACGCCACGATGTCACCGGACTGTCACAGACGATCGGCATGGCTGAAGCGATCCTTGGCGGCCTCGGCTTTGAGGGCCGCCGCCTCGCGACCATCCAAACGGATGATCCCGACGCGCTCGGCGAGCATTTGGCTGCTATCGGCACACTCGCGGCCGTCGCGACGCCCGCGACCTTCAAGACCGTCGGCAAGCGGCGCGACCTTTTGCGGTTCGCCCTGAGCGAGTTGCATCGGCTGGCGCCGACGCCGGTCGACGTGATCGCCCTGCCCAAGGGTGCGCCGATCGGCGCAATCAGCGTCGATACCAGCGGCTGTACCCTATGCCTGTCTTGCGTCTCGGCCTGCCCGACCGGCGCGCTTCGCGACGATCCCGAGCGGCCAGTGCTCAAGTTCGTCGAGGACGCCTGCGTGCAATGCGGCCTGTGCCAGAGCACCTGTCCGGAGAAAGTCATCAGCCTCAAGCCGCAGATCGATTTCCGCGCGGCACGCGCCTCCGCCGTGACTATCAAGGAAGAGGAGCCCGCACTCTGCGTCCGCTGCGGCACGGCCTTCGGCGTCAAGAGCACGATCGACCGCATCGCAGCCAAGCTCGAGGGCAGGCACTGGATGTATCCGGCCGGCGACAAGCGGGTCGCAGCACTTAGGATGTGCGCAGACTGCCGCGTCATCGTCATGAGCGAACAGCAATTCGACCCGTTCAAGGGCGTTCCGGAACGAACGCCGCCGCGAACGACGGATGACTATCTACGCCAACGCGATGGCAAGGATTAGGCGAAGCGGCCAACTTCGCAGGGTCGGAAGGGGCAATTATTGCGACGTTGCGCGGCCCAAGAAGTCCGTCAACGCACGGCGGTCCTCGGCCGAGCCGATGCGCTGCTCCGGCATTTTGGTGCCGGGGGTATAGGCATTCGGTCCAACCTCGAACAATCGTGCGACCGTCTCCGGCGTCCAGACGATGTCCATACTCTTCAGCGCGTCGGAGAAGCGATAGCCCGGCAGCGAAGCGATCTTGCGACCGTATAGTCCGGCAAGCGTCGGCCCCGCACGCTGAACATCCTTGTCCGACAGGGTGTGACAGGCCACACAGGCCCGAAATACATCGGCGCCACGATCGCCGGCATAGGCGGCGAGCGGATCCGCCGGCGTTCCCGAGAGGTTCGAACCAATGGGATCGCCGGTGCGCGCATTCCAGCGCCTGATCCTGCCGTCCGCGCCACCCGTCATGAGTGTTTTTTCTCGATCCGGAAGGAAGGCGACCGACCATACCGGCAAGCCGGACACGACCAGCGTTCGCAGCAGACTGCGCGACTTGCGGTCGATGATCGCAACCGTGCCGCCGATGCCGGCCGCGGCGATCAACATCCCGTCTCCCGATATCGTCAAGGCCACCACCGGCGTGGGACCGGCCGCGACCTCGCCGCTCGGCTTGCCGTCTGTGGTCAGTATCCGCAGCGTGCCGTCGACCGCGCCCGTGACGATTTCACCGTCCGGCGCCGCAGCAACGACGTTGAGCGGCGCCGGCAACGTCACGACTTCAGGTTGGCCGTCCGGCAAATGCCAGATGCGCAAGGTGAGATCATAGCCGACGCTGAGAAGCGACTTGCCGTCCGGCGTGAAAGCGACACCGTTGACGTTCTGCGAATGACCTTCGAGCACGCGCGACGCGCCGTCCGATAGGGACCAGAGCCGCACGGTCCGATCCCATGAAGCCGATGCGAGAAGCGCTCCATCAGGAGAAACCGCAAGCGCCACGATTGGACCTCGGTGTCCTTCAAACACCCGGTCCGGCTGCTGCCGGCCCGGCATCCACACTGCAATTCGTGCATCGGCGCCCGCTGTGACCATGCGGCCGTCCTTCAGAAAGGCGACCGCATTGACGGCGTCAGCGTGATACCGCAGCACTTGCTCTGCCGTATCGGTCTTCAGGGACCAGCGGATGGCCGCTGTGTCGAAGCTGCCGGACAGGAGGCCCTCGCCATCGGGGGAAATGGCGAGCGCCCGTACGGGGCCGCCATGTCCCACCATGTCGGCGTGCGCGAATGATAGGGCGAAGATGGCCCACAGGGCTGCGGCGCCGCCCGTGCAGAAAGGTAACCTCATCATCCGTCACCGGCTCTGGTCACGTTCACGGCCTGAAGATTGCCAGAAGCCCACGGAGATGAAAATCCGAACCCATTTACTTGGCTGGTGCCGTCGTGCTCTTGGACGACCCTTCAGGCGCGGGCTGCATTCCAGGCGGACTCTGACCTTGGGGACTTTCGGCGGGCGCACCACCCGAACCCGTATTGATTGGACCCGTCCAGCCTTGCGGTTGTGGTTGGCCCTTCTCCTCGGGCCGGGTTGGCGCCGCAGATGAATTGGTTTGTGGAGGTTCAGCGGAGGCGCGCTCGAAGAGGCAGAGTGCTGCAAAGCACAAAATCGTTGTCAGCAATTTCACGTTGGATCCTCCGAATGTGCGTACTAAACGGGCTGACACTGCATTCCGTTCCGACCGTGTGCGTCGCAGCGGGCTGGCGATGCGCCTCCTGCTTGAATGCCGGTGATCCCAAGACTAATCTCTGGCGGCCACGTCAAGGATGACGGCATGCAGAGGCGAACCCGGCCATTTCTGCAGATGCTGGCGCGACTGCGCGCTTTGCGCGCGCTTGATGGATCGCAAGATCCCGATTCCCGAGACGCCTCGCCCTTCCTGATCCTCGTTGCCGCCGTGCTTGCGCTTCTTCTTGCGATAGTGGAAATCGACAGGAATCGCGCCGCACTTCAGTCCCTCGGCTTGATGGGTGATGCACTTTCCGTCGATGCGATGTTCAAGAGCCCGTAGGCGGCTTCTGGCTTGATACGATCGACGAGTTTGCTCGCGCCAAGCGGTATCGTATAACAGCTTGACGTTTCGATCGAGGGAGGCTGCGGATGAGGGCTTTTCTTCTTGGCTGCGTCGCGGCAACGGTGATCGCGATTGCAGGGATGGTGATCTTGGATCGAGTCCAGGAGCCAGTCGCGCAAGCGTTTGCCACAACCGGGGTACGTCTCTGAGACACCGTCTCAGGACCATGTTCAACATTCTTGGCGGCATGATCCCCGAGATCGGCAATTATGGCATGTGGCCAAGCAGCCACTATTCTCAAGGCGTTGCTGGTCGACGCTGCCGCCGAGCACTGAACCAATAAATGCGAAAACAACCCCATGCACAGTAGAAGGCCCTTGTTTCCAAAGGACAATTTCCTGAGAAAACAAGTCCATGTCACAGATGCTTTTGACACGTCGGGCAAAACAGGGGCATGATGTCATCATCGACGCGGATGTCGCCTCTGCGCCTCGATCCAAATTTCCGCGGCCCTGACCTGCACCGGATAGAGCCGCAACGGTGGGCTCGGCCAGTCCGAGGTGATCGCCCCATCACTCAAATCGAATGCTGCCGCAACTCGGCTCAGCCTCGACGACATCGCGGAGAAGGTTGGGTATGCCGCCCTCTACGCTCCGCGCTCCCAGGCGACGGTTGATGGGAATGCGGCAATCGTCCAGACGCAGCATTGCAAGCGGATGAAAAGCGGCACGCTTCAATCAGCGCCGCCATCGACCCGGCCCGTAGTCGGCCAATTATCGGCCAGGCGCAACGGGAGCTGCCGAAGAGTGTTTCGTAAGTTCACGACGGCAGCGTCTGGCCCGACGCTGCCCAACTCGATGCTCGTCCAAGCGTCGGCTGTCTAGGGTGTCCCCCGTTTTGCCTTTAGGACCACGGCGGTTCTTCGCTCGGCCCGGCCGCCTCGGCATGGATCGTGACCCCCGCCGAACGCAACCCGGTCAGGAACACAGTTCTTACGGAGGCAGGATCGAATCCAATATCCTTGGCGTTTGGTGGATGCGCCTCGCTGCCCTTCAATCGGAGTGCCAAGTGCAAATGCTCGCAAAGGTGCTGAACGACAAGATTGACCTGATCGTCAGTCATGATCCGCTCTTCCTGCTACCGTTTTGCTACCCAACAGATAGCACACATGGAAATAGAGCGGTACGCGATTGGACCACCCCAAGGATCAACCCCACGCGAATGCCCATGGCCGGCTTCCAAATCTGCGCCTATCGGCGCAGACCTGAACTGACCAGCAGGCAACTAGAATGGCGCTTTTGGCCCCAGAGCAGACCTCTGGCAGAGAGCCTCCCTTCGGCGGGTTGCGGTCACATGGCCGAGCTATGGCTCATGGTTCTCAACGCGCATTTATCTCCGAGTTCGACGCCGCACGGCCCCAACACATGGGACTCTTGAGCGTTTGCCGTTGCTTCTTTCCATCGCCTTTTGCACCCGAGTGCTAAGGTTTCGAAGCTCTGCAAGTTGAGAATTGAGCGAACAGACACGGTGGTGCAGAATGACCATACGGTCGCAGACCCGATCACGACTACTCATTACGCGCCCCTGGAAGGCTGCTTAAAAAAAACGCAGACGTCGGCCAAAAAATAAAAGGGACTTTCAAATCAATGGTAGCATCGTTTCACGTACAAAATGTGAAGCGGCACACACATGCAGGAATGTATTCCACCGCCGCGCCCGGGCCGATTACCGAGGCGGCGCCTTTTGAGAAGACGACCGGCTGTTTCGAGGGATCCTTGTGGTTGTCCAGGTTCTTGGCGGAGTCCGCGACATCCGAAACGAGCAACGTGATGTCAGGCCGCCGGCCGATGACCGGCATTGTCGCCATAGGCCTCTCCCGATAGAGCCCGAGGCCTTCGGTCACAGCCAGGTCTTTGAAGCAGAACAGGCAGGCGTCCTCGGTCGCGGGTGCACCCCTCGGCATTCTCGATGATCACCTGAAAGGTCCGACGGCGACAGCGCTGATGGCGCGCGCCATTTCCGCGGCCGCCGGCTCGCGATGACATCGCCACCCGGCGGGCGGGTTGGTCGGAAGCCGACGAATCTCTAATCTAAATGGTGCGATGACGCTCGATAGATGACAGATCAGGCGCTACTCCGAGGCCCGGCTCTTCCTCCAATTCAACCGTGCCTTCCCTCACGTTGAGGAGCGGACCGCAAAACAGATCGCGCAAGGGATTGTCGTTCGCATCGACTTCCAGCCAGCCATTACCTCCGATACCGGCGAGCAGGTGCGCGGATGCAAGCAAGCCAAGACCTCCACCGAGATAGTGCGGGCAAAACGTCTTGCCCGCCTTCAGAATGTCGCGAGCCAGTGGAGCGCAGACACTCAGCCCGCCCCATTTCGCAATATCGGGCTGAACCACGCCGAGCACCTCTTCGGCCAGCACTTCCCTGAAACCCTCGGCGCTCGAAATGTTTTCGCCGGCGGCAATCGGCATCTTCGCTGCGGCGTGCAGCCTGCGCCATTCCTCGCGCGGCCGGTCAGCACGGATCGGCTCTTCCAGCCAGCGCAGATCGAACTCGGCAAGCCGCGGCAGCATCTCCATCGCCTGCGCGACTGACCAGCCCTGATTGGCATCGGTAGCAAGCATGCCGGGGCCGACGATCCGGCGCAGCGCCGCCAAATTGGCGAGGTCGGTCTCGGCGCCGAACCCGACCTTCAGCTTCAGCGCGCGATGGCCGCGCTCGAGCGCGGCCTCCGCCGTCTGCGCCGCACCGCCGGGATTGATGCCGCTGGCATAGACCTTGATCTTGCGCGACTGACCGCCGAGAAGCCGCCACAGCGGCAGGCGCTGGCGGCGCGCGGAGAGATCCCACAGGGCGAGATCGATGCCCGAAATCGCCTGCGCGAACGGACCAGGTTCACCGCATTGAAGCGCCAGAACTTCGGTGCTTTTGGTCAGCGCCTCGAAGGCCTGGGCAGGACTATCGAATTTGCGTCCGACGAGGCCGGGGGCGAGCACCTCGTTGACGAGCCGGGCGCGATGCTCCGCGCCTGGAGCCGGAAAGTTGGACCAGGCTTCGCCCCATCCTTCGACGCCGTCCTCGTCGACAGCGCGAACGAAGACGGCGGGCCGGTTGAGCATCTTGCCGAACGACGTCACCACCGGCGTTGCCAGCGGATAGCGATAGCAGAACGCCTCGATCGCGCGGATGGTGAAGCTGTCAGTCGTCATGTTGCAGATCCTGCGGGTCGAGATCGACGAGTGGCGGCCGCCACTATCTCAACAGGCGCGCGCGAAGTCACCGGTCACGTGCTGCACCGCGAAACCATTTGCGCCGCAACATCCAAAATGAGACTGCCCGTCAAGCCGAACGAGGCGCCCGCGCATGCACCGCATGCGACTTCGGCTAGCCTTCCCGTCAAATCCGCCAGCCTTTCGAGCTGCGGGCGCCGCGCCGATTGGCACGGCGACAAATCGACGACACAGGGAGGAGCACCATGTCGAAATGCAGTGTGGGACTGCTGGCGCTGAGCAGCCTGTTTCTTTCGGGCGCCGCGATCGCTCAGGAGAAGATCAAGGTGGGCGTGACTGCGACGCTCGAAGGCACCTACACGGTGCTCGGCGAGGACGGCATGCGCGGCCACCAGACGGCCCTCAACGTGCTTGGCAAGAAGGTCGGCGACAAGGAACTCGAATTCATCGTCGCCTCGACCGACGCAACGCCCGACTCCGCCGTGCGCGCGGTGCGCAAGCTGATCGAACAGGACAAGGTGCAGATCCTGCTCTCACCGCTCTCTGGCGACGAGGGCATCGCGGTAAAGAATTTTGCAAAAACGCATCCCGAGCTGACCTTCATCAATGCGGCTTCCGGCGCCCAGGAGACGACTTATGTCGATCCGGCCCCGAATTTCTTCCGGTACAACATGGACGGCGCACAGTGGCAGGTCGGCCTCGGCAAATACGCCTATGACGAAAAGAAGTATCGCAAGATCGCCACCGTCGGCGAGGATTACTCCTTCATTTACACCCAGGTGTTCGGCCTCGTGCTCGAGTTTTGCGGTGCCGGCGGACAGGTCACCAATCGGCAATGGGTCCCGCTCGGAACGAAAGATTTCGCCTCCGTCATCGCCGCCCTGCCCGACGATGTCGATGCCATCTATCTCGGGCTCGGCGGCGCGGATGCCGTCAACTTCCTCAACCAGTATCAGCAGGCCGGCGGCAAGGCGCACCTGATGGGCGGTTCCATCATGATCGACCAGACCATCCTGTCGTCGAAGGGCAACGCCAAGAACGCGCTGATCGGCACCATTGCGGCGAGCGGCCAGGCCGATACCTGGGAAGATCCGGGCTGGCAGAAGTTCGTGAAGGCCTATCAGGACGCCTTTCCGCCCAACAAGCGCTTCCCGAGCCCCTCGCTGCTCGCGACCAACTACTATGATTCAACCATGGCGCTGATCCTCGCGCTGCGCCAGGTCAATGGCGACCTCTCCAATAACCAGGCGAAGTTCAAGGAAGCCCTGGCGAAGATCGAGCTCGACGCGCCGAACGGCAAGATCAAGCTCGACTCCAATCGCCAGGCGATCGGCACCAACTTCGTCACTGAGGTCGTCGACGACGGCAAGGGCGCGCTGTTCAGCAAGGTCGTGAAGGTGATCCCGAACGTGAACCAGACGCTCGGCTATGATCCGGCCGTGTTCTCGAAGATCGGGCTGCCGAGCCGCACAGTACCGGAATGTAAGAAGTACTGACGCATCACGCCTGCACCGCACCGGCGGAGAGCGACTTGCTGACGCGGTCGCTCTCCGCTCTTGCAATCTCGCCGGGGTTGTTGAACGCTGGCCGAAAAGACAAGAACATTCGGAGGGGAAGGCATGAGCCGTGCGCTCGCCGTCTTCCACGGCCGGTTCGGCCGGGCGACGGTTTATCAGTTGAACCGCCCTTTCAATATCCACGCCCATCGTGAAGGTCATCTGATCTTCCATGTCGGCGGCATGCCGGCATGCATCGATGTCTGCAACGGGCATTATGATCTCACCGAATCCTCTGTCGTTGCCGTCAATCCGTGGGAGCCGCACAACTTCCTGCCGGCCGATGTCGACGGCGGCGCGATCTTCTTCGTGCTTTACGTCAATGCCGAATGGTTTGCGCCTGATGCCTCCGGCTCCGACCGGTTGCGCTTCGGCCGCACCCAATTCAAGCGCACGCCTGCGCTTGACAAGCACATCAGGCGAACCGCCGCGCTCGTGTGCGGCGCACCATCGCTTTCCAGCCTGGATTCCGAGCTGCGGCGGCTGATCGACATCTGCTACGATGAAAGCTGGCAACAGGCCGAGATCGCGCGCGATCCGCGCGCCAATGGTGCCGTGACCGACTTCCGTGTGCGCAAATGCATCAGGCTGATGTCGGAGAGCCCCGGGGCCGAGATGGAGCTCGATACGATCGCGCGGGAATCCGGTTTGTCTCGACCGCATTTCTACCGGCTGTTCCGCGTCCAGACCGGCGTCACGCCGAATCTCTATCTCAACACGCTGATCATGGAACAGGCGCTCGAAGCGCTGGTGGCGAGCGAGGCGCCGATCGCCGATATCGGCTTCGATCTCGGCTTCTCCTCGCAAAGCGGCTTCACCCGCTTCTTCGCCGCCAATGTCGGGATGGCCCCGACCGATTATCGTCGCGCGGCCAAAGTTTTGCGCACCTAGCCATTGCGCGAAAAGATACTCACGATCAAACGTGCTGCTCGCAGCCCGGCTAGAATGTGGGCAACGCGATCTCGCTAGAGAATTGCGAGTCCAGGGAGGACGTTCGCCCATGGCAGGGCTCGCAGCCGATCACGGCTTGCACGCCGCCTCGTCCCACTTGCGGGGAGAGGGTTGGGCTGCACCCGCGCCGAAGCCCGTCATCGAGCGCGCCTTTGGCGCGACCCGTTGGACGCGACCTCTCCCCGGAAGCGGCAGGGTTATCGGATATGATCTCTTGGAGTGGCCTGAGCAAGCGCCGCATCCTTCGAGACGCCCGCGCCGCGGTCTCCTCAGGATGAGGCTAATTGGCATCCGGCCCGTTGAACCTGCTGCCGTACACTCCGCCCTCATCCTGAGGGGCCCGCCAAAGCGGGCGTCTGGAAGGATGCGCCGCAGGGAATCGCTTCCCACATGCGATTGCCCTGCCGCAAGCGGGGCGAGACCATGAGCCGCTTTGTCGAACGCCATCCCGTCTGGGCGCTGATCCTGATCATTGCCATTGCCGTCGTGCTTTGGCTGGTCTTCGCGGTCTGGCCGCCGGGCCTCGAAGAGGCGATCGGCCGCAAGCGCGTCTTCCTCAATGCCGTCTTCAACGGCATCACGCTCGGAGGGCTCTACTTCCTCGTCGCCAGCGGCTTCACGCTGATCTTCGGCCTGATGCGCAACGTCAACCTCGCGCATGGCTCGCTCTATCTGTTCGGCGGTTATGTCGGCTACGCCATCAGCGCCTCGACCGGCTCCTGGATCCTCAGCTTCATCGTCGCTTTCATCCTGACCGCCCTGGTCGGCGTCCTGCTCCAGGTGATCGTGTTCCGCCGGATGGAGGGACAGGATCTCAGGCAGACCATGGTGACGATCGGGCTTTCGATCGTATTCGCCGACCTCATGCTGTGGGCCTGCGGCGGCGACTTCTACCAGATCCAGACGCCGAATTGGCTGATCGGCCCGGTGGAGCTGCCGCTAATCACGGCGATCAAATCCTCGGGCGAGCCGGTCTATCTCAGATATCCGCTGGTGCGGCTCGTGATCTTCGCCGCTTCCGTGATCATCGGCGTGGCGATGTGGCTCGCCCTCAACCGCACCCGGATCGGCATGATCATCCGTGCCGGCGTCGATGATCGCGATATCCTTGCTGCGACCGGCGTGCGCATCCAGCTCGTGTTCGTGCTGGTGTTCGCCTTTGGCGCAGGACTTGCCGGCATCGCCGGCGTGGTCGGCGGCACGTTCCAGTCATTGTCGCCCGGCGAGGACATCCGCTTCCTGCTGGCGTCCCTCGTCGTCGTGATCGTCGGCGGCATGGGTTCGATCCCCGGCGCCGCACTCGGCGCACTGATCATCGGCCTCGCCGAACAGCTCGGCTCGGTCTACATCCCGACCTATGCCATCGTCGTGACCTTCCTGATCATGGTGCTGGTGCTGGCCATCCGGCCGCAAGGCCTATTGGCGAGGCGCTGAGATGTCGCTCGCCCACGATGCACGGCTTGCCGTACGCCCCGCCACAATGGCGCAGCGCCCGGCACGGACGTGGCCGGAGGTCAACAATCCCGCCGCCTGGATCGTCGCGGTTATTCTCCTGATCATGCCGCTTATCGCCAACGGCTTCTTCCTGATCGAGATCTTCGCCTCCACCTTGATCCTCGGCACCATGGCGCTGAGCCTGATGTTCCTCGCCGGCTATGGCGGCATGGTCAGCCTGATGCAGCTTACCATCGCGGGGTTCGCGGCGTACATGGTCGCCGTGTTCGGCGTCAGCGGCAATGCCAATATCAGCCTGGGCTGGCCGTGGTGGCTCGCGGTGCCGATGGCGCTGACGCTGGCGACCGCTTTCGGCACGCTCGGCGGCGCGCTCGCGGTCCGCACCGAAGGCATCTACACCATCATGATCACGCTGGCGATCGGCGCGGCCTTCTACTATTTCACCAACCAGAACTGGGCGATCTTCAACGGCCATACCGGTATCAACACCGTCGCCACGCCGCACTTCTGGGGCGTGAACTGGCGCGCCGACATTCCCTTCTACTACGTCGTGCTCGCGGTCGCCGCGCTCTGCTATTTCGCAGTCGAATATCTCTCACGCGCGCCCTTCGGTCTTGCCCTCCAGGGCGTGCGCGACAATCCCAGGCGCATGGCTGCGCTCGGCTTCAACGTCAATGCGCACCGCGTCGCGGCCTATGCGTTCGCCTCGTTCGTGGCCGCGCTGGCCGGGGTGCTCCAGGTCTGGAACTACCGTCAGATCTCGCCGGGATCGGTCAGCGTCGGCGCCTGCATCGACGTGCTGATCATCGCCGTTGTCGGCGGCATCACGCGCCCGATCGGTCCCTTCATCGGTGCGCTGATCTTCGTGCTGCTGCGCACATTCGCGCTCGACTTCCTGGTCAGGCTTGGCCTGGATGGCAACCGCTTCCGCCTGCTGATCGGGCTCGGCTTCCTCGCCATCGTGTTCTGGTCCTCGGACGGCGTCATCGGCCTATGGCAGCGATGGCGCCAACGTCAGCGCCGCAGGCCGGACCGTTCCGGCGGAGGGCGCCGCCATGGATAGCGTCGCTCAACGCCTCTCCGCCGTGGGCGCCGGCGCTGCGCTGGAGCTCCGAGGCGTGACGCGCCTGTTCGGCGCGCTGGCGGCGCTGACCGACGTCACCATCACGGTGCGTCCAGGTGAGCGGCGCGCAGTGCTCGGTTCGAACGGCGCCGGCAAGACCACGCTGTTCAATTGCATCACCGGCGACTTCCCGCCCTCCTCCGGCACCATCCGCTTCTTCGGCGAGGACGTCACGCACTTCCCGCCTTATGAACGCATCCGGCGCGGATTGCGGCGGACCTATCAGATCTCGGCGCTGTTCCCCGGCCTCACCGTGCAGGATAACGTCTATCTCGCCTGCCGCGGCGTCTCGCGCGGACGCTTCTCGTTCCTGCGTCCGGGACAGACCGATGCTCTGATGCATGTGGCGGACAATCTCGTCCAGGCCGTGCATCTTTCCGCCGTGAAGGACCAGCGCGTGGCCGAGCTCGCGCATGGCCAGCAGCGCCAGCTCGAGATCGCGCTCGCGCTCGCGGGCGCCCCGCGCTTTGTCCTGTTCGACGAACCGGCCGCCGGCCTGTCGCCAACCGAACGGGCCGAGCTGATCGAGATCCTGACCTCGCTGCCGGCGCATATCGGCTACATCATCATCGAGCACGACATGGACGTCGCTTTACGCGTCGTCGAGAGCGTCACGATGATGCACAACGGCCGCATCTTCAAGGAAGGCCTGCCGCAGGAGATCCAGTCCGATCCCGAGGTGCAGGAGCTTTACCTCGGAGGCGGTCATGAATGAGGTCCGCCGCAGCAAGGCCGCGCTCGAGGTCCGCGGCCTCGATGTCTACTATGGCCACTCGCACGCCCTGCAAGGCGTCGATCTCACACTGGAGAGCGGCGTGTTCTCCGTCGTCGGCCGCAACGGCATGGGCAAGACCACGCTGTGCAAGGCGATCATGGGTCTAGTGGGCGTGAGCGGCGGCTCGATCCGCGTTCGTGGCGAAGACATCACGCGGCGGCCTCCGGCCCAGATCGCCAGGCTTGGCGTCGGCTATGTGCCGCAAGGACGCCGGCTCTGGCGCTCGCTCAGCGTCGACGAGCATTTGCGGCTGGCCGGCGGCCTCCGGCCCGGCGCCTGGACTGTCGATCGCATCTACGAGACCTTCCCGCGGCTCGCCGAACGCAAGGATCACGGCGGCGGCCAGCTCTCCGGCGGCGAGCAGCAGATGCTGGCCATCTCTCGCGCGCTACTCACCAATCCGCATCTCCTGATCATGGACGAGCCGACTGAAGGCCTCGCGCCCGTCATCGTGGCGCAGGTCGAGGAGATGCTGCTGCGGCTCGGTGAGGACGGCGACATGTCCGTGCTCGTGATCGAGCAGAATATCGGCGTCGCCACCGCGATCTCGCGCAACGTCGCGATCATGGTCAACGGCCGCATCAACCGCATCATCGACTCCGCCCGCCTCGCCGCCGACCGCGAGCTCCAGCAGCGCCTGCTCGGCGTCGGACTTCACGCCGAGCTCGAGCCGGATATCGATGTCGCCGCATCCGGCGTCGAAGCCAGGCCGGCGCCGGCGCCGCGCCGCGACGGACCGATCCGCATCTACATCTCGAACCCGACGCTCCCGACCCGATGGTCGCAACCGGTACCGATCGCCCGCATCGAAGCTGCTGCGCGCACGGTCTCGACGCAAGTCACCCGGCTCGATGAGACGGCGCGGCGCAAGCGCGAGCCGGTGACGACGCAGGCCGCCGGCCCGCCTGTGACGTTGGTCGTCGGCACGCTCGACACCAAAGGCCTTGAGCTGCGCTTCATCCGCGACATCATCGCGGAAAGCGGCCTGCGCACACGGCTGGTCGATGTTTCGACGAGTGGCAAGCATTCGTCGTGCGATGTCTCCGCGCAGGAGATCGCCCTGAACCACAGCCGTGGCGGCGCAGCGGTGTTCGGTCCCGATCGTGGCGCCGCCGTGACCGCGATGGCTGATGCTTTCGCCAACTGGCTGCGGCGCCAGGGCAATGTCGCCGGAGTGATCTCGGCCGGCGGTTCGGGCGCAGCGTCGCTGGTCGCCCCGGGCATGCGCGCGCTTCCCGTCGGCGTACCCAAGCTGATCATCTCCTCCGTCGCCTCGGGCGATGTCGGGCCCTATGTCGGTCCCGCCGACATCACGATGATGTACTCGGTCACCGACGTGCAGGGGCTGAACTCGATCTCGCGGGCGGTGCTGGCCAATGGCGCCAATGCGCTCGCCGGCATGGTCAAGGCGCGGCTCGATGCCCGCGCCGCAATGGCGCGCGAGGCCGGCGGCCTGCCAGCGGTCGGTATTACCATGTTCGGCGTTACCACGCCGGCCGTTCAGAAGATCGCGGCCGAGTTGCGTGACGATGTCGAATGCCTGGTGTTCCATGCCACCGGCGTCGGCGGACGCTCGATGGAGAAGCTCGTCGAGTCCGGCCAACTCGCCGGAGTCATCGACCTCACCACGACCGAGATCTGCGATCTGCTCATGGGCGGCGTGTTTCCTGCGACCGAAGATCGCTTCGGCGCAATCATCCGCAGCCGCGTGCCCTATGTCGGCTCGGTCGGCGCGCTCGACATGGTCAATTTTGGCGCGCCCGGGACCATTCCCGAACGCTACCGCGGCCGCAAGTTTCACGTCCACAATCCGCAAGTGACGCTGATGCGGACAACGGCCGAAGAGAACGAGCGCATGGGCCGCTGGATCGCTGAGCGGCTCAATCAGATGGATGGCCCTGTCCGCTTTTTCCTGCCCGAGGGCGGCGTGTCCGCCCTCGATGCGCGGGGCCAGCCGTTCTGGGATCCGGACACCGACAGCGCGCTGTTTCGCACGCTGGAGCGCACGGTGCGGCAGACCGGCAACCGCCAGCTCATTCGCGTGCCCAAGAACATCAACGATCCCGAGTTCGCCGCCGCCATTGTCAGTGCGTTCCGAACCCTGTTCGGCCGCACCAAGGTGCGCCGAAGAGTAGCGAGGTGACCGATGGCGAGGTTTGAACGCGCAGCGCTCCTGAAGACCTTTCGCGACATGGCAAGGCGCGGTGAGCCGATCGTCGGCGGCGGCGCCGGCACCGGTCTATCAGCCAAGTGCGAGGAAGCCGGCGGCGTTGATCTCATCGTCATCTACAATTCGGGCCGCTATCGGATGGCCGGCCGCGGCTCGCTCGCGGGTCTGATGGCTTACGGCGATGCCAACGCCATCGTCGTCGAAATGGCGAACGAAGTGCTGCCCGTCGTCACCAGGACGCCGGTGCTGGCGGGCGTCAACGGCACCGATCCATTCCGCGACATGGACGTGTTTCTCGACCAATTGAAGGCGCTCGGGTTTGCCGGCGTGCAGAACTTTCCGACCGTCGGCCTGATCGACGGCGTCTTCCGCGCCAATCTCGAAGAGACCGGCATGTCCTATGCGCTGGAGATCGACATGATCGCCAAGGCGCACGACAAGAACATGCTGACCACGCCCTACGTGTTCAGCGAGAAGGAGGCCGCCGCAATGGCGATCGCGGGTGCCGACATCATCGTCTGTCACATGGGCCTGACGACCGGCGGCACCATCGGCGCGCAGACCGCACTGAAGCTCGAGGATTGTCCCGCGCAGATCGACATCTGGGCGTCCGCTGCGCTCAGCGTCAATCCGGACATTCTGGTGCTGGCTCATGGCGGCCCGATCGCTGATCCCGCCGATGCCGATTTCATCATGAAGAACACCCGCCATTGCCACGGCTTCTACGGGGCGTCCTCGATGGAGCGACTGCCTGTGGAGCGGGCGCTGACGGAGCAGGTGCGTCAATTCAAGGCGATCGGCGCGCGGTAACGCCGAAGGTACGAGGGAGGGAAAGATGTCGGGGATTCTCGTCGGTGAATTGATCCTCTGGCTGATCGTCGCGATCGTCGTGATCGTGGTCGGCGTCTACATTGTCAACTGGCTCTACCACCGCTCCTCGAAGGAGACCTCGTTCGTCCGGACCGGCTTTCTCGGCGAACGCGTGGTCATCGACGGCGGCGCCTTCGTGCTGCCGTTCATCCACGACTACACGCCGGTCAACATGAACGTGCTGCCGATGGGCATCGTCCGCTCCAAGCAGGACGCCGTGATCACCCGCGACCGCATGCGCGTCGACATCGAGGCCGACTTCTATGTCCGGGTCCAGCCGACCCGCGAAGCGGTCTCGATCGCGGCCGCGACGCTCGGCCGCCGCACCATGGAGCCCGAGCAGCTGCATGCGCTGCTGGCCGGCAAATTCATATCCGCGATCCGCTCGGTCGCCTCCGAAATGACCATGGAGGAGATGCACGAGCGGCGCGGCGACTATGTCGCACGCCTCAAGACCAATGCATCCGAAGCCCTCGCCCAGAATGGCCTCGAGCTGGAATCGGTCGCGATCACCGATCTCGATCAGACCGACCTGGAGTTCTTCAACCCGTCGAACCGGTTCGACGCCGAAGGCCTGACCCGCCTGATGGAGGATATCGAGGCCAAGCGAAAGCTGCGCAACGATATCGAGCAGGACTCGATGATCAAGATCCGCTCGCGCAATCTGGAAGCCGAGCGGCAGGCGCTCGAGATCGAGCGCGAGAGCGAGACCGCGCGCCTCGAGCAGGAGCGCGACATCGAGATGCGCCGCGCCCTTCAGCGCACTGAGGTTGCCCGCGAACGCGCGCTCCGCGAGACCGAGGCCGAACAGGCGCAGATTTCTGCGCGGGAGGCCATCGAGCGCGCGCGCATCGCCAATGATCAGGCGATCGCGGAGGCCCGCATCGCCTCCGAGCGCGAGACCCGGCAGAAGGAGATCGAGCGGACGCGTACCATCGAGGAGAAGGAACTGCTGGCGCGCGAGGAGATCGAGAAGACCCGGATCGCCAACCAGCGCTCGATCGACACCACCCGCATCGCCTCGGAGCGCGAGGTGCGCCAGCGCGAGATCGAGCGGATGCGCACGGTCGAGGAAGCCGAAATCGCCGCGCGCGAGGCGGTCGAGAAGGCGCGGATCCAGCAGGATCGCGTCGTGACCGACGCCCGCATCGCCAACGACGAGGAAACGAGGCGCCGCGAGATCGAGCGCACGCGTGCCGTGGAAGAGGCAGAGATTGCCGCGCGCCAAGCCACCGAAAAGGCCCGCATCGCCCAGACCATGACGGTCAATGTCGAGCGCATCTCCTCGGACGAGCGCACCCGCGCGCTGGAGATCCAGCAGGTGCGAACCATCCAGGAGGCCGAGATCGAGGCTCAACGCGCCGTCGAGGCGGCCCGCATCGCCCGCGAGCGGACGCTCGCGGCAGAGCGCATCGCCGCCGAACAGAACACACGGCAACTCGAGATCGAGCGCAACCAGGCGCTCGACGTCGCCGGCATTGCAGCGCGCGAAACGACGGAGGCCACGCGCATCGCGCAGGAGGAGCGCGTGCGCTCGCTTGAGATCGCCCGCAACCGCGCCGTCGAGGAAGCCGATATCGCCTCGCGCGAGGCGATCGAGGCGGCCCGCATCGCCCAGGAGAAGGCGGTTGCGGCCGAGCGCATCCAGGCCGAGCGCGAAACCCGCGCACTGGAGATCGAACGGACCGGCGTCTTGGAGGCGGCCGAGCTGAAGCGGCGTGACGCGATCGAGCGCCAGCGTATCACGGTGGATCTGGCGCTCGAGGCCGAACGGATCAATTCCTCCAAGAAGCGCGAGGTGCTCAACATCGAGCAGAAGAAGGCGATCGAGATCGCCGACGAGGACCGCGTCATCGCGCTGTCCACAAAGAAGTCCGAGCGGATCGACGCCGATCGCCAGGTCCGGCAGGCAGAGATCGCCGCACGCAAGGAGGTCGAGACCACCGACGTCTCGCGCGAGCAGGCGCTGGAAGCCGCCCGGATCGAGCGGCGTCGCGCCATCGAGCAGCTCGAGGTCGCTCGGGTGCAATCCTTGCAGGAAGCCGAGATTGCCGCGCGCGAAGAAGTCGAGCGCGCCCGCATCTCCTCCGACCGCGGCCTCGATGAAGCCCGGATCGGCCGCGAACGCGAGCTGCGCAAGCTCGAAATCAATCGCGAGAAGGAGGTCGAGACCGTGCTGATGGAAAAGGCGATCGCAATTCACACGAAGTCGCTGGAGGAATCCGCGGCCAAGGCATCAGCCGAGGAAGCGCGGATGCGCGCCACGGAAGCCACCGAGCGCGTCATCACCGCACGCGAGAACGAGATTGCCAAACGTCGCAAGGGCGTAGAAATTCTCATCGCCGAGAAGCAGGCCGAGGAGACACGGATCGCCGCCGAGGCCGAGCGCGTACGCGCGGCCGTGGAAGCAGAAGCGCAGCGATTGCTCAACGAGGCCGAGAACGTTCTCACCGACCAGGCGCGCTACTCCCTCTTCCGCAGAAAGCTGCTCGACCGCATCGAGGGCATCGTACGTGAGAGCGTCAAGCCGATGGAGAAGATCGAGGGCATCCGCATCCTCCAGGTCGATGGCCTCAACGGCAATGGCCACGGAAATGGCAATGGCGGCCGCAGCGCCACCGACGAGGTGATCGACTCTGCCTTGCGCTACCGCGTGCAGGCGCCGCTGATTGACTCGCTCCTGTCGGACATCGGCGTCGAGGGCGGCAGTCTCGCAAAAATGCCGGGCCTGATCCGCGAGGCGCGCGACATGCAGGGCATCAGGGATTCCGCGCGCAAGAGTGGTGGCGGCGACAAGCCGGCGGCCTCCCCGCCTGCGGCCGAAGGCGGCGAGCCGCCGGCCGAGCGCGGGCCGAGAAAGAAGAGCTGAGGTCTAATCCATGGCTCGCGTCTATGTCTCCACCATCGTCAACGCCCGCAACGACCGCGTCTGGGCGCGGGTGCGCGATTTCAACGGCCTGCCGAACTGGCATCCGGCCATCGCCGAAAGCCGGATCGAGGGCGGCGAACCCGCCGACAAGATCGGCTGCGTCAGGGATTTCCGCCTGCGCAACGGCGACCGCATCCGCGAGAAACTCCTGGGCCTGTCCGACTACGACATGTTCTGCACCTACTCGATCCTGGAATCTCCGATGGGCGTCGAGAACTACGTCGCGACCTTGCGGCTGACGCCCGTCACCGACGGCGACCAGACCTTTGTGGAATGGACCGCCGAATTCGACTGCGCGCCGGAGCGCGAGACCGAGCTCGTCAGCACCATCGGCGGCGGCGTGTTCCAGGGCGGCTTCGACGCCCTGAAGCGCGTGTTCGGAGGTTAGCCGTGCCGCATATCGTCAAGAGCACGATCCTGAGCGCACCGACGGATGCGGTGTGGGACGTGCTGCGGGATTTCAACGGCCACGACCGCTGGCATCCGGCGGTTGCGACCTCCTCGATCGAACGCGCTCAGGCCTCCGACAAGATCGGCTGTATCAGGCGCTTCAAGCTCAAGGATGGCTCCGAGCTGCGCGAGCAGTTGCTGGCGCTGTCCGACCTCGAGCAGACCTTCAGCTATTGCCTGCTCGATACCCCGATCCCGATGTTCAATTACGTCGCCCATGTCCGCCTGCTGCCGGTGACCGATGGCGACCGCACCTTCTGGCATTGGGAATCGCGCTTCACCACCAAGCCCGAGGATAGGGACCGCATCACCCACATGGTCGCGGAAGACATCTACCAGGCGGGATTCGAGGCGATCCGCCGCCATCTGAAGGAGGCCGCCTAACCATGGCTGTGACCGTAAAGACCTTTGCCAGCGCCAGCGAAGCGGCCGGGGCAATATCCTCGGACCGCAGCGCGCGCTATCTCGGCGGCGGCACGCTGGTGATGCGGGCATTGAACGAGGGCGACGTCTCGATATCGACGATCGTTCGCGCCAGTGACCAGGCGCTGACCCGGATCGATGCGTCCGGCCCACGCATCACGCTCGGTGCCGGCGTCACTTTCGCGAGAATTCTCGGCGAGCGCGACCTCGCTTTCCTGCACGCGCCCGCCCGTTCGATTGGTGGTCCTGCCGTGCGCAACATGGGCACCGTGGGCGGCAATCTGTTCGCGCCCAATCCTTACGGCGATTTCACCGTGGCGCTGCTGGCGCTCGACGCCACGGTCGCGCTGCAAGGCAGCTTCGGCGCCCGCGACATCGCGATCGAGGAATTCCTGCAATCGCGCGAGCGGCAATCCGGCGCGTTAGTCCTGTCGGTCTCCTGCACGCGGCCGGCCAGCGCCGAGGCCTTTCGCTATCGCAAGATTGCCCGCATCAAGCCGAAGGGCGGCTCGGTCATCACGCTGGCCGCCCATCTGCCGGTCAGCGGCGGGCGCATCGCCGGTGCTCGCATTGCGCTCGGCTCGATGGCACCGACCCAGATCCGCGCCAAGGCCGCGGAACGTGCCCTCGAAGGACGCACGCTCGATACCGCGAACATCAATGCAGCCGCCTCTGCCGCAATCGAGGGCACATCGCCCGCGGACAACGCGCTCGGCAGCGCCTGGTATCGCCGCGAGATCGTCGGCGTCCATCTCCGCCGTTTGCTGTCCGGTCAGGAATAGACAAGGACCAACATGTCCAAGACGCCTCTGCAATTTCGTCACAACGGCCGCGACGTCGCCATCTTCGTCGATGGCGGCACCAACCTGCTGGTCGCCTTGCGCGAGCTGATCGGTGACATGACGCCTAAGTTCGGCTGCGGCCAGGGCGGCTGCGGCACCTGCAGCGTGCTGATCGACGGAGAACTCCACCTCTCCTGTCTGACGCTCGCCGAGACCGTCGCCGGCCGCTCCGTCGAAACGCTCGACGGCCTCAAGCAGGGTCCGAACTTGCACCCGCTCCAGCGCGCCTTTGCCGACAATTTTGCCGCCCAATGCGGCTATTGCACGCCGGGCATGCTGATGGCCGCGAAGGCGCTGCTCGATCGCAATCCGTCCCCAAGCCGGGCCGACGTGATCGAGGCGATCTCCGGCAATATCTGCCGCTGCACCGGCTACGAGCCGATCATCAATGCCATCCTCGCCGCCGCCGGTGGCCGGGCCAGCGCCTGAGGTCAGACCATGCTGGAACTACGCAAGGACATCTTCGCCGACGAGCGCAACGACAATCTCAAGGAGATCGGCAAGGGCACGCAGCGCCAGGACATGCTCGGCCACATCACGGGCACGTCGAGCTATTTCAACGATCATAAGCTCCAGGGCATGCTGCACCTCAAGGTCGTTCGCTCGACTGAGGCCCATGCGAGGCTGCGCCGCATCGATACCACGGACGCAGAACGCTCAGCCGGCGTGCGCCGGATCATTCGCGGCACTGACGTGCCGGTCAATCTCAACACGCTGCTGAGCCTGATCAATTTCGGCAAGGACGACGAGCCATCACTGGCCGTCGACAAGGTCCGCTACAAGGGCGAGCCGATCCTCGCCATCGTCGCCGACAGCGAGCGTGAGGCGTTCGAGGCCATCGCAAAGGTGCGGATCGACTATGAGCCGCTGCCGACCGTGTTCGACGTCGAGGATGCGCTCAAGCCGGGCGCGCCCGTGGTCAACGAGACCTATCCGAAGAACGCCTTTATCTATCACGACGTCTACGATCACCAGCGCCTACGGTTCGGCGATGCCGATGCGGCACTCGCGAACGCCGACCATGTGCTTGAACAGCGCTACCAGATGTCGCCGATCGAGCACGCGCCGACCGAGACCAATGGCGCGATTGCCGCGCCCGACACCAACGGCCGCTACGTCGTCTACACCTCGACGCAGGCGCTGTTCTTCTCGGTCGATACCTGCGCCAAGATTTTGGATGTGCCTTCCAACACCTTCCACTTCATCGGTGGCACGGTCGGCGGCGGCTTTGGCGGCAAGGTGGATACCCTGACCGAGCCGCTCGCGATCCTCGCCGCCATGCTGACCGGGCGGCCCGTGCGCTACGTCTTCGGTCGCGAGGAGGAGATGCAGTACGGCCCGCCGCGCGGCGCCGAGCGCATCTACATCAAGGACGGCGTGATGCGCGACGGCCGCATCGTCGCCCGAAAGATCCGTGCCTATTTCGACAGCGGCGCCTATACGCGGCTCTCCAGCTACGCCGCGGTGAAATGCGCCGCGCATCTGCCGGGCCCCTATACCATCCCTAACGTTTATGGCGACGTCTACTGCGTCTTCACCAATCGCACGCCGGCGACTGCCATGCGCGGCTTCGGCGTCACCGCGATGGACTTTGCCATCGAGTGCCAGATGGACAAGCTCGCAAACCTCGTCGGCATGGACCCAATGGAGTTCCGGATTCTGAACGCCTATCGCGACGGCGACATGAAGGCGCATCGGCGCGAGGCCAAGAACACGGCGCTGATCGAATGCGTTCAGGTCGCCGCCGAAAAGGCCAAATGGCCGATCCGCGACGAGTTCAGGCGCGCCTCCTCACGCAAGGATGGTGGCGGCAGCCGCGCCGCGATTCCGCCGACGCCGACGGATGTACGCGCGCGGCCGGCCGCGCCCGCCCAGCAGCGCACGACCTATGACCGCGCACCCGGGACCGCGACAAGAGAGCCGCCGCGCGAACCGCCACCGCCGACCCCGCCGCCTCCTCCGCCCCGCCCGGCGGCACCATCGCACGGCGCCACCCGCTTCTCTTCCGTGTTCGGGACCAGGAGGCGCTAGATGACCAGGCATCGCGGACGCGGCATGGCGTCGATCAACTATCCCATCGGCATGAACCTCGGCGGCGATCCCAGCCAGGCGCTGGTTCACTCCAATCCCAGCGGCAAGTTCACAGTGGCGCTGTCGTCGATCGATCTCGGCCAGGGGATGAAATCGGTGACGCGGCAGATCTGCGCTGAGACGCTGGGCGTGCCGGTCGAGGACGTCTACGTCGACACCGCGGATTCCGACACCGGCCCGCATTGCATGGGTTCGTTCGCCTCGCGCGGCACACACCGCGTCGGTAACGCCGTGATGGCCGCAGCCCGCGAAGCCCGCGGCGTGATGATGGAGGCTGCGGCCGAGGAGCTGGAGGTCAACGCCGCCGACCTCGAGACGGACGGGCGCGGCAACATCCATGTCAAAGGCGCGCCGCATCGCTCGATCTCGACCAAGGATGTCGCGGTCGCCGCGCAATTCAAGCAGGGCAAGACCATCTCCGGCCGGGGAATATTCCTGGTACCGCTGTCCGATGTCGACCCCGAAACCGGAGAGATGTCGCCGGCAACCTGCTATGCCCATGCCTGCCTCGTCGCCGAGGTCGAGGTCGACGACGAGACCGGTGAGGTCGCGATGGTCCGGATGGACTCCGCCTATGAGCTCGGCCGCGCGCTCAACCCGCGGCTGGTCGAGCAGCAGCTCGTAGGCGGCGCCTGGATGGGCGTCAGCCACGCGCTCTACGAGACGCCTGAGCCTTACTATCCCGACCCCGCTCACGGCCCGCGCGACTTCGTCGAATATCTGATGCCAGGCCCCGGCGATATCTGCCCGCACGATATCGCGGTGCTGGAACGCCCTGCTCCCGATGGGCCCTTCGGCGCCAAGGGTCCCGGCGAGATGTGCGCCAACCCGGTGCTGCCCGCCGTGGCGAATGCGATATTCAATGCGGTCGGCGTGCGCATCGACGATCTCCCGATCACGCCCGAGAAAGTGCTGCGCGCGATCAAGGCCCAGGGCGGCGCACGGCCGCAGGCGCGACGCTAGAGGATTGGCGGTGGCGGTTCGTAGCAACATCGTCGGAATCGACAGCCCACAGGCGTTGGAGAAGGCGCTGCGCGCAGCCTATTACCTCGCCGACGAGGGACTGGCCACCGCCGCCTATCTCGGGCTCGCGCTCGGCAAGCCGCTGCTGCTGGAAGGAGCGCCCGGCGTCGGCAAGACGGAGGCTGCAAAGGCGATCGCTGCCGTGCTCGGCCGCCGGCTCATCCGCCTGCAATGCTATGAGGGCATCGACGCGTCGGCCGCACTCTATGAGTGGAACTACCCGCGCCAGATGCTCGCGATCCGCCAGGCCGGCGACGAGAGCATCGACATCTATGGCGAGACGTTCCTGATCGAGCGGCCGATGCTGGCCGCGCTGCGCGCACCCGATTCCACCGTTCTGCTGATTGACGAAATCGATCGCGCCGATCAGGAGTTCGAGGCCTTCCTGCTCGAATTCCTCTCCGACTTCCAGATCTCGATCCCCGAGCGCGGCACGGTACGCGCGGCGGAGCGACCCGTGGTCGTGCTGACGTCGAACCGGACACGCGACCTGCACGAAGCGCTGCGCCGCCGCTGCGTCTATCACTGGATTGACTATCCCACCGCCGAGCGCGAAGCCCGCATCATCATGATGCGCGCCTCGAGCGTCGCTGAGGCCACGGCACGCGCGGTCGTCGCAGCCGTCGAACGGCTGCGGCGCGAGCCGCTCAGCAAGGCGCCGGGCATTGCTGAGGCCGTCGACTGGGCCGAGGCCGCGACGCTCCTTCACAAGGGCGGCGCGCGCTGGCCCGATGCGTTCAAGCGCTCGATCGGCGTGGCGCTGAAGGACGAAGAAGACCTGCATTTCATTTCGCCGCGGCTCGACGCCATGCTCGCGGAGGCGACCGCATGAGCACCGAGCCGCAGCTCCCGCGCGCCGCGCGCGTGTTGGTCGCCTTCGTCGCGCTGCTGCGCGCGAATGGCTTTGCCGTGGCGCCGGAGCAGACCACGACGTTCCTGGCGGCCATCGAGTTGCTCGGCCCTGATAGCGTCGAGGATATCAGACAAGCTGCACTGGCGACGCTAGCTCCGCCGCCCGATCGCCGGGCCACCTTCGACCGGCTGTTCGATCTCCACTTCCGCGGCAGCGAAACGATTGCGCGCGATGACGAGGGCAAGGACGACGAGACGGTCCGCCTCCAGGAAGAGGGCCGCGGCGACGAGGAGCCCCTGCTCTCCGACGAGGCGAGCGAGTCCGGCCTCGCCGCGACCCGAAGCGAGGCGCTGGTGGAGCGCCGCTTTGGGGTGAGTTCGACCGCGGACGCGCTACGCCGCCTGGCGCGCGAGGCGCCGCGACGTCTGCCGCGACGGCGTGGCCACCGGCGCATGCGCGCCCGCCGCGGACCGTTTGCCGACCTCCGCCGCACCTTGCGCGACACGGTCCGCAGCGACGGCGAGATCTTGCGGCTCGGTCACCTCAAGCGGCGGCAGCGGCCACGGAAGATATTGCTGCTGATCGACGTGTCCGGCTCCATGAAGACTCGCACCGATGAGAACATGAAGCTCGCCCATGCGCTGGTTCAGGCGGCGCCCAATGTCGAGGTCTTCACCTTCGGTACGCGGCTGACGCGGGTCACCCGCCCCTTACGACTGAAGCGTCGCGAGCAGGCATTGAACGCAGCCGCTCATCTCGTCAGCGACTGGGATGGTGGCACCCGCATTGGCGATGCGCTGCAAGCCTTCCTCGCCGTGCCACGGTTCGGCGGCTACGCGCGTGGGGCCGCTGTTGTGATCGTCTCCGATGGACTCGAGCGCGGTGAAGGCGACGCACTTCGCGACGCTGTCGCCAAGTTATCGCGGCGGTCCTGGCGCTTGAGCTGGCTGACGCCGCTCGCCACAAGCCCGGCCTTCCGCCCGCAGACCGAAGCGCTCATTGCCATCGAGCGCTTCGTCGACGATCTCGTGGACGGCGGATCGAGCGCGTCGATCGTCGCGCACATTCTGGCGTTGGGACGAAGGAGAGCGGCGTGACCGATATTGTCGACGGCCATCATCACATCTGGCGGCAAGCCGACCTGCCCTGGCTGATCGGTCCGATGCAGCCGCGCATCTTCGGCCCCTACGAGCCGATACGACGCGATTATCCGATCCAGGAATATCTCGACGACCTCGAGGGCACCGGCGTCACCCGCTCGGTCTATGTGCAGACCAACTGGGCCAACGACCGCTTCGAGGACGAGGCCGCCTGGGTGCAACAGACCGCCGACGAACACGGCTGGCCGCACGCGATCGTCGCCTACGCCAATTTCGCCGTCGAGGATGTTCGTCCCCAGCTCGACCGTCTCAAGCGCTATCCGCTCGTGCGCGGCGTGCGCATGCAACTGCATTGGCACGAGAACCCGCTCTACCGCTTTGCAGCCCGCCCCGATCTCTGCGCCGATCCCATAATCCACCGCAACGTCGCGCATCTCGCCGACTATGGCTGGAGCTTCGACCTGCAGGTGTTCACGCCGCAGATGCCGGAGGCAGCGGAGCTGGCCGACGCTTGTCCAAAGGTGACTTTCGTCCTCCAGCATGCCGGCATGCTGGAGGACCTCTCGGCGGCAGGCCGCGCCGCCTGGCGCGCCGGCATGGCGCGGCTTGCGGCCTGCCCGAACGTAGTCTCAAAGCTCTCCGGGCTCGGCACCTTCATCCATCGCAACGATCCCGCGCACATCGCTGCCGTTCTCGCCGACACCGTTGCGATTTTCGGTGCCGAGCGCTGCCTGTTCGGCTCCAATTTCCCGATCGAGAAATTGTGGACCAGCTATCGCGAGCTCGTCGACGCGTTTTGCGCGGCAGCCGCACCGCTGAGCACCGAACAACAGGACGCGATCTTTCGGGCAACCGCTACGCGCGTCTATCGGCTTTGACAGACAAGAAGCAGGACAGGGAGGGACGCGAATGGCGCTGGAGATCAAGATCCTGGACTACGGCGATATCGAGCTGGAATCGAGCTTCCTGGTGCTCGGCCGCGACTGCGGCCGCACGCGCCGCGTCCTCACCCTGGGCTTCCTGATCCTCGGCGGCAAATATCCGGTCGTGGTCGATACCGGCTATCGCTCCAACCAGATCATGGAGACGCTGGGCATGCGCGGGCTGCAATACCACGAGAACATGATCGAGAACCAGCTTGCGCGCCATGGTGTGCGCATGGGCGACGTCCGCTTCGTCTGCCACACCCATCTGCACATCGACCATGCCGGCAAGGACGATCTGTTTCCGATGAACACGACAGTCGTCCTCAACCGCAGGGAGCTCGAATATTCCGTTTCCGGCCTGATGCATCCCCAATATCCAGCGCCCGACATCAAGCACCTGATCGACCGCTTGCACACCAAGAGCGCGCTGCGCTTTCTGGATCTCGAGGTCACCGGCCCGATCGAGTTGATGCCCGGCGTCTATTGCGATGCCGCCAACGCCCATACCGAGGGATCGATGAACATCATCGTTCACACCGCCGACGGCATTGCCACCATCTGCGGCGACGTGATCTACGACTTCAACGACCAGATCGTCACGCCCTTCAACGAGATCCACGATTGGGAGCCGCGCACCACCGGCAACCACGGCACCAGCAAGCGCGCGGAAAAGGCGGCGATCAAAAAGCTGCTCAGCAATTCGCGCTATCTCCTTCCCGTGCACGATCGCCCCGCCAAGATCGAAGGCGGCAATGTCGTCGGGCGGCTGCACGACCAGGTCCCAGGCCCGATCGTGCAGTCCTTGCCCGAGCGCAACTGGTTCCCGGCCTGAGACCCTTTCTGCGCATGATCTTGCCGGGGTCCGCGCAGCACTTTCCGGACCATGGTCCTGAGGATCGACCGATGACCCACGTTACCTTGCGTTCCGAATTCGAGACCCTGATCGACCCGTACGCGCCGATCGCGCAAGTCGGCACCGGCTTCGAGTTCACGGAAGGACCGATCTGGCATCCGGTCGATCACTACCTGTTGTTCTCGGATATGCCGGGCGACGTGCGGCGGCGCTGGGATGCGCGGCGCGGCGTCGTGGAGGTCAAGCGTCCCTCGAACAAATGCAACGGCATGACCTATGATGCCGAGCTCAACCTCATCGTCTGCGAGCACGCGACGTCATCGCTGGTCCGCGAGCGCCCGGACGGGCGGCGAGAGGTGCTGGCTTCACACTTCCAGGGCCAGGAGCTCAACAGCCCGAACGATGTCTGCGTACACTCTTCCGGCGCGATTTATTTCTCTGATCCCTGGTATGGTCGGATGCCGGTCTATGGCGTCGAGCGGCCACGCCAGCTCGGCTTTCAGGGCGTCTATCGCCTCGTACCCGGCGGCGAACCGAAGCTCGTCGTCGACCGCAACCTGTTCGACCAGCCGAACGGGCTCTGCTTCTCGCCCGACGAAAAGCTGCTCTATATCAACGACACCGTGCAGGCGCTGATCCGCGTCTTTGACGTCGATACTGACGGTTCACTGTCGAACGCGCGCGTGTTCGCGAGCGGCATTCGCTCCGAACTCGAGCCAGGTCTGCCCGACGGCATGAAGTGTGATCAGCAGGGCAATGTCTGGGTCACCGCGCCCGGCGGCGTCTGGGTCTATTCGCCGCGCGGTGAGCTGCTCGGCAAGGTTCGGGTGCCAGAGCTCGTCGCCAACCTCGCCTGGGGCGGTCCGGACTTCCGCATGCTGTATCTGACCGCGACGCATTCGGTGTACGCGATCCCGACCAAGGTCGGCCCGCGGCATGAACCCTATATGAGCGGCCGGCGAGCCGGCGGCGGCACAGCGCCAAGCTCCGCGCCAACCTCGCCCGTCCTCGCCGAGGGCGAGATGCGGCTCGATCCGCAGCGATGCGCGATGATCATCCAGGACCTTCAGAACGATGTCATCATGGACGGCGGCGCCTTCGCCGAGTCGGGCGCCCCCGGTCATGCGCGGCAGCAGCACGTGGTGGACAACGTCCGCCGCCTTGCCGAGACCGCGCGCGCCCGCGGCGTCGCCATCATCCACGTCTGGTTCATCGTCGAACCCGGCGCGCCCGGCGTCACGCTCAATGCGCCGCTGTTCGAAGGCCTCGTCGACAGCAAGGCGATGGTGCGCGGAAGCTGGGGTGCGGCGCCCGTGTCCGGCCTCGAGCCGCGACCCGGCGACTTCGTCGTCGAGAAAATGCGCATGAGCGCGTGGGAAGGCACGCGGCTGGAGACGATCCTGAAAGCCACCGGCCGCGACATGATCATCAACACCGGCGCCTGGACCAACATGTCGGTCGAACACACCGCGCGCACCGGTGCCGACAAGGGCTATTTCATGATCGTGCCCGAGGATTGCTGCTCGACCATGAATGCCGATTGGCACAACGCCTCGATCAACTTCGCTATGCAAAACGTCGCGGTGGTGACTAAGGCGGACGCGGTCATCAGGGCGCTGGGGTAACGCGCAGTGCCGAAGCTGCTGCACCTGTCCTGCTCGCCGCGCCCCGACTCGGAATCGAGTGCCGCCGCGCTGGTCTTCATTGACGGCTTTCGTCAGGCCCATCCCGATTGGGACATCGACGTCATGGATCTCTGGCGCGAGCGGATGCCTGAGTTCGCTGGTCCCATCCTCGAAGCCAAATACGCCCGCATGAACGGCCAGCGCTTCAGCGATCCTCAACGCGACAGCTTTACCGAGGCCGAGCGCATCGCGCTGCGCTTTTCACTCGCCGATCGCGTGCTGATCTCGACGCCGATGTGGAACTTCGGCATCCCCTACAAGCTGAAGCAGTTCATCGACATCATCGTCCAGCCCGGGCTTACCTTTCGATTCGATCCGTCCCAGGGATACGTTCCGCTGCTGAGGGACCGGCCAACGCTCGTGATCCTCGCCAGCGGCAGCGATTTCTCCACCGGCATGAACCGCGGCCGCATCGACATGGCGACGCCCTACGTGCGGGAAATCCTGCGCTTCATTGGCATCAACGATGTCCGTTTCGTGCCGATCGGGCCGACCACGGGGCCACCGCAACCGATTGAGGCCGCCCGTGAACGGGCGTTCAAGCGCCTCGGAGCCCTGGCTGCGAATTTCTGATGCCCTTGCGAACACGTCGCCGCTTCAATGCGGCGGCGAGATCAAGGCGCGCAGGATGCCCGGCTTCCAGGCCTGACGCGCGCTGTCGAAGGCCGCGAAATCATGGTCGAACTGCCAATAGGCCCATGACCAGCCAAGCCTGTCGGCGCTTCTCGCCACGAAGGAGAGGTATCGCAAGCGACTGCCGGACGGCGCACGCTCGTACACCCCGAACTCCCCGAGATAAAGGGGGCGCCTCTCACGCTCCGCCCACAGACTCATTTTCCTGAAATCGGCTGCGGCTTTTGCTTCGTCATCCCGAGTACCCCAAGCCAGGGGACCAATCTTCGAGAAAGTTTCAGACCATGGTGCACCTTGGTGCGTGAACCGTATGGGCGCGTAGTAGTGAAACGTGACAATGAGCTTCCTGTCCTCAGGCGGCAGAGCCAGCTCGTCGACAGGAATATCATCCCTGTTGAGAACGGCGGCAATGACCGGCCGCTCAGGGTTGGTGCGGCGGATAATCGCGAGACACTCGTTGAGCAGTGAATTCCATCTGGCGGACGTCATGAGCCCGCCAGGTTCATTCAGGACCTCGAACACGAGCGAGGGATACCGCCCCGCATAGCGCTCGGATATCTGCCTCCAGAACGACTTCAGCTTCTCAGTGCATCCGGCAATGTCGCTTTGACAAACCTGGGTATCGTGTTCGTCGAGGACAGGAATGAGGCCCCTTGCAAGGACTTCCTCGATGACGGTGTCGAGCCGTCTCAGAACAATCTCATCCAGGACATTCTCCGGACCCATGAACTTGAAGCCGAAGAAGTTGATCCTGACGTGCGAAAATCCGGCCTTCTTGATTGCCGTCAAATTCTCCAAACGGAAGGGCGCGTTCTGACCGCCCTCCCAGATTCCATCGTAGCCGAGAATATTGATGCCCCGGCCGAGTTTCGGCACGTCGCGGGAATTGGCCCGCTCGGCTCCGCGAACGTCGGAGAAGAGCGATGCGACGAATATCACCGTCGCTGCCAGCATGACGCTCCCCGGCCACCTCGCGCGCATGACGGTCATCTTGCGTCCACAGGCCTGCAGGTCGCGAACAAGAACGCCACCAGCAACACCGACGTGAACATCGTCGAACGAAGGAATGTCGTCTCCGTGAAATTTGTCTGGAAGCTCAGGACGACAAATCCGATGATGAGAGCACAGTGCGAACGATCGATCGATCTGGTCGAGATCAGATGGAGAATCTTGCTCGAGAACAGAAGGACACTCGCTGCGAAAAGCACGTATCCCAGAAATCCAGTTTCCATCAGGATCGCGATGTAGCCGCTGTGATAATTGTCGAGTACCCAGCCGTGGTTTTGTTCGAAATAATCGTAGATCGACGGCACCGTCCAAAAACCGTTGATCCCGAAACCGAGCAGCGGCGCATCGTCGAAATGGCTGATGGCGTAGTGCCAGATGAAGGTTCGTTCAGTGAAATCGATCGAGGCATCGCCGAGATGGATGGCGTCATAGCCTGTCAGGTAAAAATAAAGAAACAGAATTCCGGCCAGGAGACACATGACGAACGGCAGCACCGCATAGACCCTCATGCATCCGACCGACCACATCGAGGTCACGAGCAACGCACAGGCCGCCAGGGCAACCGCGCCGGCACCACGCGATTCCGACGCGACGACGCAGGTCGAGGCCAGCAGGAACACGACGAGGAACGTCGGCCATCCCTGCCCCTTCATCTTACGATAACAGGCAAAAAACATCAGATACGCGCCGACGAATCCGAGCGTCTGCTTCGATTCATAGACGCCCTGCCATTGACCGCTATGCATCCAGGTTTGGTCTATCCCGATATCGGGGACAGCAAGCGCACAGAAAGCCGATGCGGCGACCAATATGAACAACCCAAGCGCCGTGGCCCTCACAATCTCGTCGATCTCGATGCGTGTGACGAGACAGAACGCGCCGAAGGTCGTCATGGCAAGCGCCACGCTTTTCATGAACGCCGCCGCGCTCAGGCTCGACCAGAACACTGAGACGACCGCGAACGTGTAGAACGCGAGCAGCGCGATCAGATCGGGATTGAGCTGCAGGCGCAGGCGCGGGCGCACGAATGCACTTGCGTAGATGAGGACGCCCCACATCAGAAGCGCCACGGTCTGCTGCACAAAGGTCAGCTCCGGCGGCAGGAGCGCAGCGTTGAAGATGCCCATCGATGCCACCACGTTGATGGTAATCGAACAGCTGATTGCGGCTCGGGCAATCTTCTCAACGCCAACGCTGCGCGTCTCCCAGAACGCGCTCTCGAGTGTCCCGGAATCCACCTCGGTCTGCAGGCTGGCCATGAACCGACCTTCCCTAGGCACGGTTAATAATTTGCTACCACGGTCGAGCTCCGCCACTCCCAGCGCACAGGACGCCGAAATTTAGGGATTTGGTAACGCTAGGAGACCCGGCGCGGCGCATTAATGCAAATCGTACCCCGCTGGTGTCTCGCCCGTAACGACCCTGCTATAAAGCGCGGATCGAGCTCGATCGAATTTTCACGAATTGTCTGGTTTTCTTGGTTGCGCATGAACAGATCCAGCAGCACGTTCGATATCGCCATCGAGCAGGCGTTCGACTTTCTGTGTCCGGAATACGCAGAGCTGTTTGACAACTCCGCCGCCACCGCGTTCCAGCATCCGCTGTGGCTACACAGCCTCTATGCCAGGCTGGCGTCTCATGCGGGGGCAACCCCTTTCATCGTCGTGGTCCGCCATCGCACGACGCGCGCCCTTGCGATGGTGCTGCCTCTGCTGCGGATCCGGCGTGGTCCGATACGGACCGTCGAATTCGCCGACCTCCGCGTCTCCGACTATCTGGCGCCGGTTTGCAGCCCGGGAGCATTTTCTCAACTGCTCGCGGACGAGAGCGCATGCGCGGAGCTTCGGAGCCTCCTCCGCCCTTTCGACCTGCTCCGCATGACCAAGCTTCCCGACGGACGGCTTCCGATCGAGAACCTCCTGGCTGCACCCCGCCGCGTCTCGATGGACACCAATGCCTACGCGACCGTTCTCATCGCGCCGTTCGAGCAATGGCGGGCCAGCGCGATGGATCGCTCCTATCAGAAGGAGCTCGCGAAGAAATATCGTCAGCTCCAGAAGAAGGGCGCCTTGAGCTTCTCGTGCTGCAACGACAGCGCCTCCACGCTCGACGCGCTGGAGGTCATGAAGAAATTTCGCGGACCGCGGTTCCAGTCGCAAGGCGACGGAGATCTGCTCCAGCGCCCCGAATATTTCGACTTCTATTCCGAGGTGGCCCTCCGCGGCCTCGGCTCCTTTGTGCGTCTCTATGCCATGAAGATGGACGGCGAGGTGATCGCCGCCGTGCTCGGATTGTGCCACCGCGACACCTTCCACGTCATCATGAGCGCCTTCGACATTGCGGGCTACAAGAGCCAGTCGCTGGGCGCGCTGATGTTCGAGCAGGTGGCCAGGGATTGCATCGAGCGCGGGGACCAGATGCTCGACTTCACCATAGGTGACGAGCCGTACAAGAAACTGTTCGGCGGGCAGCCATCGCCAATGTGGGCGGTCACACAGGCCGGCAGCACCGCAGGCGCGGTCGCGTTGTTTGCGCTGAAGCAGGCTCCCTGGCTCAAACTGGCCGCCAAGCGGATCTCGGAGTTCAGGCTTCTGCCGACCCGCACCTCGACCCCGACACGCTGACGAGCGCGGGACGCCAACGGCCGGGGCGCTCAGGCGCGGAGCGCGCTGCGGACATGCGCGAGCCAGCCTGGCCGCATTTGATCGACCCGATGGGTGATACTGCGGCGCAGGAAGTGCAGCCGCCGCCGCACATCCCAGCCGATATCGTCGCGCGAGGTCAAGGCTTGGCGGAATCGTGCCATCTTCAGTGACTGCTGGTCTGCCGCGACCTTGTCGCGATCGGAGTAGAATTCCGAGACCTTCTCCCTGCTCATGCCGGGAGTCATCAGCCACCGCGGCGCATGTTCGGTACAAAGACGCTCGACGTCCACCAGCAGGCGCGCGACGCCAGTTCCGGCGGCGGGACAGTTGGTCTGGAACGCATCACCAATGAGCACGACACCGGGCTGCAGGTGGCCCTCGACGACCGAGAGGTCCATCACCCAGTTCTGTATCCGGTCAATCACGCGGAAGTCGCCGAGATAGATCTGCAATCCCGGCAGCAGGCGCAGAACGGTCGCTTCCGTTTCGCGACGTAGATCGCGCATGATCGGATCGGCCGGGTCGCGGAACATGAAAAGATTCGCCCTCATACCTGCGCGTACGGGAAACAGGCTGAGGTAGTCGACGCCGTCCCCTGTGCGCTCGCCGTAACAGGTCAGCGCCTTGAAATCGAACGGCGCGCCATCGCGTCGGGCGATCGTGAAGCCGAACGAGACCGAGTGGCCCGCAGCCAGCACGCGCCGCCTGATGCCGAGCTTGTGGCCGAGAACTCCTGCCATGCCCGTGGCCAGAACGATGAGGCGCGCAGTGACGCGCTGTCCCGAAGCGAGCTCGAGATGCTGGAGGTCGTCGCTACAGCTGATCGCAATGACCTCGTCGACGATCAGGCTGGATGGATCAGGTAACTGGCTGCGCGCCATCGCAACGAGATCGGCATAGGCAAGCCCGTAAGCCTGGCCGACGCTGACATCGACCACCTTACCTTCCCGGATATTGAGCACGCGGTCGTATGGACAGGCGGCGCTTTCAAGACCACGGATGAAGCCCAGCCTGCGGAACGCCTCCAGCTGTCCCCCGCCGATCTTTTCGACCCGGAATTCGTTCGGATAGACCGCACGCTTGTCGACCAGGGCAACGCGATGCCCTGCCCGCGCAAGAACGGCTGCCGCCAGCGACCCCGCAAGGCCGCCGCCGACGATCGCGATGTCCGTCGCGATCGACGCGCTTGCCGCAGCGGCGATCGGCTCAGTCACGGTTCTATCGGTCGTCATGGTCCGGGCTCTCACGGTTAACATGGCTCCATCTGCAACTTTCTCGCCTGATGTCGCATCGCAGGGCCAAACGCGATCATTTCCGGCGATCGAGGTTAATGACGGGAGGAAGATCTGGACCTGCGATGTCCCGGCACGGACCTTGCTCAGGAGGCTCTGCGGAGTTCCCGCATTGATAGATCCGCGGCCATTCCGGCGAGCCATTCCGCATTCGAACGGCTGATCGTGCTGTCTTGGGCGGTCGATCTGGCCCTTTGCCGCCACCCGGTCGAGCCGGGCTTTGCACGATCTGGAGACAATGGAGACGGCGATGTACCACAGTGAAGCAACGGACTTGGCCGCGACGTCGTGTATGGCGAGCTCCTGGAAGCCGCTCATTAACACTCGCGGTTTTTCGGCATGCTAGGCTGGCGCCGGTATCGGCACGTATCTCTTCAGGGGAGAGTTGCCCCTTAACGTCCATGATCGAATCCATCATCCAACTCATGCGGCGCGACGTGACGCGCGGTGTCGTCGGGACCATCCTCCTCAAGGTTGGAAGCGGCGCGCTTGCGTTTGCGGTGTTCTCGCTCGCGGCACGAACGATGTCGCCCGACGGCTTCGGTATCTTTGCAACCTGGCTTTCGGTTGCCCAGGTCGCATCGGTCGTGGGCCTGGTCGGCCAAGAATCGCTCCTGGTGCGCTTTCTGAACGAGTATCAGGTCGGAAATCGACCCGATCTCACCAAGGGAGTGCTGCTGTCGAGCCTGAAGATTTCCTCCGTCGCAATGCTGGTTGTGATCGCCGCAATGTCGATTGCGGCGAGCTTGAAGGGCGACTGGTGGCTGCTGATCCTCGCCGTGTCCGCCTACACCGCCGTTAATGCGGGGGTGATGCTCGGCAGCCAGGTTGCGCGCTCGCTGGTCAGCATCCTCATGGGCGAGGGAAACAGAGAGTTCTTCTGGCGGGTCGGTGTCGTCTTGTTTCTGCTCGCAATCATGTTCGACCATCGGCGGCTCGACCCCACCGAATTGTTCGCCGTGATGACGATCGCGATGTCGGTTGGCCTGGTCGCGCAGATCGTTTCGATTGCGCGAGCTCTGCCGGATCTTCGCGGTACGGCGGCACGGTCCGAGCCGTCTCGCTGGAGATCGAGCGCGCTTCATTTCTGGATCGCATCCGTCCTGGAAGCCGCCAATCAGTATTTCGACGTCATTCTGGTGTACTGGATGCTGGATCCGACGACAGCCGGCATCTATTTCGCCGCCTCGCGCCTTGCCAATATCTTCGCCATGCTGTCGGCGGCGCTATACAGTTTCGGCGCGCGCCGGCTTCCCTCGCTGTACTTCAGCAAGAACCATCAGGAATTCGAGCGGACGTTGCAGCTGATGGCGGAGGTGACCGCGCTTTGTGTGGTCAGCGGGCTCTTCCTGATCTGGATCGGCGGCCCCCATCTTCTCAACCTGTTCGGGCCTCACTTCGCCGCGCAGCACTGGGTCCTTATCGTGCTCGCGATCGGAACGGCGTTTCAGGCAGCGGGCGGTCCATCCGCGGCGATCTTGCAGCTCACCGGCCATGAGCGCATCTATGTCCCCGTCGTTGCGGCGAACGTGGCGTTGCGGGTGGTCGGATTTCTCGTGCTGATTCCCTGGCTTGGCGTGCTTGGCGCGGCGATCTCGGCCACGGTGTCGTTGGCGCTAACGACCATCGCGCTCAACGTCCTCTGTCGCCGGCGAACGGGGGTCGACCCTTCAATTCTCGTGCTCTTGCGCCTCGGCGCATCGAAGCGCGGCACGTACGCAGTCCGCAGCGCTGACGCGGCCGATTAGGCTTCGGTTCGATCGCGACAGGCAGCGCACACGCCGGACGACGATCAACCAGCCAGGCCGAGCGCTGCACCCCGGCGTTGAGCCGACGACGGGTCTGCTGGCACACGATTGACGACGATCCCGGTCGGCACGCCGCCAAAGCGTGAGAGCGCGGCCGTCGCCCTGCGCATTGCGGCTGAATCGATTGCGTCTTCGCGGACGACCAGAATGACGAGATCAGCGTGAGCGGCCAGCGCCGCCGCCTCCGGCTGCAAGGCCAGAGAGGTGGCATGGATCACGATCAGATCGAACTCCGAACGAATATCGTCCGCGGGCGACGATTCAGGTCCGTTGCCGACGTTCAGAAGCGCCTCGATGCTGCGAAAGTCAGCCGTGGTTGCGCCATCCACCGGCGCCTTGGCGAGGGTGGCCCCGGCACCACCGAGATCCGGCTCGACCCGGATCAGGACGCTCAGCTTTCCCCTGTTCAGCGCCCACCGATTGAGCGAGCGCGCGACGGTGTTGCCGCCGGCCCGCTTCCCCACCGACATCACGAGCGCAACCCTGCCCCGGCTTCCAGGCAATTGCTCCAGCCTGTCAATGAGCGGACGCAGATGAGGACCGAGATCGAGCTCACGCGTCGCGGACACCGGACCTTGCCAGATGTTTCTCGGGACATCGCTGGGCAAGAGTTCGGGAACGCGGGCCCACACCGGCGGACGCGACCACGCGCCGGGCTGGCGCGGAGCCGGTTCGGGCGCGCGAACGTCCGGAACGGGCTTGTTCGATCTGCGTCCCGTTGCGGCAACGACCGCCGTCGATGTCAGCAGCGATCCGATCGCCAGCGCGGCGAGCAGCAAAGACAGCGGCGGAAGGGTCGAGCGAAGCGGCGGAATGGCGGGCGAGGCGACCTTGGTCTGAGAACTCTGCAACAGGCGCTGTTCATTCGTCGTCTTGGATCGCGAGAGGAACTGCTCGTAGATGTTTCTGTTGGCCTCGGCGTCGCGCTGTAGCTCCTGGAGCCGGACCAGAGCCTGACCGTCGACCAGGAGCTGCGATTCAGCCGCCTTCATCTGGCTTTCCAGAGCCTTTTGCTGATCGCGCTGAGCCTCATATTCCGACTTCGCGGTATCGATGCCTTTCGTCCGCTCGACCTCGATTTGTCTGTTCAAATCGTTTAGCTGGCTGTACGACATCACGAGATCGGGATGGCGATCGCCGAGCACCGCCCGCTTCTGCGCAATCTGATCATTGAGGGCCGACCGCTGGGCGCGCAACGCGCTCAGGAGGTCCTGCTTGACGGGGCCCTCGACATTCGCCTTCACGTCACGCTGCGCCTGCTCGTAGCGGGCTTTGGCCTCCTCGGTCCGCGCGCGCGCAGCGGCGACCTGCTGCGACAGCTCGGTCACCCGCAATTGCTGGGTCGTCGCGTCCTTGCCGGCGTTCACGATCCTGTGCTCGAGCTTGAATGTGGCGACGGCGTCCTCCGACGCCTTCAGCCGGTCGCTCAACGTCTTGAGCCGGCCACCGAGCCAGTCGGCAGCCTCGTCGGTCGCCTCGGTACGGATGCGGCTCTGTCTGGCGACGAACGCCTCGGCAATGGCGTTGGCATAATAGGCAGCCCGCTCCGGCCGGTTCGAGGTGAAGCGGATGGCGATGACATAGGTCAGCCCGCGACGGGAAATGTCGAGACGGTTGCGGAAACGCTCGAGCAGGCGCGCGGGGGCCGTGTAGCCGCCGGAAATGTCTTCGTCATCGCGGATCTTGAGCTGCTCGATCAGCGGCTCGAGAAAGCCGTCGGATTTCGCCACTTCGACCAGGCTTTGCAGCGCGGCGCTATCCTGCCCTATGCCCGGCAGAACGTCCTGCTCCGTGGTCACGCGTTGCTCGCGGGGATCGACGACGACCAGTGCGGTCGCTGCGAACCGGACCGGAATCATCAGGAGAACGACGGCGCCAAGCGCGAAGATCGCAACACCGAGCGCCAATATCCGCCGAGCGTTTTCGCGGAGGAAGGCGAGCGCACCGGCGGCAGTGAACATGCCGCCAAAGCGTGCAGCGGCTCCGGCGGCCCCCTCGACGCCCGACGAATTTTGGCTCCAAGACGCGGCAACGCCGGTCGATCCGGAACTTGTCGGGTCTGCGCGGCGACCGAACGTCATGGACTCTACTCGGATTCAACTGGCGAACACTGTTCAGTGGCCTGCTCCACCGTAAATATCTATGGTTAATCCGCCGTTACCCGCCCCTCGCGCGACCATGACCAATTGGTTAACGCGGTCGCTCCCTTCATTTGCAAACCACCGGAATTCTCTGGCAAACGATGCCGTTCCGGCAGGCTGCGCATTAACTCCGTTTGTTGCTAGCCGGTGTCCGCGCGATGCTCGCATGGTAGGTACGGGATCAAGAAGGGTGAAAATTTCGTTTCTTCAGCGGGTCGGGATCCGTGCTCCATTACCAGCCAAACAAGGAGTTGGCCGAGACGACTGCGACAGCACTCATGCCGTCCGACGGCAGCGGGCCGAAGCTTCATGTCCTTCTCGTACAGACCCAGGCCGAAAACGCCGGCGCGCAGGAGATCTCCAGGCTGCTCGGTGCCGGCCTCACCGCCCGTGGCTACCGAGTCACCAATCTGTTCTTCTTCCGCCAGTCGGATTCGTTCGACGAGCCGCCCGATACGTTCTATTGCGCCTCGAGCCGGCCGGGCAATCCCTTGGCCCTGCTGCGGATGGTGTGGACGCTCGGCCGCCATATCCGGACCAGCAGACCCGACGCCGTTCTGACCTTTCAGCATTTTGGCAACGTGATCGGCGCCGGCGTGTCGCGCCTCGTCTGCCGCGCGCCTGTCATCGCCAATCAGGTCTCGTCCGCGCTCTCGATGAGCTGGCCCGTCCGCGCTGCCGACATCGTGATGGGCAGTCTCGGCTTCTTCGACCGCATCACGCTCAACTCGAAGGACATGCAGCGCGAGTATTCGCGCTACCCCGCGGCCTATCGCTCACGCATGGTGCATGTCCCGCACGGCTTCGACGACAAGGCCCTCACATTGCCGAAGGAAGCTGCGCGACAAAAATTCAATCTGCCGCCGGCTCGCGTCCTGCTTGGCTGCGCAGCGAGGCTGCACCCGCACAAGCGGCTTGACGCGGCGATACGCCTGTTGCCGGATCAACCATCCTGGCACCTTGCACTGGCCGGACAGGGAGCCGACGAAGCCCGGCTGAGACAGCTGGCGGATGAATTGAACGTATCGGACCGGCTGCATCTGCTCGGCGAAATCGCCCCGCGTCAGATGGCGGATTTTCTCGCCTGTCTGGACGTGTTCGTGTTCCCGACACAGGCCGAAACCTTCGGCCTGGCTGCGGTCGAAGCCGCAAACGCCGGTGTCCCCTCCGTCGTCACCGATCTACCCGTGTTACGGGAGGTGTTGTCCTTCGAGGGAAAACCTACCGCGCTGTTCGTCGATGCCTCCGATCATGCGAAGCTGTCGACGGCCGTCTCCAGGCTACTGACGGACCAGCAACTGAGCGAGAAACTGCGACAAAACGCCAAAGGCCTGCGGCTGCGCTATTCGGTAGATGCCATGGTGGAGGAATACGTTCGGATTCTCGGCCAGGTCATCTGACCGGAATGTGTGGGAACAGATTGGCTCGACATGATCATCGAGTTTCGCTGTGAACGAGAGCATGCGCGGCGGTGGATGGACCGCGACGCGCTGTCGATCGACGGCCGAGATGTCCCGCTTCAAATCGCCTGGACAGCAAGCACGGAGGCACGGCCCCGATGCCTCGACGCCCTGTTCGAACTCGAACGCATGGTGTTGCACAGAGGCCGGCACAGCGGCGCCGGCAAGCTGAAGATCATCCCGGAACGGATGCAGGCTCGCACCGGGACGGCCGACGTGATCGTCGATTTTACGGGCGCCGCGCGCGATCCCGATTGTTCCGCCCGGCTGTATCTGCGCCCTCTCTTCAACGGGGTCGCCGGCGAAAACGCCGCTCTCGCCGCCATTCTCGCCGGCGACCTGCCGGTGATCGAGATCGTCAACGAGCTCGACGGTGCAGTGCTCGATCGCGGTCACCCGTCCGGAGAGATTGCGGCCGGCTTGAGTGGCGCACTCGAAACCGTCATGGCGCGAACCCTGACCATGGTGGCGGCAATCCTGTCGGGACGGCCGCGCATCGTGCCGCAGCTGGCGCGTCCCGCCGGAGACGGCACCGGCCGGCAGCCGGCGGCATACGTTGCGCGCGGCCTCGCCGTGTCGATCGCCAAGGAGATCTATCGGCTCTGCTGCTATGCCCCGCATTGGCAAATCGGATGGCGCTTCAATGACGGTGCAGGCGTCTGGCAGACCGGAAATCTGTCCGGACCGGGCTGGAATGTCCTCGGCGATCCCGGCCATCGCTTCTACGCCGATCCGTTTCCCATCACATGGCAGGGACGAACATTCGTCTTCTTCGAAGATCTCGATCACCGGATTGGAAAGGGGATCATTTCCGCGATCGAGTTCAACGACGCAGGTCCGGTCGGCGAAGTCGTGCCGGTGCTGGAGGAGCCCTGGCACCTCTCCTATCCGTTCCTGATCGAGAACGATGGTGCGCTGTGGATGATCCCGGAGAGCTCGGTTCACGGCGACGTCGCGCTGTACAAATGCGTTCGTTTTCCGGACAAATGGGAGCGTCACGCGACGCTGCTTTCCGGGCTCGAACTCGCCGATGTCACGATCACGCAGCACAAGGGCCTGCACTATCTGTTTGGAGCCTGGCGCGACGGCGCGGGCGGCTATTCGGATGCGCTGGCGATCTATTACGCCGATCGCCTCTCGGGTCCGTGGTTGCCCCATGCTAGCAATCCGGTCCTGATCGATCGTGCAAGCACGCGACCGGCGGGGAATTTCGTCACTATCGATGAAAAATTGTGGCGGCCGGTCCAGAATTGTACGAACGGTTACGGTGCAGCGCTCGCACTAGCAGAAATCGTCGAACTGTCACCGACGACATTTGGGCAAATCGTCCGCCATTCCCTCAAGCCCGGACCGGCATGGCCCGGACGGAAGTTGCACACGCTGAACCGCTGCGGCCAGCTCGAGGTGATCGACGGATCGCGCGTTCAACCGAAGGCCCGCGCCTTCACGAGCGGATCTCCATCGGCCGTCTTGTCTCCGCGAGCCAATCCACACACCGCTTCCTGAATCGCTTAGCGGACGGCATCGCTCGAGACGCCGCCCGTCATCTCGTGTGTCGAGCGCACCGGCTAGGTGCGGCGTTCTACTGCGAACGATCCGACGTCCAGCCCTTGTACTCGGCAACATTGTCCCTGGTCACGAGCTTCGAAGGCAACAGCTCGACGGTCGAGGCCGGCTTCTGGCCATTGAGAATGCCGACACCAACCTGCACGGCCCGCCGCGCCATGAAGAACGGGTCCTGCGAAGCCGAGGCCTGGATCTGCGGCGACTGCGGATCTTTCAGCGCGGCCTCGATATCAGGTGCGCCGTCGACCGCCGTGATGACAATCCCGCTGCGGTTTTGCTGGCGCGCTGCAAGGTCGGTGCCGATCGCCTGCGGATCGTTGATGGCGAAGATGGCGTCGATCTTGGGGAAGCGGGTCAGATAACCCTGCGCGACGGTGAGCCCGCCCTCTCGCGAGCCTTTGCCGTCCTGGTCGCTGGACAACACCTTGATACCCGGGTTCTTCGCGAACACCTTCTTGCAGCCGACGACACGGTCGATCACCGCGGAGACCTGCGGCCCGTTCTCGATGATGACGTCGCCCTTGCCGCTCAGTTTGTCGACGATGTACTGGCAGGAGATCTCGCCGGCCTGCACGTTGTTCGTGGTCACCGTGGCGTCGGCGCCTTCGGCCGCAGTGTCGACCGCGACGACGACGATGCCAGCGGCCTGCGCCTTCTTGATCGCCGGCCCGATCGCCTTGGGATCGCCGGGGTTCAACAGAATCAGGTCGACGCCAGCGGCGATGAAATTGTCGATCTGAGTGACCTGCTTGCCGAGGTCGTATTCGAAACCGACGGTCGTGATCTTCACGTTGGGATTGGTCTTCTTCGCCTCGAACTCGGCGCCCTTCGACAGCGCGACGAAGAACGGGTTGCCCATCGATCCCAGCGAGACGCCGATCGACTTGAGCTCCTTGGCAAAGGATGGCGCGGTGCTTAGGGCAAGCGTCACCACGGCGCCGGCGAGCGTGATCGTCTTCAACATTGGCTTCCTCCCCTGGTCTGTCTTCATCTCCGGCACGGCAGACCAGTTGCCGCAACGGAATCTCTCATCAAGCCATGCGCAGTCCAGGTGCGCGCCAAACCCTTCAGGTTCTCGCGGAGCCTTCACGTTCTGGCAGAGCCCTGCAGCCGGTAGCGGTCCAGCGCCACGGCGCCGATAATCACCAGGCCCTTGATCACATATTGCCAGATGTCGGAGACACCGATGAGGATGAGGCCGTTCGACAGCACGGCGATGATCAGCGCGCCGACCAACGTACCCCAGATCGAGCCGATGCCGCCGACGAATGAGGTGCCGCCAAGGATCACGGCGGTAATTGCGTCGAGTTCGTAAGACTGGCCGAGCTGGAGGCCATTGGCCGCATAGAGCCGCGCCGCCTGCATGGCGCCGCCGAGGCCGGCGAAAAGGCCGGAGACGCCGTAGACGAAGATCAGCACGGCCCAGACCTTGATGCCGGCAAGCCGCGCCGCGCTTTCATTGCCGCCTACCGCATAGATGTGCACGCCGAGTACGGTCCGGCGCAGCACCAGCCACGAGGCGAGGATAACGAGCAAGGCGATCACCGAAAGCCACGGGATCGAGGCGACGCCGGGGACGAGCGTCAGCGAGCCGTTGCCGATGAAGGCATAAGGAATCGACGGATTGAAGACGGTGGTGTCAGCCCCGAGCAATCGGGCCAGGCCGCGTACGGCGGTGAGAGAGCCGAGCGTGACGATGAAAGGCGGCAGGCGAAGCAACGCAATCAACGCGCCATTGACGACGCCAAAACCAAGGCCCGTGAGCAGCGCGGCTGGCAGCCACAGCATGCCAAGCTCCGGTAGCTTGGAGAGCGTCAATCCGGCCATCGCTGAGGCCGCCAGGATCGAGCCGACCGACAGGTCGATGCCGCCCGTGAGGATGACGAAAGTCATTCCCGCAGCGAGCACGGTATTCACTGCGGCCTGCTGCAATACGATGCCGAGATTCTGTCCGGTGAAGAAGCGGCCCTCGGACAACAGGTGGAAGCCGATGCAGAGAATTAGCAGTACCGGCAGCATGCCGAGCGCGCTGATCAGCATCCTTATGCGCTGACGCTTCGTCTCCTGCGCAGCCGCAAGGCCGGCAGCGGCAGCCGCTTCCGCTTTCGGCGAGCTGTCATGCATCGAGTTGCTCCGTCCCTGTCGCGAGCGCCATGATGTCTTCCTGATTGAGGGGAGCCGCAGCTTCGCGCCTGATCTCACCGGCGATGTGTCCGGCGCGCATCACGATGACGCGGTCGCAGATGCCGATGATCTCGGGCAAATCGGATGAGATGACGAGGATCGCGGTGCCGGCCTTGGCGAGATTGTCAACGATCGAATAGATCTCGGACTTGGCGCCAACGTCGACGCCACGCGTCAGCTCGTCGAGGATCAGAACTTTTGGCGCAATAGCGAGAAGCCGCGATAGCAGCACCTTCTGTTGGTTACCGCCGGACAGGCCGCCAGCGGGGACGGCGACATTGGCGGCACGGATGCTGAGCCCGGCGAAGGCCCGCTCGGCGCGCTCGCGCGCCTTGTCGCGATCCAGAAACCAGCCGAGCTTCGCATCGCGCGCGAGCACAGCGAGATTGATGTTGTCCAGACATGACATGTCGAGAAACAGGCCGAGCGCCTTCCTGTCTTCCGTAAGATAGGCGATGCCAGCCTCAAGGGCCTCGCCCGGCGTGCGGATCTCGATCGGACGTCCCTCCAGCTCGATACGGCCGGAGGACTTCTGCGCCGCGCCGACGATGAGATGCGCGAGCTCGGTGCGACCGGCGCCGATCAGGCCCGCGAGCCCGACGACCTCACCTGCGTGCACGGTCAGCGAGCATCCCTTGACGCGCTGGCCATCCGCCATGCCGATCGCTCGGAGTACCGGATGTCCCCGACCCGCCTCCGGATCGTGATCCTTCTTGTAGAATGAGGAGACGTCACGCCCGACCATCAACCGGACGATGGTGTCGGCGCGGATCTCAGGTTTGTCGAGCGAGCCGACCAGCCGGCCGTCGCGGAGCACGGTGACGCGGTCGCCGAGTGCGTAAACCTCGTCCATGCGATGCGAGATGTAGATGATGGCAAGCCCCTCGGCGCGAAGCTGGCGGATCAGCGCGAACAGCCGCGCGCTCTCGCCGGCTGACAACGCGGTGGTCGGCTCGTCCATGATCAGGATCTTCGATCTGGCATGCAGCGCACGCGCGATCTCGACCAGTTGCCGCTGGCCCATGGAGAGATGCGCCACCAGCGTCGAGGGCAGGAAGTCCGCGCCCAATCGTTTCAGGATCGGACCGACGCCCTCGCGCATGGCGCCGCGCGCCAGCAATCCTGATCGCGATAGCTCCCGTCCCAAATAGATATTCTCGGCAACACTGAGATTGGGAGCGAGCGACAGCTCCTGATAGATGATCGAGATGCCCGCCGCGCGGCCGCCGAGCGGGCCTTCGATCCGCACCGGGCTGCCCTCGATTCGGATCTCGCCGCCGGGATCGGGCCTGTAGGCGCCAGACAGGATCTTCATCAGCGTCGACTTTCCGGCGCCGTTCTCTCCCATCAGGGCATGAATTTCGCCGGCATAGACGGTGAGATCGACAGCCCGCAGCGCCTTGATGCCAAAGAAGGATTTCGAGACCCCGCGCATCTCGAGGATCGGATCGTTCATCGTGCCTCCCGGCGCACAATGCGTTTCCCACCCGCGTCTCTATCGGTTTTGTCAGCGCGGTTCGCGCATTAAACAAAACGTCGCAGCACAGGGCAATACCGAACAGACGTGAATGCAACATCGAAGCGATGCTAGTGGCGCGGCCGATACAGTTCGCGCCATGCGGCAAGCCGCTGTGCATAAGCAGCGACCAGTTCAGCGTCGGGCTCGAACGTCTCGATGCGCTCTGGCCGCGTGCAGACGGCGGCGATTGCCTCACCGGTGACAGCAAGTCGCCCCAATCTCGCCGCACCGAACGCGGCGCCGGTCTCACCTCCGGCAAAGCGATGGAGCGGAACATTCAGCACGTTTGCCAGCACCGAGAGCCAGAACCGGGACCGCGAACCACCGCCAATGACATCGGCTTCCACAATCGCAATGCCGGCATCCGCGAGCGCGTCGCGACAATCGGCAAGCGCGAAGGCAACGCCTTCGAGCACCGCCTGCACGATGGTCACGCGCTCGGTGCCGTGGCTCAGACCATCCAGCATGCCGCGCACGGCGGGATCGTCGTGCGGCGTCCGCTCGCCTGCGAGATAAGGCAGGAAGCTCACCGGCGACGGCGCCTGGGGGCGCACTCCAAGCGGCGCCAGCAACTCTGCCTCGCTGACGCCGAACAGGCGCGCGGCCCAGGCGAGGCAAGAGGCGGCCGAGAGGATCGCGCCGGCCTGAATCCACATGCCGGGAATGGCGTGGCAGAATGTATGCACCGCGCGGTCCGGATTGGCGGCGATGCTGCTGGTCGGAGCCATGAGGGCACCGGAGGTTCCCAGCGATATGAACGCGCTTCCCGGCCGGATCGCGCCGATGCCGACGGCGCCGGCCGGATTGTCGCCGGCTCCGCCCGCGATCACCGGCTGCCGGGTCATGCCCCAGCGCCGCGCGAGCTCGCCGCGCAGGCGCGTTGCGGGCGCGCATCCCTCGACCAGGCGTGGCATGTGATCGCGCGTCAGGCCGGTCGCTGCCAATGCTGCGTCCGACCAGTCGCGGCGCGCGGTGTCGAGCCACAGCGATCCCGATGCATCGGAAACGTCTTCGATGGCCTCGCCGCTCAGCACCAGGCGCAAATAGGCCTTCGGAAGCAGAACGAGCTTGGTCGCTGCAAAGATGTCAGGCTCGTTCGCCGCGACCCAAAGCAGCTTCGGCGCGGTGAATCCCGGCATCGCCTTGTTGCCCGTCGTCGCACGCAATGCGGGCCAGCGCTGCTCCAGGATACGGCACTCAGGGCCCGAGCGTCCGTCGTTCCAGAGGATGCAGGGCCGCAAGGGCCTCAAGCTCGCATCGAGCAGCGTGGCACCATGCATCTGGCCGGACAGCCCAATGCCTTCGACCGCCGCCAGCGCGTCGGCATGCGATGCCTTCAGAGCATCCAGCGTGGCAAAGGTCGCATCGATCCACTGCGCGGGATCTTGCTCGTAATAGCCGGATTGCGGCGAGACGGTCGCGAGCGGCCGGCTCTCGCTTGCAATCACGTGCTGCGCAGCGTCGACGAGAACCGTCTTGACCGCGGAGGTGCCGAGATCGATGCCGAGATACATGAATGCGTCCCGCTCACTTCGCCGCGTCGATCCAGATTCCCGGCTGCGAATGCTCGCGGATGTAGCTGACGAGGAAGTCGGAAAACACCCGGATCTTGGCCGGCAGCCTGACGCGGTTTTGATAGGCGATGTTCATGGTGAGCAGCGGCAGCTCCCAGCCCGTCAAGACGGGCACCAGCCGGCCGGCCGCGATATCGCCCTGCACGATGTAAAGCGGCTGGATCAGGATTCCGAGTCCTGCACGCGCTGCGCCACAGATGATCTGGCCGTCATTGCTGTCGAGCGTCGGCGCGATCCGGACCGTCTGCGTCGTGCTGCCCTGGCTCAACCGGAGCGAATAGGGATCATTGGCGAGATTGTAGATCAGCATGTTGTGACGGGTGAGATCGCTTGGATGCTCGGGCCGGCCCTGCTTCTCCAGGTAGGACGGAGCGGCCGCGAGCACACGATGCATCTGGCCGATGCGGCGGACGATGATGTTGGAATCCGGCTCATGCTCCCGCGTGCGTATGGCAACGTCAATGCCGGCTTCGATGAAGTCGGGGTAGCGGTTTGCGCTGATGATCTGCACGCTGAGATTGGGATAGAGCGCGCGGAAGGCAGGCAGCATCGGCGCGAGATAGATCATCGCGAAGGACAGCGAGCTCGTCACGCGCAGCATGCCCTTCGGCGACAGCGCGCGGTCCGAGACCGCGTCCTCGGCCTCGGCGAGCTCGTTCAACAGCGTGCTGCAACGCTGCAAGAGTTCCTGCCCGGCTTCGGTCAGCCATTGCCGGCGCGTATTGCGCTCGATCAGCCGGACCGCAAGCCGCTCCTCCAGCGCACTGAGATGACGGCTCGCGGCCGCGTTCGACATCCGCAGGTTTTCGGCAGCTTTGGAAAGACTGCCGAGGTCAGCGGTTTTGGAGAAGACCTCGAGTTGGAGCAGCCGGTCCATTTTTGCAGAATGAGGAAAAGAGACTTACAAATTTTGACCTTTATTTCCGATTTCTGCAAGGCAAAATGGCGCCAACAAAGCACAATCGCAGGCGAGGAAATCAGGAGATGTCGGGGCCGATCAGGCACATCGTGATGTGGCGGCTGCGTGGGGAGACGCCTGCGGAGCGCTCCGCCGCCCGGATCAAGGTCAAGTCCCTGTTCGAGGGCCTGCGTGGCCGGATCGACGGCCTCACTCATATCGAGGTCGGCCTCGACGTCAGCGATGTCGACTACGCCTGTGACGTCGTTCTGTTCTCCGAATTCACCGACCAGGCTGCGCTTGCCGCCTATGCCAGCCACCCCGAACATTTGCGCGTCCGCGAGGCGCTGGGCGACTTGCGGATCGGGCGCTTCCAGGTCGATTATCCCATCAAAGAGACCGGCGCATGATCGGGTCGTTCACCTTTGAAAGCCTGCCCTGCCGCGTCGTGTTTGGCAGCGGAACGCTTGCTTCAGTCAAGGCCGAGGTCGAACGGCTCGGCGGCAAGCGCGCACTGGTGCTGACGACGCCGCAGCAGGAGGCGCAAGGCAAGAGTCTCGGTGCAGCGCTCGGACCGGTCTATGCCGGCCTGTTTTCCGGCGCCACTATGCACACGCCAGTCGAGGTCACCGAGCGGGCGCTGGCGGCGATGAAGGCGTGCGAGGCCGACTGCGTCGTCTCGCTCGGCGGCGGATCAACCACCGGCCTTGGCAAGGCGCTGGCCTTGCGCACCGGCGTCAACCAGCTCTGCATTCCCACCACCTATGCCGGCTCGGAGATGACGCCGATCGTCGGCCAGACCGAGAACGGCCTGAAGACCACGGTGCGCGATGCCGCCGTGCTGCCGGAGACGGTGATCTACGACGTCGAGCTGACCCTGACGCTGCCAGCGAGCCTGGCTGTGACCTCAGGCATCAATGCGATCGCACATGCGGTGGAAGCGCTCTATGCGCGCGACGCCAATCCCGTCACGTCGCTGATGGCGGAGGAAGGCATCCGCGCGCTGGCCCGCGCCCTCCCCGCCATCGCCGCGAGGAGCGACGACCGCGAGGCCCGGACCGAAGCGCTCTATGGCGCCTGGCTGTGCGGCGTCTGCCTCGGCACCGTCGGCATGGCGCTGCATCACAAACTTTGCCACACGCTCGGCGGCACCTTCGATCTGCCGCATGCCGAAACGCACACGATCGTGCTGCCGCATGCGCTGGCCTACAACGCACCGGCGGTGCCGGATGCGATTGCGCGCATCTCGCGCGCGATCGGCGCAGCCGATGCGTCGCAGGGGTTGTACGACCTTGCGCAGCGACTAGGTGCAAAGCTTGCGCTGCGCGACGTCGGCATGCCCGAGAGCGGCATCGGCAAGGCGGCCGATCTCGCTGTCACCAATCCCTACTGGAATCCGCGGCCCCTCGAAAGGGCCGCCATCCGCGACCTGATCGCGCGCGCCTGGGCCGGCGACCGGCCGGCCGCCAACAAAGCGGTGACGTGACGCGATGCGGCGCACGCTGATCCAATCCGCCACCGTCATCAGCATGGATGACGCGATCGGCGATCTCAAGACCGGCGACGTGCTGGTCGAGGGCAGCCGCATCGCCAGCGTGCGTCCGTCGATCGATATCGGCAGCGGCGAGGCAGAGATCATTGACGGCACCGGGCGCATCGTCATTCCGGGCCTGATCAACGCGCATATGCACACTTGGCAGACGGCGCTCCGCGGTTATGCAGCGAACTGGACGCTGCTCGAATATTTCCGCCGCATGCATGCCGGGCTCGCGACCGTATTCCGGCCGGACGACATCTACATCGCCACCTTGGTTGGCGCGCTGAACCAGATCAATTGCGGCACGACGACACTCGTCGACTGGTGCCACAACAATCCGACCCCTGACCATACCGACGCCGCGGTCGGCGGCTTGATTGAGAGTGGCATCCGCGCGGCCTTCTTCCATGGCTCGCCAAAACCTGAGCCGAAGCCCGGCGAGCCGCATTTCTCTGAGATCCCGCATCCGCGCCGCGAAGTCGAGCGGCTGCTGGCAGGTCCCCTCGCCGACCGCGACGGGCTCGTCACGCTCGGGCTCGCCATTCTCGGCCCGCATTACTCAACGCTCGACGTTGCCATGCACGATTTCCGCCTGGCGCGGGAGTTCAAGCTGATCGCCTCCATGCATCAGGGCGGCGGTCCCGCCAAAACGCCCGGCGGCTGGGAGAAGCTGATCGAGGCCGGCCTCGTCGGCGCCGGCATCAACATCGTCCATGGCAACGATTTGCCCGACGATCTCCTGGACCGGATGGTCGATCTTGGCGTCTCGTTCTCGGTGACGCCGGAGAACGAGATGATCCAGGGTCACGGCTTTCCGGTTACCGGACGGTTGCTGAAGCGCGGCGTGCGGCCGACGATCGGCATTGATCTCGAATCCGTGCTGGCCGGCGATCTCTTCTCCGCCGCCCGCGTCGCGCTCTCAATGCAGCGCGCGCTCGACAATGCGGAGACGCGCAAGGCCAGTGGCACCATCCCGGCGACGACCACGATCCCCGTGCGCGAGGCGCTGCGCTGGATCACCACGGAGGGCGCCCGCATGCTCGGCCGCGAGAACCAGATCGGTTCGCTGACGCCCGGAAAGCTCGCCGACTTCGTCATCATCAACGCCTCCGATCTCAACCTCTTCCCGGTGCACGACGCCGTCGCAACCGTCGTGATGCAGACGAGCCTCGTCAACATCGAGGCGGTCATGATCGGCGGCGCCTGGAAGAAGCGAAATGGCCGGCTGCTGATCGAAGGGCTCGAGAGCAAAAAAGAACTGCTGGCGCAATCGGGCCGGCGGCTGGTGCAGGACATCGAACGACAGGGACGCGCCGCCTGAAGGCGTCAATGGACAAGAGCAATGACTGACACGTCAAGGAATGTCGCTTTCATCGGGATCGGCAAGATGGGCCTGCCGATGTCGGTGCTCGTCGCCAAGGCCGGTTACGCGGTCACCGCGTTCGATCAGAACGCGGCTCGGATCACCGAGGCACGCGCGCAAGGCATTGCAATTGCCGCTACGTCGGCCGAGGCCGTGAGCGGCAAGACGGCAGTGGTCACGTCCTTGCCCGACGACGCCGCCTTGCGCGGCGCGCTGCTCGGTCCTGCCGGCCTCATCGCCGCGATGACGCCCGGAGCTGTTCTCATCGAGACCAGCACTGTGAGTGTGGAGGCCTCTACCGAGATTGCAGCCGCCGCGCAGGCGCACGGCATTGCCTATCTTCGCTCGCCGGTCTCCGGCAATGCCAGCATCGTCCACACCGGCGCGCTGACCTGCTTCGTCTCGGGTCCAAAGGACGCCTTCGAAAGCGCAAAGCCGCTGTTCGCCGCCTTCACCCGTGCCCAGACCTATCTCGGACCCGCCGAGGAAGCGCGCTACGCAAAACTCTCGGTCAATCTGATGATCGCGGTTTCGGCCGCGATGATGGCGGAAAGCCTGGCGCTGGCGCGCAAGGGCGGCATTGCCTGGCAGGACATCTTGAAGGTGCTCGACGACAGTGCCGTGGCTTCGCCGATGGTGAAGTACAAGACCGCGCCGCTGCGCAACCGCGATTTCGAGTCCACTTTCTCCTGCAAGCAGATGGCCAAGGACCTCGACCTCATCCTCGGCGCCGGCCGCGCCGTCGGCGTGCCGCTACAGCTCGCGGCGCAAGTGCGCGAGACCTATGGCTCGCTGGTCGCGCAGGGCGACGGCGAGACCGACTTCATTGCGACCGTCAAGCATCTCGAACGGCTGGCCGGCCTCGGCGAGCCGAAGCTGTGATCAATGGAGGCACACATGCGTAACTTCAATGAGAACACGATCACAGACGCGGTGCTGGAGCGGATCGCGGCCGCGACCGATCCGCGCATCAAGCAAATCAGCGAAGCGCTGGTCCGTCACCTTCATGCCTTCGTCCGCGAGGTGCGGCCGACCCAGAAGGAATGGGAATACGGCATCGACTTCCTGACCCGCACCGGGCAGATGTGCGACGACAAGCGCCAGGAATTCATTCTGCTATCGGACACGCTCGGCGTCTCCATGCTGGTCGATGCCATCAATCACCCGGTGCCCGAAGGCGCGACCGAGACCACGGTGCTCGGCCCGTTTTTCGTCCAGGCTGCGCCGGAGAAGGATAGTGGCGCCGATATCTCGGGTCCGATGCAAGGCGATCCGATGCTGGTCACCGGCTCGGTCTCGAGCGTCGACGGAAAGCCGCTTGCGGGCGCCGTGGTCGACGTCTGGCATTCCGACGACGACGGCTATTACGACGTGCAGCAGCTCGACGCCATCGGCGATCTCGCGATGCGCGCGCGCTTTCACACCGATGCCAATGACCGCTTCCATTTCTGGTCGATCAAGCCGGCAGCCTATCCGATCCCGCATGACGGCCCGGTCGGCGAGATGCTGGAAGCCCAGGGCCGCCATCCCTGGCGCCCCGCCCATGTGCATTTCATGATCTCAGCGCCGGGTTTCGAGCAGCTGGTGACGCACGTGTTCGTCGCGGGCGACCAGTATCTCGACAGCGATGTGGTGTTCGGCGTCAAGGACAGCCTGATCCGCGAATTCGTCCGGCATCCCGCCGGCCGTGCGCCGGATGGTCGCATGGTGCAGCGCGAGTATTTTCACCTGAATTACGATTTCGGCCTGAAGCAGGTCGCGAGCAACGCAAAGGCCGCTTAAGCTGAAGCGGCGGCGGACCAACAAGAGTCCGGCAACAGGGGGCAGACGGAGAGCTGAGGATGGGACCGCCGGTCAGCACGAGCATATTGGCCGATCGCCTTACCGGCATGATCGGCCCGCGCGCGAGCGTTGCGCGCGGCGTGCTCGACCAGCACGGGCAGAGCGAGTCGCATTACCGCAACTTGCCGCCCGACATCGTCGTCTTCCCTGAAACCACGCAGGAGGTCGCCGAGATCGTGAAACTCTGCGCGAGCGCGGGCATGCCGATCGTCCCGTTCGGCGCCGGCACTTCGCTCGAAGGCAATGCGGCCGCGGTCGCCGGCGGCGTCTGCTTCGACTTCGCGCGCATGAACAGGGTGCTTGCCGTCCACGACAGCGACATGGATGTCGTGGTGCAGCCCGGCATCACGCGAAAGCAGCTCAATGCGGAGCTACGGACGACCGGCCTGTTCTTCCCGATCGACCCCGGCGCGGACGCCTCGATCGGCGGCATGACGTCGACGCGCGCCTCAGGCACCATGGCGGTGCGCTACGGCACCATGAAAGACAACGTCATGGCGCTGGAGGTGGTGCTCGCGGACGGGCGCGTGATTCGGACGGCCAGGCGCGCGCGCAAATCGGCGGCCGGTTATGATTTGACACGCATGTTCGTCGGCGCAGAGGGCACGCTTGGTGTCATCACGGAGATCACGCTCAAGGTCCATCCCGTGCCGCAGGCGATCTCGGCCGCAGTGTGCAGCTTCGATAGCCTGCACAATGCCGTCGATACCGCGATCTCCGTGATCCAGTCGGCGATCCCCGTTGCGCGCATCGAGTTGCTCGACGACGTCATGATGCACGGCATCAATGCCTATGCAAAGCTCGGCTATCGTGAGGCCCCGACCTTGTTCTTCGAATTCCATGGCTCCGCGGCTTCCGTCGCCGAGCAGGCCGAGGCAGCGCAGGCGATCGCCGCCGACCATGGCGGCCATGGCTTTGCCTGGGCCAAGGCGCCGGAAGACCGCAGCCGGCTCTGGCATGCTCGCGACAACACGCTCTATGCCGGCCTCGGCTTGCGGCCCGGTGCGCGCGCGGTGATCACCGACGTCTGCGTGCCGATCTCGCGGCTGGCGGAATGCTTGACCGAGACGCGGCGGGATGCGGACGCGCACGGATTCACGGCACCGATTGTCGGCCATGTCGGAGACGGCAATTTCCACATGCTGATCCTGATCGACCCGGCAAAGCCCGACGAAGCCGAAGGCGCCAGGGCGCTTCAGGCGCGCATGGTCGCCCGCGCCATCGCCATGGACGGCACCTGCACTGGCGAGCACGGCATCGGGCTCGGCAAGATCGGCTATCTCACCGACGAGCTCGGCGAGGCCGTCGACGTGATGCGGTCGATCAAGACGGCGCTGGACCCTGATGGACTGATGAACCCCGGCAAGATCTTTGCGAGCGGAGCCATGGTATGAGCGACGCGCTTCCGATCGAGGTCACCTCACCCACGCCGCTGCTCGAGCTGCGCGGCATCAGCAAGGAATTTCCCGGCGTCAAGGCGCTCGACGACGTTTCCTTTGCCATCTACCCCGGCGAAGTCCATATGCTGCTGGGCGAGAACGGCGCCGGCAAGTCGAGCCTGATGAAGGTGCTGTGCGGCGCCTACCGCGCAGACGCCGGCGAGTTTTACCACAAGGGCGAGAAGGTTGCGGTCAACTCGACTGCCGATGCGCAAAAGCTCGGCATTGCCGTGATCTTCCAGGAATTCTCCCTGGTCCCCTATCTCGACATCGCCCAGAACATCTTCCTCGGCCGCGAGCCGAAGGGCCGCATTCCCGGTACCATCGACCGCCGCCAGATCCTGGTCGACGCCAGGCGCGTGCTCGGCACCATCGGTTTCGACATCGATCCCTCCACCACCGTCGACAAGCTCGGCGTAGCGCAGCAGCAGATGGTCGAGATCGCGAAAGCAATCAGCCAGAACGCCCGCATCCTCGTCATGGACGAGCCGACCGCGGCACTGTCGGACCGCGAGACCGAGCTGCTGTTCGCGCTGATTGCGCGGCTGAAGGCCGACGGGGTCTCGATCGTCTACATCTCCCACCGCATGGCCGAGGTGTTCGCGCTCGGCGATCGCATCACCGTGCTGCGCGACGGCCGCCGCATCGACGGTGTCCGTCCCGCCGACGTCACGCCGGACCAACTCGTCCGCATGATGGTCGGCCGCAATGTCGACGTGACCTATCCGCGCCATTTTGCTGACAAGCCCGGTGAGGTGCTGCTGGAAGTCAAGGGCCTGACCGCGCCGACCGGCATCTCCGATATCAACATCAAGGTGCGCCGGGGCGAGATCGTCGGCCTTTGCGGCCTGGTCGGCTCGGGCCGCAGCGAGGTTGCGCGCGCCATCTTTGGCGCCGATCCCGTAACGTCGGGCGAGATCGTCTTCGACGGCAAGACCATTTCCGGCGAGCCCGACCTCGCGACCCGTCGCGGCATCGCGCTGATCCCGGAGAGCCGCAAGAGCGAGGGCTTGGCCTTGCTGCGATCAGTTAGCGATAATCTGGTCGTGTCTGCGCTGCGAAAATTGTTTCCGAGCGGCCTGTTCGACCAGCGGCGTGCGCAGCGCACCTCCGACGGACTGATCCGGCAATTGAGGATCGCGACACCGAGCGCGCGGCAGACCGTCGGCCTGCTCTCGGGCGGCAACCAGCAGAAGGTCGTGATCGGCAAATGGCTAGCGGCCGGCTCGAAGCTATTCATCTTCGACGAGCCGACGCGCGGCATCGATATCGGCGCCAAGTCGGAGATCTTTGCCCTGATCGACCGCCTCGTGGCGGAGGGCGCGGCCGCCCTGATGATCTCGTCCGAACAGGTCGAGATCTGCCATGTCTGCGACCGCGCCTATGTGATGCGCGAGGGGCGCATCGCCGGGCATCTGACACGCAACGAACTGACCGAGGAGAACATCGTGCGACTGGGGATGCATCATGCGTGAAGCCGCGATCGTCTCAGAGCCGAATCCGCTGCAACGCATTCCCGGCGTCGCCATGGTGCTGGTGCTGCTGATCGCGCTGTTCAGCGTGATCGCGCCCGGCTTCCTGTCGGTCGCCAACCTCTCCAACGTGCTGGTGCAATCGACCATTCTCACCATGCTCGCGCTGCCGATGACGCTGATCATCATGACCGAGGGGCTGGACCTGTCGATGGGCGCGGTGCTGACGCTGACCTCGCTCTGCGTCGCGATTGTATCGCTCGCCACGAAATCGATGTTGCTGGGCTTAGGTGCCGGCCTGCTGGTCGGCACCGCCTTCGGTGTCGCCAATGGCTGGCTGGTCGCCATCCTCGGCATTCCGCCCTTCGTCGCGACGCTCGGCACGCTCGGCATGGCGCAGGGCCTGTCGCTGATCGTCAGTGACGGCCAGAGCGTGGTCGGCATTCCCCACAGTGTGCGCGACATTTACTCGGCGACGCTTTTGGGCATCCCCGTGCCGATCGTGATGGCGCTCGTGACCTACGCGGGGTTTCACGGCCTGCTCTATCATACCCGCTTCGGCACCTACATCTTCGCCCTCGGTGGCAACCGCGAGGCGCTGCGCTATGCGGGTCTGTCGCCGAACCGGCTCTTGATCGCGGTCTACGCGATCGGCGGCGCCATGGCTGGCATCGCCGGCCTCTTGATGACCGCGCGGATGAATTCCGGCCACCCCACCGCCGGCCTCGGGCTTGAATTCGATGCCATCGCGGCCGTTGCCGTCGGGGGCACCTCGTTTGAGCGCGGCAATGGCTGGCTGCTCGGCACCTTGCTCGGCGTTCTTTCCGTCGGCGTGTTGCGAAACGGGCTGAACCTGATCTCGTTGCCGTCCTCGGTGCAGGTGGCAAGCGTCGGCGTGCTCGTCATCGTCGCACTGTTCCTCGATGGCCTCAGGAGCCGCGCATGACCGACATCACCAAGGACGCCATCGCGCCGCCCCGCTCGTTCCTGTCGCAGGATGCGATCCAGCTGTTCTATCGCCTGCTTGCGGCGCTGCTGATCTGCGCCGTGCTCGCCGTGCTGAGCGATTCCTTCCTGAGCCTCGGCAATATCCTCAACGTGCTGAGGCAGGCGAGCCTGACCTTCTTCATCGCCTCCGGCCTGACTCTGGTGGTGCTGACCGCGGGCCTTGATCTCTCCGTCGGCGCCAATGTCGCGCTGTCCGCCTGCATCGCCGGGACCGTGATCCACAAGACCGGCTCGCCGGCGCTTGGCATCCTCACCGGGCTTGCCTGCGGCGGCATCGTTGGCCTCCTCAACGGCGTCATGGTCACGGCGCTGCGCATCCCCTCCTTCATCGCCACCTATGGCATGCTCTGGGTGCTGAACGGCCTCACCTATTGGTACATGGCGGGCGAGACCCTTCACGGCTTCCCCGCAGGCTTCCGCCAGATCGGCAGCGGCTACCTGTTCGGCCTGCCGATCCCGGTCTATCTGCTGCTGGTGTTCCTCGGGATCGGAACGCTGTTCGCGCAGCGCACGATCTGGGGCCAGGAGATCTATGCGATCGGCGCCAATCCGGTCGCCGCCCGCCTCTCCGGCATCCCGGTCGCGCGCCGCCTACTGCTGGTCTACACCGTCTCCGGCACCATGGCGGGACTTGCCTCGATCATCTTCCTGTCGCGGCTGAACTCGGCCGAGGCCGATATCGGCGAGAGCCTGACCTTGCCCGCGATCGCGGCCGTGCTGATCGGCGGCACCTCGCTGTTCGGCGGCGTTGGCACGGTGTTCGGCACGTTCATCGGCGCACTGATCCTGACGCTGGTGCTGAACGGCATGAACCTGCTCTCGGTCAGCGCCAACTGGCAGCCGCTCGTGACCGGCATCATCGTCATTCTCGCGGTCTGGCTCGACATGAAGACCCGCCGCCGCACGCAATGAGCTTTTGAGGTTCCAACAAGCAAAATGAGGGATGGAGGCAACATGAAGCAGAAACTGGGCTATCTGGCGCTACCGCTGCTAATGGCGGCCGCGTTCACCACGCAAGCACGCGCCGACGGCGAGACCATCGCCGTCTTCACCAAGAACCAGACCAACCCGTTCTTCCAGACGGTTCGGGTCGGCGCCGACAATATGGCGAAGACGCTGAACGCGAAGACGCTTCACTACATCCCGACCAAGCCGGACTCGATCCCCGAGCAGCTCAGCCAGATCGAGGACGTCGTGGTGAAGAAGCCGAGCGCGATCGTCTTCACGCCGGTCGATTACAAGGCGATGGTGCCCGGTGTCGAGAAGATCAATGAGGCAAAGATCCCCGTCGTCAACATCACCGATCGTTCCGCGGGCGGCAAGTTCCTCTCCTTCGTCGGCGCCGACGATTACAGCCTCGGGCTCGAGACTGCGCGCTTCCTGCTCAAGACGCTCGGCGGCAAGGGCAATATCGTCATCATCGAAGGCGTCAAGGGCTCGCTGACCAATGTCGACCGGGTCCGCGGCTTCAACGACGCGCTGAAGGAAAGCCCGGGGGCCAAGCTGCTCGCCTCGCAGCCGGGCAATTACCAGCGGCTCCAGGCGCTCCAGGTGATGGAGAATCTGATGCAGTCGAATTCACAGATCGACGGCGTGCTCGCCGCCAACGATGCCATGGCGGTCGGCGCGATCGAGGCGCTCGACGGCGCCAACCGCAAGGCGCAGGTGATCGGCATCAACGGCACCAAGGAGGCGATCGACGCGATCAAGTCCGGCAAGCTGCTGGCAAGTGGGGATTACAACGGATTTGCCCAAGGCTGCCTCGGCACCATGATGGCCATCCGCGCCTTGCGCAACGAGCCCGTCATCGCCGAGATCGTGCTGAAGCCGACCGTGATCACCAAGGACAATTACCAGCCGTTCGACGTGCCGCTTGAGCAGCGCAAATGTCCGACCTTCGAGGAGGCCGGCAAGCTCAGCGCGAAGTAGACCAACCGCTCACGACAGGCCCGGACGGCCGCCTCCTCGCGGCCGTCCCAAGAAACGGATCTCTCCATGCTGTTCGCCATTCACGCCCTCGACCGCGCCGGCGCGCTGCCGACCAGGCTCGCCAATTACGACGCCCACAAGGCTTTCCTCAGCGACACCTCGCGCTTCGGCGTCAAGATCGTGATGTCGGGACCGCTCGTCGCCGACGACGGCGCGACCATGATCGGCAGCCTGTTCCTGATCGAGGCGGCAGGTCGCGCCGACGTCGAGGCCTTCAACCGCGCCGATCCCTTTGCCGCCGCCGGCATCTGGGAGAAGGTGACGATTACGGGCTTCCTGCGCCGCCAGGGTTGAGGCGCTACGGCGCGTCTTCGAGGTGACAGGCCACCCACTGCTCGGCGTCCGTCGCGCGAAGCGTCGGCTCCTCGGTCCGGCAGCGGTCGAAGACGAAGGGACAGCGGGTGTGGAAGCGGCATCCGCGCGGCGGATTGATCGGGCTCGGCACGTCGCCCGTAAGGATGATCGGATTGCGCTGGGCGCCTGGCTCCGGCAGCGGCACTGCCGAAAGCAGCGCCTTGGTATAGGGGTGCTTTGGCGCGGCAAATATCTCGCGGCGCGGCGCCACCTCGACGATCTTGCCGAGATACATCACTGCAACGCGGTGGGTCATGTGCTCGACGATCGCGAGATCGTGGCTGATGAACAAGAGCGCAAGGCCGAACTCGTGCTGCAGATCCTGAAGCAGATTGACGATCTGCGCCTTGACCGAGACGTCGAGCGCCGAGACCGCCTCGTCGCAGACGATCAACTCGGGCTCGGCCGCGAGCGCCCGCGCGATACCGATGCGCTGGCGCTGGCCGCCGGAGAACTCGTGAGGCCTGCGATTCAGCGCCTCGCGCGGCAGGCGGACCGTGTCCATCAGCGTGGTGACGCGCAGCTCGAGGTCTTGCGCGGATTTGGCGAGGCCGAAATTGCGGATCGGTTCGGCCAGGATGTCGCGCACGCGCATGCGCGGATTGAGACTCGAGAACGGATCCTGGAACACCACCTGCACGCGGCGGCGCATCTCACGCATCGTGCTCGACGCGGCATCGTCAATCCTCTGGCCGTCGAGGATCACCTGCCCCGCGGTGATGTCGAACAGCCGCAGGATGGCGCGACCGACCGTCGACTTGCCGCAGCCGGATTCGCCGACCAGCGACAGCGTCTCGCCGCGCGCGATCTCGAACGACACGCCGTCCACCGCATAGACCCGTTCGGACTTGCGGCCGAACAAGCCGGTCTTGACCGGAAAATGCTTCTTGAGGTCGTTGACCTGGAGCAGCGGAGCACTCATGCCGCGACGGCTCCCTTGGCCGCATAGTGGCAGGCGGCGATATGACGGGGCCCCTTCTCTTCGAGCCCCGGCGCATATTGCCGGCAGAGGTCGGTCGCAAGCGCACAGCGTCCGGCAAAGACGCAGCCGGTGATCCGCTTGCGCAGGTCAGGCACCTGCCCGGGAATCTCGGCCAGTCGTCTCGCAGTGCCGGTCAGCGAGGAGCCGAGCCGCGGCACCGCGCCGAGCAGGCCTTGCGTATAGGGATGGCGCGGCGAACGGAACAGTTGGGCTACAGGCGCCTCCTCGACCTTGCAGCCGGCGTACATAACCATGACGCGTTCGGCGATTTCGGCGACGACGCCGAGATCGTGCGTGATCAGGATGATGGCTGCGCCGACCCTGCGCTTCAGATCCAACATCAGTTTCAGGATCTGTGCCTGGATGGTCACGTCGAGAGCGGTAGTCGGCTCATCCGCGATGAGAAGCTTCGGATTACAGGCGAGCGCGATGGCGATCATGACGCGCTGGCGCATGCCGCCGGAGAGCTGGTGCGGATATTCGCGCACGCGGCGCTTCGGCTCGGGAATGCCGACCAGCGTCAGCATCTCGATGGCGTGCGTCTCGGCGGCCTGCTTGTCCAGGCCCTGATGAATCATCAAGGTCTCGCGGATCTGGCGGCCGACGGTGAGGACCGGGTTCAGGCTCGTCATCGGCTCCTGGAAGATCATCGAGATGTCGTTGCCGCGGATGGCGCGCATCTCGCGATCGGACAGTTGCAGCAGGTCCCTGCCCGCAAAGCGGATGGCGCCTGCGATCCGGCCCGGCGGCTCCGGGATCAGCCGCATCAGCGACATCGACGTCACTGACTTGCCGCAGCCAGACTCGCCGACGATCGCGAGCGTCTCGCCCTCGTTGACATGGAAGGACACGCCGTCCACCGCGCGGTTGATGCCGCCGGGGGTGCGGAAATGGGTCTGGAGGTTCTCGACTTCGAGCAGTGGCATCGCGATCAGCCCCTCTTCAAAGGCTCTTGGCCATGCGCGGATCGAGCGCATCGCGAAGACCGTCGCCAAGCAGGTTCACGGCGAGCACGGTGACCGACAGGAATGCAGCCGGAAAGAACACGATATAGGGCTTGACCTGCCACAGCGCGCGGCCCTCGGCCATGATGTTGCCCCAGGACGGAATAGTCGGCGGCGTCCCTGCGCCGATGAAGGACAGAATCGCCTCCGTGATCATGGCGCTGGCGCAGATATAGGTCGCCTGCACCAGCATCGGGGCCACCGTGTTGGGCAGGATGTGGCGCAAGATGATCATCGGCGTGCGCGTGCCGCAGGCCACGGCTGCGTCCACATAGGGCTGCTCGCGCAACGACAGCACCACGCTGCGCACGAGGCGCGAAACGCGCGGGATTTCGGCGATGGTGATGGCCAGGATGACGTTGCCGACGCTGCCGCGGGTTAGCGCCATCAGCGCGATCGCAAGCAGGATCGGCGGGATCGACATCAGACCGTCCATGAAGCGCATTAGGATGCCGTCGGCCCAGCGGATAAAGCCGGAAACCATGCCGATGGCAAGGCCGGCCGCGGATGCGAAGATCGCAACTGAAAGCCCGACCGTGAGCGAGACCCGCGCGCCAAACAGCACGCGCGAATAGATGTCGCGGCCGAGCACGTCGGTGCCGAACCAGAAATCGGCCGACGGCGCCCGCGTGCGCTTGGCCGGCGCAAGCGCGGTCGGGTCGACTGTTCCGAGATAGGGCGCAAAGATCGCGATCAGGACCAGCGTCAGCAGCAGCGCGCCGCCGATCGCGACTGTCGGATGGCCGCGCAAGAACCCGATGAAACCGAGCCGGATCCTGACCGGCCGCAGGATCTCGGGTAGTTGTGGCGCGACGACGAAGCCAGCGGGAAGCGATTGCGGATCGACGGTGGTATCGGTCAATAGCGTATCCTCGGGTCAACGAGCGTGTAGATGACGTCGATCATCAGATTGACGAGGACGTAGACGAAGCTGAACAGCAGCACGATGCCCTGGATGACGGGATAGTCGCGGCGCAAGATCGCGTCGATCGTGAGCCGGCCGAGACCGGGGATCGCGAACACGCTCTCCGTGACCACCGCGCCGCCGATCAGGAGTGCGATGCCGATTCCGATCACGGTCACGATCGGAACCGCCGCGTTCTTCAGCGCGTGAATAAACAGGATGCCGCCCTGCCCGAGGCCCTTGGCGCGGGCGGTGCGGATATAATCCTGCTGCAAGACTTCGAGCATGGTGGCGCGGGTGATGCGCGCGATCAGCGCAATGTAGACGCAGCCGAGCGCGATCGCCGGCAGGATCAGGTTCTCGAGCCACGGCCAGAAGCCTTGCGCGAGCGGCGTATACCCCTGCACCGGCAGCCATTCCAACTCGAGCGCGAAGACGTAGGCGAGCATGTAGCCGACCACGAAGACGGGCAGCGAGAAGCCGAACACGGCAAAGCCCATGATCACGCGGTCGATCAGGCTGCCAGCCTTCCACGCCGCCACCACGCCGAGCGGCACCGCGACCACGATCGTGAGCAGCAGGGTGACCATCATCAGTGACAGCGTCGGTCCGAGGCGCTGGCCGATCAGCGCCGACACCGGCAGATTGGTGAAGATCGAGGTGCCGAGATCGCCGTGCAGGATTCGCCAGACCCAGCTTCCGAACTGGACCAGGAAGGGACGATCGAGGCCGAGGCTCTGGCGGATGCGCTCGACATCCTCCGGGCTCGCCTGGTCGCCCGCGATCACCACGGCGGGATCACCCGGCGCGATGTAGAGCAGGCTGAACACGAACAGCGCGACGATCGCCATCACCGGAAGTGTTGCGACGATGCGACGGAGGATGTACGAGAGCATCTGGCCTCAACGCAGGATCATGCGGACTTCGACACGCCCCAGAAGAACGGCAGCGGCCCCTTGGTGATGCCGGAGACGTTCTTGCGCCACGCCGTGTAACTCAGGAAGAATCCCGTCGGCGCATAGACGACGTCCTCGAGCGCCGCCTTGTTGAGGCGGGCGACCGCAGCCTTCTCCTCATCGATGTTCTTGGCGTCGAACCAGGCCGTGACCTCTTTTTCGGTGCCGGGGCTGCTCGGCCAGCCGAACCAGGCCTTGTCGCCATTGGCGCGAATGGCGGTGTAGGGGGCCGGATTGATGCAATCCGCACCCGCATGCCAGGTGTGGAACATGTTCCAGCCGCCCTGGCCGGGCGGCGTCTTCTGCGCACGGCGCGAGCCGACCGTGCCCCAATCGGTGGCAACGAAGTCGACATTCATGCCAAGTTTCTTCAGGAGGTCCGCCGTGACGTCTCCTTGCGCCTTCGTGATCGGCTGATCCTGCGCGACCAGGCAGGTCACCGGCTGGCCGGAATAGCCGCTCTCGGCGAGCAGCTTCTTGGCCGCATCGAAATCGCGCTTGCCTTTCAGGATCTCGCCGCCGGTTTCGCTGTAGAGCGGCGTATCCGGCGTGAAGAAGCCGGGCAGCGGTTTCCAGAGCGCAGTGTCGTCGCCGACGATCGCGCGCATATAATCTTCCTGGCTCAGCGCCATCAGCACGGCACGGCGCGCCCGCACATCGTTGAAGGGCGCAAAGAGGTGATTCATGCGGAACGACCCGATATTGCCAAGGGGATCGCCGATATCGACGCTGATGTTCTTGTTTTTCTTCAGGACCGGAACGAGGTCGGCGATCGGGCTCTCCCACCAGTCGACCTCGCCGTTCTGCAACGCGGCGGCCGCGGTGGCCGGATCCGGCATCACCACCCACTCCACGCGATCGACCAGGATCTGCTTGCCGCCGGCAAGCCAGGATGCCTTCTCCTGCCGCGGCACGTAGTCGGCGAACTTATCGAACACCGCTTTCGCGCCGGGCACCCATTCGCCCTTGACGAACTTCATCGGACCGGAGCCGACGTAATCCGTGATCTGCTTGAACGGATCGGTCTGCGCGATGCGCTCCGGCATGATGAAGGAGCAAGGCGAATTGTTCTTCGCCAGCGCGTAAAGCATCTTCGGATAGGGCTGCTTCAGCACCCATTTGAAGGTGCGGTCGTCAACGGCGGTGAGTTCCTGCTGGAGCGCCTTGATCATGAGGCCCATGGGATCGCGGGCCGCCCAGCGGGAAAGGCTCGCGACGACGTCCTTGCTCAGCACCGGCTCGCCGTCGTGGAACTTGAGGCCAGGCCTTAAGCGAAACGTCCACGTCGTACCGTCGTCCGTCACTTCCTCGGACTCAACCATTTGCCGCTGCGGCTGGAGCGAGGAATCGATGCCGTAGAGCGTGTCCCAGACCATCGCGCCAGCGTTGCGCACGACATATTGAGTGCCCCAGATCGGATCGAAATTGGCGAGGTTTGCCTGCGGCACGAAGCGCAGGGTGCGCGCCGCCGAACCTTGCGACAGAGCGGGGGCCGAAAGGCCACCCGTCAACGCCAGACCGCCCGCACCAGCCAGTCCCTTCAATACGGTCCTGCGATCCATGAAGTCCTCCCAGTATTGCCGTGATGCCGGCCGTCATTGGCCAAGGGCAGGTGAAACCAGAGCCCATTGGCGTGCAAATGGTATGCCACTAACCGCGCCTTCGCCAGCGGGATCTGGATCGGACTTCGCGCGTCCTGGCAGGCGCCGCCGCGACACGGCGCATCGTGCGCAGCCCACGCACCGCTGATCTGCAGATCCCTGCCGTATCGAGGCGCCCTTGCGCCTTAGTTCAGGCTGCCAGCGAGGACCGCAAGCGCCGCCAGCCGATGACGATGCCGGTGAGGGAGAACACCAGCCCGAGGGCACAGAGCCCGACGGTCACGACGTCGCGCAACCGCGGATGCGAGAGCAGGACCGGGAAGTCGAGCGTGTGCAGTGCGCCGTAAAGCCAGCGGTAGGCGCGCCGCGACGGATCCAATCTTTGCAGCACGCCGCCGTCGGCGCCATCGACGTCGAACCAGTCCTCGCCGCAGAACGAGCGGTAGACCGGTGCACCCGGCATCATGGATCGGGCGGGATAGTCGTCGTTGTCAGGAAGGACGGATGGTGGAGCGCAGCCGTCTGCAAAGCGCCCGGTCAGCCCCTGAATCTCGTGCACGTCAAGGAATCCCGCCGGTCCATCGCGCGGCCCATCCCCTCTCCTGATCAACGTCTGACGGCCGAGCGCCACCCGATCGCGCCGATAGACATTGCCGTTGAAGGCGAACCATTCGGCCTCGCGAGCCAAAGAAGATATCGGCCAGCCATCGAGCGATGAAGCGTCCCGCCAATCCGGCGCTGCGTTCACTAGGCCGGCCTCTGTCGGGGTCAACTGCCCGCGCGAGAACAGTCGGCCGTGGTCCATCGAGAGCCAGCCACTGCAGATCCAGGTCAGCACGAAGACCGTCGCTGCCAAGCCGATCAAGTGATGCAAGGCGTGCCAGCCACGGTAAGGCGACGAGATTTGCCTCTTGCCAATCCTGATCCGCACAATCCCGAGCACCGCGCCCAGTACAGCCGCGATCAGAGCCAGCAACGATAGCGACCACACCAGCCGATCCCACAGCGCCCAGTTGCTTCTCAGAACGGTCGGATAGATCCAGTGCAGCACACTGCCGACAAGATTCCAGCCGCGCTCGCGCCGTGTCGTATCCAGGACGATCTCACCGGTGAGCGACGAGACGTAGACTTCTGTCCCGGCGGCGACACCGAGGGCCACGCGAAACAAGGGTCGATGGCGATCAAATCCGTTCGGTACGCTCCACTGATCGACATCCGCACGGCCGACAATCCTCGCATGCGAGGCATCGATCTCGCGCTGGCGCGCATGAGCCTGCGCAATAGCCAGTGCGACATCGGCGGATTTCACCGACGCGTCGTTCCCGTCGGCCGCGCGGATTGCGCGCTGACGCGATGGACCCGAGACGATGTAAACCGCGCCGTCGCTTCGCTGGATCAGCCGAACGCGCGTGGCATCCGCGATTCCGCTCGCGGCAACGGCGCCGGCAACCGGTATTCTCGTCTCTTCGCGATCCAGCGGCACGAGTCCGGCAAAGCGTTCCGCCTCCGTCAATGACGGGAACGGAACGAAGTGCATCACGATCCCGGTCGCGAACCACATCGCGAACAGCAGGCAGAAGGCGATCCCGAGCCAGCGGTGCAGCAGGACGATCGCACTCATCATCCGTCTAACACCTCACCATTTGAACGCCGCGGAGATTTCGTAGGTCCGCGGCGCGCCGAGCAGGATTTGGTCGGGGTAGAACGGATCGCCCCAGATCGCAAACCGCTTGTCGGTTATATTGCGGACGCGGAAGATCAAGCGAGCCTGGTCGACCGCATTGAACACCGTCTTGGGGATGTCGACGAAGGCATAGACGTCGGCCACAGTGTAGGCCTTCATCGTCACCACGTTGGCATCGGTGTTGTAGCGGTCGCCAACGTGACGGCCGGTGATGCCGAGCTCCACCTGCCAGGGCGTGAAGAACCGATACGACGCGCCGGCGTTGGCCACGATGCGCGGCACGTTCGGCGGCATATTGCCGGTGAACGAGCCGCCCACGAAATTGTAGTCGGCGTAGCGAGCATCGACATAGGCGATGTTTCCCCAGAGACGCAGGGGCTCGATCGGGCGCACGGACGCCGCGAGCTCCACGCCCTTCGACTCCTGTCGTCCGGCGATATTCAACTGCATGCCGCCGGCCGCGGCGTAGACGTTCTTGCGCACGATGTCGTAGGCGGAAAACGACCATTCCGCCCTGTTGTCCCAGAACAGATGCTTGACGCCGGTCTCATAAGTGCGCGCGGTCGTCAGTTCGAGCGGCTGGGTCGGCCCGAGCAGAAAGATGTTGGTGGCGGAGACATCGGCGCCGGTGGCGTACTGGCTGAAGAAGGTCAGACCGGGCACGGCCTCCCAGGTGTAGCCGATGCGACCGGTGACCGGCGCCCAGTCTTTCGTGAACGGAAAGCCAGCCTTCTCCAGGCCGTTCTTATCGGTCGAGTTGCGGTCGAGCCCGATATGCTCGACGCGCAGGCCGCCGACCAGTGCGAAGGTACGTGTCAGCTTCAGCCGGTCCTCGAACGACAGCGCCTCGTTGTCGATGCGCGCGGTTTGCTGCTGGATCGTGAGCGGGCCGTAAAAGCCGCGGTCGGGATTGACCAGCGAAACGGAATCGCCTGGGAAGTTTGCCGCACCCGGCCTGACGAAATCGAGATAGCTTGACGACAACGTCGTGACCAGCCGGTTGTCGAAGCCTGCAATGTTCGTGTCCCAGATCAGGTCGGTGATGTTGCCCACCAGCCGCTGGCTGTGCGCGACATAGAAGCGTTCACGATCGACCATGTTCGTCGTGGAATTGAACGCCTCGATCTCGTTGTTGAACCAGGTCCGTTCTGCACCGTAGCCATAGGCCTGGCTCTTCAGCGTCAGGTCCGGCGCGAGCTTCAGCTCGAAGCCACCGCGCAGCCACACCTCCTGCGCGGCGTTGCGATTGTCGAGGACGTTGTAATTGGTGTTGAAGGTGCGGTCGTCAATGGTGACGGCGCCGAGATTGCTTCCGTTGTAGTTGGAGACGTAATTGCCGGAGACGATCCCCGTCGTCGCGTGCGAGCCGCTGAAGGCGATCGGCACCAGCGGCGCGCCCCAGTAGGCTTTGGAGCGATCCTCCCTGTATTCGATTGCGCCCCAGATCTTGAGTCTGTCCGAGATGCGGTAATTGAGCTGGCCGGACGTGCCGAACGTCTTGACGTTGGTGTCGTCGGCAAAGCCGTTGAGGGTGGAACGGCTGATGTCGACGCGATAGTCCAGGCCCTGCACGTTGGTGCTGCCGCCCGAGCCGTAGTGAACGCGGAACGAGTTCAGGGAATCCCAAGAGAAATCAGCCTCGTTCCGGACCAGTCCTGTATGCGGCTGCTTGGTGACGAAGTTGATGGCGCCGCCGGCAGCGCCCTCGCCTGATATCAGCGAGGCCGGACCTTTCAGGAATTCAACAGCCTCCAGATTGGTGGTGTCTACGATCCGCGAGGTCATGTTCTGCGGACCGATCTTGATGCCGTTGTAGAGCGTGTTGATCTGGCTGTTGGTGAAGCCGCGCATGGAGAAGGCTGAAGGTTCAGCCGGATTGTCGCCGGAGGTGACGCCGACCGCGCCCTGCGCCACTTCGGAGACAGTGCGATAGCTCTGCTCGCGCATCGTCTCGGCCGAGATGACTTCGACGGTCGCCGGCGTTTCACGCACGGTGAGGCCGAGCCGCGAGGCGCTTTCAGCCACGGCATTGCTGTTGAGCGGCGTTGGTGCCGCGGCGGCCGGCACGACAGGCTTTGGCGCTGTGGATGCAGTCGCTGGCCTGCGCGCCGTTGCACGGCGGGCGCTTGGCGCCTCCCGGCCCGCCGGCTTGGCCTGCTTGCGGGATTGGGCGGGCGACACCTCGACCGGCGGCAGCGACTCGCGGACCTGCTGCGCCAGGGCGGCAGATACATCGACGGCGGCCAGTGACGTAAGCGCCGCGGAGGCAAGCAGGAAGCGGTACGGTCGTATAAAACGGAGAGAAGACACGGTTTCGAAACCTCGGTATGACGTCAGTGGCACGTCACAGCGAACGAGGTCTCACCTTTGGCCTGTCAGCCCTTCGATGAAGCCGAATGTCTGTACTCCCCGACCGACATCTTCGCGTGTGACCACGGCTGACGGCAGGTCTCCTGGCTCGCGGGTCGTGACCGCTTCGTCGCCTTCCCGGGACCGAGGACCCAGTGGCTTCTGACGAAGGATTCACCGCTTACAGTTGCGGGGGCAGCCGCGGCATTGGGGACGAATTCCCCGCACCGCATTCCCTTTTCATCCCCTCTCGGGGAAACCGTCGCCAGCATCTAGGATTACGATCAAGACAGAGTCAATGTGCAAGCTGCGGCGTTATTGCCACAGCAACCAACTTCCTTGGAGACGAGCATGGAAGGCGAGACCTTCCTTTGGCTGATACGGCATGCGCCGGTCGATGGCGTCACAGGGACGATCCATGCCGCCGATGCGCCGGCCGATCTTCGCGATCGCGCGCAGCTAGAGGCGCTGCGGCAGTCTCTGCCGAGAGGCGCGGCGAGCCATGCGAGCCCAGCGCGGCGCACGATCGAGACCGCGCATGCGCTGGGACTCACGCCCGAGCTGATCCCCGAATTCGGCGAACAGGATTTCGGCGCATGGACCGGGCGTCGGCATGACGAGATCGGCGCGGCCGGGGACGAGGCCTATGCGCAATTCTGGAGCGATCCGGCGCGCGAACGTCCGCCGGGCGGCGAGAGCTTTGCGGATCAGGTCGCGCGCGTCCGGCTTGGGCTCTCGCGGATCAGCGCGGGCTCCGCAACGCTCGTCGTGCATTCCGGCACGATCCGCGCCGCGCTGTGCATCGCGCTGGATCTGACGCCGCAGGCCGCCTTGCGCTTCGTGATCGATCCGCTGTCGCTCACCCGGATCGACCGGCTCGCCACTGGGTGGCGCGTCGTCTCCGTCAATCAGCGGATGGCCTGAGCCCGATCAGGCCGGGCGATCCGGCACATTGGCTTGCGCAAAAGTCGCCATGCCGTTGTGGAGCGCGCAAGCCGACCGCACCAGCGGCAACGCGATCGCAGCGCCGGAGCCCTCACCGAGCCGAAGATCGAGGCTGATCAGCGGCTGCACGTTCAGCGCACGCAGCACCAGCCGATGCCCCTGCTCCGCCGATTGATGCGACGGCAGCAGGAACGGTCGGCACGAGGGGTTGATCTGCACCGCCACCAGCGCCGCGACCGACACGATGAAGCCGTCGATCAATACGGGAAGGCGGCGTTGCGCCGCCGCGATGATAGCGCCGCAGATCGCCGCGATCTCGAGACCGCCGACGGCACACAAGATGTGTTCGGACGAAGCGCCCGCAATGCCATGGCGCGCAATCGCGGCATCGATCACCCGCGCCTTGTGCGCGCGGCCGGCCGCGTCGATACCGGTGCCGCTGCCCGCGATCTCCTCGGCGCTGATGCCGAGCAGGCTCGCCGCAATGGCCGCCGAGACCGTGGTGTTGCCGATGCCCATCTCGCCGAAGATCACCAGATCAGGCCGGCCGACTTCCGCGCGTGCAACCGCGCGCTGCCCGGCTGCGAAGGCGAATGCCAGTTCCGCAGGCTCGAGTGCAGCTTCCACGCTGAAATCGCGCGTGCCGCTCCGCGGCTTGTCGGTGACGACGCCCGCCATCTGTTCCTGCGCCAGCGTTCCGGCGTCGACCACCTCCAGGCTGGAACCAAGCTCACGCGCCAGCACCGAGATCGCGGCGCCACCGGAGGCAAAATTCGCCATCATCGCGATCGTCACTCCTTGCGGATAGGCAGACACGCCCTGCGCGACGATGCCGTGATCGCCGGCGAAGACGATGATCGGCACGCGCGCGGCGCGAGGAGATTCCGTCGCTTGCAGGCCCGCAAGCTCGATCGCCAGTTGCTCAAGCCGGCCGAGCGCGCCGGTCGGCTTTGTCAATTGCGTCTGCCGCGCGATCGCTGCCTCGCGGTGCATCGCGGAGATGTCGGGACACTCTTGGTAGACCCATTCGGGGAGCATGCTGCCTCGCTTAACGCGTGCGCTTGAGAATGTAGCTGTCCATGATCCAGCCATGCCGCTGGCGCGCCTGCTGCCGCGCAGCGACAATACGCGGGCCGATTTCGGCCAGCGCACCGGACATGACGATCTGATCGGGCATGCCAAGATAGGCGCCCCACCAGATGTGGAGACCAGCCGGATCGAGCGACTGGAACGCCGTGCCGCCGTCGAGCATCACAGCGACGGTATCGACCCCTTGTGGCCAGCCGCCTTCGCGCAAGCGCCGCCCCGTCGTGACCAGGAATGGCTCGCCGATATCGTTGAGCGGCAGCGCATGCGCGGCGCACAGCGCCTGGATCGAGGTGATGCCGGGCACGACCTCGATCGTCGGCAACGGATGGAGCCGCCGCGCAATGCGCAGCGAGGAATCGTACAGCGAAGGATCGCCCCAGATCAGCAGCGCGACCTTGCCCTCGCCGCCGAGATGATTTGCGATGGTTTGCGACCAGGTTGCCGCCACGGCATCGTGCCAATCGTCCACGCCCTTGTGGTAGTCCGCCTCAGTCGTGTCCCGCACTGGCAAGTCGAACTCGGCGATGCGCGTGCTCGCGCTGGTGAGCACATCCGCGCAGATCGTCCGCCTGAGATCTGCGAGATCAGATTTCGCCGTCCCCTTGCGCGGGATCAGGACGAGATCGGCGGCGTTGATGGCACGGGCCGCGGCGCGCGTGAGCTGCCCGGGATCGCCGCAACCGATGCCTATTAAGGAAAGCGTGAGCATCGCGAGCGCGAAGGGCGGCCGCACCGGCCGCCCTTCGCTTGTCTCTCAAGCGCCGTTATGAAGGCGCGGCGTGACGAGGCCGGGCGCGGTGACACCGCGCAGCGACTTCGCCAGCGCCAGCACCGCGAGATCGGCGAGCGGCTCGATCACGATGACCAGCGCATAGGATGCCGCAAACGCCGCGATGTTGGCGAGGTTGGTCGCGCCGAAGCCGGAGCCATAGAGGGCCCAGAACGCCACCCAGGCGACGATGCCGGACTGATAGGCGGTCGAGAGCGCCAGCGCCTGGCGGTATTGCAGATCGACGTAAGCGGTGTTGCGCGGAATGATCCGCGTGGCCAGCGCCTGAATCGCGAACAGCGGCACCAGGAGTGTCGTGATGTTCATGCCGTATTGCGGCAGGTCGGTCGGCACGAAGAAGACGCCCTGGAGCAGCAGCCCGAACGCAAGGCCGAAGGCGGCGGGCGCAGCACCGAACAGCAGGAACAGCGTCGAGCCGAGGATGAAGTGCACCTCGGAGACGCCAACCGGGAAGTGCGGCAGCACCTGGAAGAAGCTGAAGACGAGGCCGGTGGTGGCGAGCGTGCGCGTCGCGAACGAGCCGATGCCCTGCTCGCGCACGGTCCCCACGGCGAGCTTCAAGGCAACGCCGCCTGCGGCGATGCCGGTTGCGTAACTCAACACGAGCTTGGCGCCCGTCACGATTCCGGGTTCGATATGCATGGCTCAGATCCTTCCTGCCGTCACACCCGACGGCCTTGGCCTCAAAACGTGCAGGGCCGGTCTCCTGGCTCGCGGTTCACTTGCGGTTCTCCGGCCTTCCCGAGCCTTGCGGCCCAGTGGCTGATCGGAGCCCCTCACCGCTTACAGTCGCGGGGGCGGCTGGGGATTTGGGCGCCGCAACTGGGTCCGCCCGCCCCCATTCCCGATTATGCTCCGGCGCTTTGCGCCGCGTCGAGCACCATGCCTCTCCTGTGTGCCCCTTTCGCGAGCCGGGCGTCAAGGGGCCAAGGGCGGCCGCGGCCATCATGACAGATCGTCTCCTGCCAGCGCCCCGAACAGGATGACGGCGGCGGTGGAAGCGGCGCCGCCGCGGGCAAGCTGCTCGGCAAGCTCGACAATGGTGGTGCGCACCAGCCGCTCGTCGGAACGGCCAAGAGATTCCGCAAACAGCGCCGGCGTATCTGCGGCGAGGCCATGCTCGATCAATTTTGCGGCAAGGGCCGGAAAGGTGCGCCGACCCATATAAACCACGGTGGTTGCCTCCGGATCTGCCAGCGCCACCCAATTCAGGTTTTGCGGCAGCTCGCCGGTGACGTCGGCCCCGGTCACGAACTGCACCCGCCGCGAGGTGTGGCGCCGGGTCAGGGGGATGCCGGCTTGCGCGGCGGCGACGCAGGCGGATGTGACGCCGGGAATGATCTCGTAGCCGATGCCGGCCTCGCGCAGCGTCTCGAGCTCCTCCTCGAGCCGGCCAAAAATGCCGGCGTCCCCAGACTTCAGCCGCACCACGCGCGCGCCAGTTGCGGCATAGTCAACCAAGAGGCGGTTGACGTGGTGCTGCTTGGTCGAGGGCCGCCCTGCCCGTTTGCCGACCGCGACGAGATTGGCGCCGGGACGGGCGAGATCGAGGATCGCGCCGGAGGCAAGATCATCATAGAGCACGACGTCGGCCTCGCGCAGCCGTGCAGTCCCCTTCACCGTGAGGAGTTCGGGGTCGCCGGGGCCGGCGGAGACGAAACTGACAAAACCGCTCACCGGTCCTCCGCAATCAGATGGAAGAACGTGCCGGTGGCTTGGCCCCGCCGCGAGCCGGTCTCGGCAATGACCGCGCCGGTTGCGTCGTGGACCACGGCCAGCGGCGTGTCGGGCTGGGCGATGATCGTCGAATAATGGAACTCGTGGCCGCGCAGGCGTGCGCCGGCCCGGTGCCCCGGCATCGGCGTGGCCAGTTCGGCGAGACGATAGCCCAGATGCATGCGGCGCTTGGCAAAGCTGGTCTCCAGGCCGAGCAGCCCCGCCATCTCATGGCGCACGCCATCGGCATCGGTCAAAGCGGTCCCCAGCACCATATAGCCTCCGCATTCGCCGTGGACCGGCCGTGTCTCGGCGAAGGACCGCACGCCGCTGCGAAAGCGTGCGTTGGCCGCGATCTTGCCGGCATGAAGCTCGGGATAGCCGCCGGGCAGCCAGCAGACATCGGCGCTCGCGTCAGGCGGTTCGTCGGCCAGCGGCGAGAACGGCACGATCTCGGCGCCGGCCGCGCGCCAGGCCTCCAGCATGTGCGGATAGACGAAGGAGAACGCCGCATCGCGGGCGAGCGCAATGCGCTGCCCGGGCGGCGTCACGTTCAAACCATTGCTCGCTGCCGGCGACCAGTTGGCGGCCGCCCGCAGCACCGCATCGAGATCGACATGCTCGGCAACGAAGCGCGCGGCCTCGTCGATCAGCTTGCCGATCCCGGCCTGCTCCTCGGCCTGCACCAGGCCGAGATGGCGCTTCGGCAGACCAATCTCGGCATGGCGCGGCAATGCGCCGAACACGGCGATGCCGGCGTCTCTCAGCGCGCGACGCACGAGATCTTCGTGGCGCGGGCTGGCGACACGATTGAGCACCACGCCGGCAAGGCGCACGCCAGGGCGGTAGTCGCGAAGGCCCGCGGCAATTGCTGCCGCGGTCTGCGCTTGGCCGGAGGGATCGATCACCAGCAGCACGGGCCAGCCCAGCATCTCGGTGATGTCTGCGGTGGCGCCGGTGCCGGAGACGCCGCGCGCGGCGACGCCGTCGAACAGGCCCATCGAGCCCTCCGCGAGCACGACGTCGGCATCCGCGCCGCGGCTGACGAGATGCGCGATCGCCCCGCGATCCATCGCCCAGCTATCGATATTGACGGAGGCCCGTCCCGTCGCCGCAGCGTGAAAGGCGGGATCGATATAGTCGGGCCCGCTCTTGAAGCACTGCACGTTCAAGCCGCGATTGCGCCAAGCGCGGGCGAGCGCCAGCGTCAGCGTGGTTTTGCCGACCCCCGAGGCCGGTGCGGAGATGACGAGACCTGCCGCCATCAGGACGCCTCCGGGAAGCGCGGCTCGGCGCCAACCGGCCGATAGCGGCGATCATAGTCGGCGGCATAGAGGCGGCTCTCGTCAAAATCCGTGGCGTTCAGCGTCCTGCCGACCAGGACCAGCGCGGTGCGCTCCATCTCGCTGCCTACAGCCGCATCGAGCGTTGCCAGTGTGGCACGGACGATGCGCTGGTCCGGCCAGCTCGCGCGCCAGACGATCGCGACCGGGCAGTCTGCGCCGTAATGCGGCGTCAGCTCGGCGATGAGCTTGTCGAGCAGATGGATCGACAGATGGATCGCGAGCACCGCGCCCGTCGCGGCGAACGCAGCAAGCTTCTCGCCCTCGAGCATGGCGCTGGCCCGGCCCGGCGTGCGCGTCAGCACGACCGTCTGGGCGAGACCAGGCAGCGTCAGTTCGGTCTCCAGCGCAGCGGCAGCAGCCGAGAAGGACGGCACGCCCGGCGTGACCGAATAGGGAATGCCGAGCGCGCGCAGGCGGCGGAGCTGCTCGCCCATCGCCGACCAGATCGAGAGATCGCCGGAATGCAGACGGGCGACGTCTTTGCCGTCCGCGTGCGCGGCGACGATCTCGGCGATGATCTCGTCGAGCGACAGCGGCGCGGTGTTGACGATCCGCGCGCCCGGCGGGCAATGCGCCAGCACACCCGCCGGCACAAGCGAGCCGGCATAGAGACACAGTGGAGAGGCGGCGATCAGGTCGCGGCCGCGCAAGGTCAGCAAATCGGGCGCGCCCGGGCCGGCCCCGATGAAATGCACGGTCATAAGCCGTCTCCTTCCGCAATCGCGGCGGTCGCGGTGCGATCCTGCGAGACAACCCGCCTCGCAATCAGCCGCGCGCGAGGGCCAGCCGCGGCAAGCGCCGCGGCTTCGGCGACTGATCCCGTGCCGAACTTTTCCGCAATAAGCTTCGACTGCGTCGGCGTGTCGACGCTCGCAAGCACATCGGCAGGAACAGCCTTGATCGGCACACCGCATTCGCGCGCGAGCTGCTTCAGCGCTTCGGCATCGGCCTTGTCGCTGACGGTTGCCACCGCAGCAAGGCCTTCGAAACCGCCGGTGGCCAGCAGCGCCTCGCGCAGTGAAGCCAGCGTCACATCCTTCTTGAATCCGAGCCCGGCAACTTTCATCGGACCACACTCCATTGCACCACCGGCCGCGCCGCCTCCCATGACCGGTAGCGGCCGAGTGGGGCTGCATGCGCGATCTCCACCCGCATCAGCTCGCCGCCGTGGCGCTGGTGCAGTTCGCCGAGCAGCGCCTCTGTCTCCAGCGTCACCGCATGCGCGACGAGCCGCGCCCCAGGCGCCAACCGCGACCAGATGGCGTCAAACATCGCGCCATCGAGGCCGCCGCCGACGAAGACAGCGTCCGGCGCGTCCAGCGCTGTCAGAGCATCGGGTGCTTCGCCCGCGATGACCGTGATCCGATGCTCCAGTCCAAACGCGGCCGCGTTGCTGCGGATGTTTGCAGTTCGATCATCACGCGCCTCAATGGCCACCGCCGTTCCGCCGCACAGCGCCCACTCGATCGAGATCGAGCCCGAACCGGCGCCGATGTCCCACAGCGTCCTGCCGGGACACGGCGCCAGCGCCGAGAGCGCCAAGGCGCGCATCGGCCGCTTGGTGATCTGGCCGTCGTGAGCGAAGAGATCGTCCGGCAGGCCCGAACCGCGAGACAGCCCCTGCCCGCCCTTCGCCTCCAGCGCAACCGCAACGAGGTTTCCGGACGAAGCGCGCGTAAAGCTGTCAGCGCGATACTCTCTGACGCTTTCATTCGGCCCGCCAAGCGCGGCGAGAGTCCAGAATGCGGAAGGGCCCCAGCCGCGCTCGGTTAGCCAGTTCGCGAGATCGCCGGCCGCTTTGCCATTACGGACGAGACAGATGATCCGCGCCCCGTGCGCCAGATGCTGCACGAGACGTTCGAATGGCGCAGCGTGAAGTCCAAGACAGATCACCGATTCCAGACGCCAGCCAAGCCGCGCGGCGACGAGCGAGAACGTCGACGGCGCGGAGTGCGCAATCCACTCGCCAGCCTGCAGCTTGTCGGCAAGACTTGCACCGGCGCCATGCCAGAACGGATCGCCTGAGGCGAGCACGACCGTCGGCCGGCCGCGACAGCTCAGCACCATATCTGCATCGAACGGCACCGGCCACGGACGGCCGCGGCTGCCAACTTGCGCAAGCGCAAGATGACGCTCGCCGCCGAAGACGGTTTCTGCCTTGGCAAGCGCCTTTCGGCTTGCTTCGGACAGCCCGGCAAGGCCATCTTCGCCGATACCGATGATGGTCAGCCAGGGATCAGCCATGATGCGCGCCCTCGTTCTGGGCGGAACAGCCGATGCGAGCCTGCTCGCCGCGGCGATCGCGCGCGCGGGCATCAAGGCCGTCTATTCCTATGGCGGTCGCACCCGCACGCCCGCCGATCAGCCGCTGCCGACCCGCATCGGCGGCTTCGGCGGCGTGGGCAGGCTTGCCGAATACCTTCGTCGTGAAGGCATCACGCATGTGGTCGACGCGACCCACCCCTTCGCGGCGGAGATGAGCCGCAATGCGGTCGAAGCCTGCGCGGAGACGGGCACGCCATTGATTGCGCTGGAGCGCGCGCCCTGGACCAAAGCGCCTGGCGACAACTGGATCGAGGTCGTCGACGTCAACGCCGCCGTCGCGACGCTGCCCGAAAGGCCGGCCAAAGTGTTCCTCGCGATCGGCCGCCAACACATCGCGCCATTTGCGATGACGCCGCAGCATCGCTACACGCTGCGTTTCGTGGATCCGCCCGAAACAACCCTGCCCTTTCCGGCCGACGTGATCGTGTCGCGCGGGCCGTTCACGCTTCATAGCGAGCTGGAGCTGCTGCGGGGGCGCGGGATCACTTGGATCGTTGCCCGTAATTCCGGCGGAGACGGTGCGCGCGCCAAGATCGATGCGGCCCGCATGCTCGGCCTGCCCGTGATCCTGATCTCGCGACCAAACCTGCCCGAGCGGTTGCGGGTGGAGAGCGTTTCCGAGGTTATGCAGTGGCTCGGTCATCGGACCTGCCTCGGCGCATAGACCCAGCGGCCGACGCGGCGCGTCTGCGAATTGCCGACGATCACCAGCGTGCGCATGTCGGCCATCTCGGGTGTCGCTTCGTTCAGAGCGACGGTCTCGATCTCTTCATCGGGCGCGCTGATCGAGCGGGCAAAGATCATCAGGCGCTCGCCGCAACCGGACTCCTTCAGCACCGCAAGCGCGCGGCCAAATCCCTCCGCTCGGCTCGCCGAACGCGGATTGTACATCGCAATGGCAAAATCGGCCTCCGCCGCAAGCCGCAGGCGCTTCTCGATCACCGCCCAGGGCTTCAGATTGTCGGAAAGATTGATCGCACAGAAATCATGGCCGAGCGGCGCGCCGGCGCGGGCGGCCGCCGCCAGCATCGCGGTGATGCCGGGCAGCACGCGAATCGGCAGCTCCCGCCATTGCGGAGCCTGCTCGAGCGCCTCGAACACGGCAGAGGCCATCGCGAACACGCCGGGATCACCGGAGGAGACGACGACCACGTGGCCGCCTTCGGAGGCAAGCCGCAAGGCTTCGCTTGCGCGCTGCAGCTCTTCGCGATTGTCCGACGGGTGCAGTGTAAGCCCCGGTCGCGGCGAGACGCGGGCGACATAAGGCGCGTAGCCGAGAATATCGGTCGCGGCCGCGAGCGCGGCGGAGACTTCCGGCGTCACCAGCGCGTCACTGCCAGGGCCGAGCCCTGCGATGGTCAGCGTACCCGTCATTCGGCGGCGTCCAGGTGCCGGCCCTTGCCGTGCACCAGCACGATCGCGAAATAGGGACAATCGGCGGCATCGACTTCGGCGAGCCGCGCGATGCGCTCGCCCGGCATGGTGCCGCGCTCGACCAGCCAGGCATCGTCCAGCCGGCCGGCGGATGCAAGCGCGCGGCGCACCTTTGCAAGATTGCGGCCGGTCTTCATGATGACGAGTGCATCGGAATCGCGCATGCGCCGCTCGAGTTCGTCTTCGCCAAGCGTCCCCATCAGCACCGTCGTCACATCGTCGCCGAGCGCAATCGGTTGTCCCACGCCGTTCCAGCAGCCGACCATGCCGGGAATGCCCGCGATCACCTCGATCTCGACGCGGCCCTGCAGGCGCGTGTGCAGATGCATGAAAGAGCCGTAGAAGTAGGGATCACCCTCGCAGAGCACGACGAGGTCGACCGCGCGCGAAAGCCGCGCCAGGCGCTCGGCCCATTCGTCATAGAAGCCGGCGAGCAGATGGACATAGTTGGGGCTGTCGAAGGCGATCTCGGTCGTAACGGGATATTCCATGGGGTATTCGGTGACGTCGGCGGCGAGCATGCCCTCGACGATGCTGCGCGCCTGACCCGGCCTTCCCTTCTTGCGGAAATAGGCGACGTGCCTGGCACCGCGCACCATGCGGTCGGCGCGCACGCTCATCAAATCCGGATCGCCGGGGCCGAGACCGCAGCAGATGATGCGTCCCATGACTATTCGCTCCCGCTCGCCAGCGCGTTCACGGCGGCAACCGTGATCGCGGAACCGCCGAGGCGGCCTTCGACCGTCAGCGCAGGTGCCGGCGGATCGGCCATCAGCGCGGCCTTGGATTCGGCGGCACCGACGAAGCCGACCGGACAGCCGATGATCGCCGCGGGCCGCGGGCAATCGCGGTCCTCGAGCATGTTGAGGAGATGAAACAGCGCAGTCGGCGCATTGCCGATCGCGATGATCGCGCCGCCCAGATGTGGCCTCCACAGCTCCAGCGCCGCAGCCGAGCGCGTGTTGCGCATGGATTGCGCCAGCGCCGGCACGGTGGCATCACCGAGTGTGCAGATGATCGGGTTGGCCGCAGGAAGTCTTGCGCGCGTGATTCCTTCCGAGACCATGCGCGCGTCGCACAGGATCGACGCGCCATTCTGCAAGGCCGCGCGCGCAGTGGCGACCATGCCGGGCGTGAAGCGGATATGCGCCTCAAGGCCGACCATGCCGGCGGCGTGGATCATCCGCACCACGACCTGCTCCTCGTCCGGCGAGAAGCGCGCAAGATCAGCCTCGGCGCGGATGGTCGCAAAGGACTGCCGGTAGATCGCCGCGCCGTCGGTTTCGTAACTGTGCGGCATCAGTGCCCTCCCACCAGAATGGAGGGATCGCTGACGATGTCATCGCGGTTCAGGCCGCGCAGAGCGGGCTCATCGCGGGCCGATCCACCGCGCACGAGATCGAATCCGGCACCGGTCGCAACCAGCGTCACGGCGGTGGCGCCGGAATGCGCACAGCCCTTGGCGCAGCCAGAGACGTGAAGCCGCGTATCGGGTGCAATGCGCGGCGCGAGCGCGGCGGCGAGCGCGCGGGTGTCGGCATGCGCCTCGCGGCAACGCGGGGCGCCGCTGCAGGCGATGACGCGCAGCGCGGGATCGTAGGGTTCGGTGATGAGACCGGCCCCGTTCGGCATCGCACGCTTGCCCTCGCTCAAGACCATCCGCCATGGCGTCATGCGCAGGGCATCTCCGCAACCGGCGAATTGATGCAGCGTCGTATGCAGCATCTGCCCGAATGCGACCCCGACCATGGCGCCCTGCGGATAATGTCCGGGCTGCAGCGCAGCCATCACGGGGGCAGGTTCGGTCTCGCCGCGCAAGGTCCCCGGCAATGCCGCACCGGAAGCGATGTGGGCCGCCATGCGCCCTCGCCCGCTGCGGACCCCGCCGGAGGTAATGAACCAGTCTGCGAGCGCGAGCGCCGTGCTCACGACGCCTCCGCGTCCGACGCAACGACCGAAGCTCGCACCATCGGCGCGCACGAGAAGCCGGCCCGCACGATCGCGCTCGATGCGCACGTCGGCGGAGTCGCCGGCGAGCACGCGCGAGGTCCCGTCATCGATGGCGAAGCCGAATTTTGTGGGCAATTCGAGCGCGCTGTCGGCAAGCGCCTCTTCGAGCTCGGCGGCGAGCGCCTGCGTGTCGTCGCCCTCGTTCCAGAACGGCGTTACCAGGATGTTGCGCCGGGATTCGATGTCGGCATCGGGATCGAGCAGCGCCAGTCGCGCAAGGCCATCGAGCAGCGGACCGTGGCTTTCGTCCCTGACACCTCTGATCTGGAGGTTGGCGCGGCTCGTCACGTCGAGGAGACCATTGCCGAAGCGTTCGGCCAGGTCAGCAAGGCCGGAAGTCTGTGCCGCTGTAAGGCGACCGCCGAACGGGCGCACGCGGACCACGAGCCCGTCGCCCGATTGCATCGGCCGCAGCGCGCCGGGACACCAGCCCTTGACCGCGGAAGCGCTCATGAGGCCTCCTTCAACGCAGCGGCGATCGAATTGCGGCGCGTCCGCCAGAGCGAGGCGTCATGCAACCGCATGAAGCACGTCTCCATTGCTGCGAGCGCCGCCGGATTTTCGCGCGTCATGAAAGCGCGGACGTCGGCGTTGCCAAGCGTCGCGTCATAATAGATATCGAACAGATGCGGCGGCACGGCGCCGGCGAGATGCGCGAAGGCGGCCATGTGCTCGAGCGTCGCGGCGATCTCGGCCGCGCCGCGAAACCCGTGGCGCATCATGCCGGCGATCCAGGCGGGATTGGCCGCGCGCGCACGGACGACGCGCGAGATTTCCTCGGTCAGCGTGCGCGCGTGCGGTTGCTCGGGACGCGTCGTGTCGATGTGATAGAGCGATGGTCCTGCCGCGCCGAGATGTGCCGCAGCTGCGGCGACCCCCGCTTCATGCGCAGCATAGTCCGCGGCGAGCAGAAGATCGGTCTCTGGCAGATCCTGGACATGGACGAAGGCATCGGCGGACGCAAGCCGCGCCTCGATGCCAGCGCGATCCGGCTTGATCGCGCCATCCGCCGAGAACGCAAAGGACGATGCCGACAGCCACGCTTCCCCGGCGGCATCACGCGTTTCGGGCGTGAAGGTACCAGGGATCGCTGACAAGCCGACGCCGTATTGTCCGGGCCGCGGCGCAAAGACACGTGAGGCACGGTGGCGATAGGGATTCTCCTCGCCCTCTTCGTCGCGGTTTGCGAGAGCCTCGGACGCAGCCTCGAACAACTGCGCCAGACCCGAAAAGACGTCGCGGAACAGGCCGGATACGCGCAGCGTCACGTCGATACGGGGGCGGCCGAGCTCGGCCGGCGCGATGATGTCGTAGCCGGTGACGCGGCCGGAGGCGTGGTCCCAGTGCGGCGCAAGACCGGCCAGATGCAGCGCCATCGCGAACTCCTCGCCTGCGGTGCGCATCGTCGCCGAGCCCCAGAGATCGACCACGAGCCCCTTCGGCCAGTCACCATGATCCTGCAAGTGACGGCGCAGCAGCTCTTCCGCGAGCTTGATGCCTTGCGCATGCGCCGACGGCGTCGGCACCGCGCGCGGATCGACGGCGAAGAGATTGCGCCCGGTCGGCAGCACGTCCTGGCGCCCGCGATAAGGCGAGCCCGACGGCCCCGGCGCAATGCGCTGCCCCGAAAGCGCGGCGCGCAAGGCGTCCCGCTCCACGTCGCCGCAGGCGCCGCGGCCGAACACGTGCAAGCCGTCACCGAACTGGCTTTCCTTGAGGTCGCAGACGAAACGATCGATCCGTGGAATCGCTTCGGCTGGTGTGGCCGATGCATCGAGGCCAAGATCGTCTTCGAGGCCCGCGGCACGGGCTTCGTCGCGGATCGCCGCGATCAACCGCTGGCGGCGGGCGGGGTCAAGACCATCGGCAGTGGAATATTCGTCCAGAAGTCGTTCGAGCCGGCGCAAGCCCTCCGGAACGACGGATGCGGCAAGAGGCGGCGGCAGATGGCCGATCGTGACGGCGCCGACGCGCCGCTTGGCCTGCGCAGCCTCGCCGGGATCATTGACGATGAAGGGATAGATGACCGGCAGATCGCCGATCAGGGCTTCCGGCCAACAGCTCGATGACAGCGCCACGGATTTGCCGGGCAGCCATTCCAGCGTGCCGTGCGCGCCCATATGCACGACGGTGTCACAGCCCTGCTCTCGAAGCCAGAGATAGAACGCAACATAGGCATGGCGCGGCGTGCGGGCGAGATCGTGATAATCGACATCGCGCGTGGTTGCATCGCCACGCTCGGGCTGAACCGCGATGATCGACTGGCCGCACCGAATCGCGGCGAAGTGGAGCGCGCTGTCGCGACAGCTCGGATCATCCTCCGGCGCACCCCAAGCTTGTGCGAGATCATCCTGCAATGCTTGCGGCAGACGCGAGAGCGCCGTGCGGTACTCAGCGACGCTCCAGGTCAGCTGCTGCCTCAGCAGCGTTTCGCCGAGCGCATGAACTGGCGCGGCATCGAAGCCCGTCTGCGCGAGGTCGGACAGCAAGACCTCGACGGACGCCAGCGCATCGAGACCAACCGCATGCGCGATCTGGTGTGGACGGCCCGGGTAGTTCGAAAGCACGATCGCCAGACGCTTCTTGGCGACGGGCGTCTCGGCGAGCCGCCGCCAGGCCGCAACCCGTGCGGCGACGGCCTTCACCCGCTCCTCGTCAGCGCGATGCGCAAGATGGGAGAACTGCAGATCGGGATCGCGCTCCGCAGCGGCTTTAAAGCTCACCACGCCCGCGAACAAGCGGCCATCGACCTCGGGCAGCACCACATGCATCGCGAGGTCGCCCGGCGAGAGGCCGCGCAGCGAGGTAGCCCAATCCTCGCGCCGTGCCGTCGAGAGCGCAACCTGGAACACCGGACACTTGGCTACGTCGAACGGCGTCGTGCCATCGTCGCCTACGGCCGAGAACGCCGTCGCATTGACGATCGCCGCCGGAGGATTTCGCGCGAGATGCGCGCGCAGCCAATCCGCGACGCCTGCGGCTTTCAGCGAGGTGACGAAGACACCATAGGCACCAAAACCCTTATCGCGCAGCGCGGCGATCAAGGCATCGACCGGCCCGGTGTCCGCAGCGGTGAGATAGGAGCGATAGAACGTCACCAGCGCGAGCGGCTTCCCCTCGCCGCCCGCCGGCGCAGCAATGACGCCGCGCGCGGGATCATAAAATCCCGTCTCGGGCACATCCATTTCGCCGACGACTGGCCCGGCATAGAGGCCCGAGGCCAGCGCGAGCTGCGCGATCGCGGCTTGGGCCGCGACCGGGCCGCCGGTGTCACAGAGCACCTTGAGCCGGCGCAGGGTCGAGACCGGCAAGGTCGAATACGCGTCGAGCCGCGTATCGTCACGGCCGTCGGCCGGCAGCACGGCCAGCACGATGTTGCGGTCCTTAGCAAGTTGCTGGAGCGTTGCGAGACCATACGGCCAATAGGATTCACCGCCGATCAGACGTACCAGAATGCCACGCGCATGGGAGAGCGTGCGCTCGATATAGGTGTCCACCGAGAGCGGATGACGCAGTTCCGCAAGATTTGCGAGCCGCAGCGACGGCAGGCTGGTACGGCCGCGCCGCCAGCCGGCCGCAAAGGCGGCAAGGTCGGAATCCGAATATGAGAGCACCACGAGATCGGCCGGGTCCTGGCCGATGTCCCTTGGCGTCGCGGTCTCCTCAAGACCGCGGCTCTCGCGGAAAACGACGTGCATCAGGTTGCTAGCCCTGACCTGATCGCGGCCTCGTCAATATCGCCGTGCTCGCCAATCATGACGAGTTTTGATTGCCTGACACCTGCGCCCCAGGGCTTGTCGAACTGGTGGCGCACACGCTCGCCGACCGCCTGCAGCAAGAGGCGCATCGGCTTACCCGCGATTGCGATATAGCCTTTGACGCGCAGCACGTTCTGCTCGCGCGCCAGGCGCTGAACGGAGGCGACCAGCGCATCGATATCGGCAACTTCCGGCAGGTCGATCACGACGGAAGCAAAATCGTCATGCTCATGCTCCTCTTCGCCGTCGTGATGCGAGGGACGCGCGGCAAGATCGTTCTCGGCGGCGGCGCCGAGACCGAGGATGACGCGCGCATCGATCGCGCCGTCGGTGACGGGAAGCATCGGCACGCGGCGCGGCATCTCGGCGGTGATCGCCGCCTTGGCGGCTTCGATCCCAGCGCTGCCGGCAAGATCGGCCTTGGTCAGCAGCACGATGTCGGCGCAGGCGATCTGGTCCTCGAACACTTCCGACAGCGGCGTCTCGTGGTCGAGATTGTCGTCCGCCGCGCGCTGCGCCTCGACTGCAATCGGGTCCGGCGCGAAGCGGCCAGCAGCGACGGCCTCAGCATCGGCCAGCGCAATCACGCCATCGACAGTGATACGCGAGCGGATCTCCGGCCAGTCAAACGCCTTCAGCAGCGGTTTCGGCAACGCCAGGCCCGAGGTCTCGATCAGGATGTGATCGGGCTTCACGGGGCGCGCCAGCAATTGCTCCATGGTTGGAATGAAATCGTCGGCGACGGTGCAGCAGATGCAGCCATTGGCGAGCTCGATGATGTTCTCCTCCGGGCAATTGGCGGCAGCGCACGACTTCAAAATCTCGCCGTCGACGCCCTCGCTGCCGAACTCGTTGACGAGCACGGCGAGCTTCTTGCCGTCGGCATTGGCGAGCAGATGCTGGATCAGCGTCGTCTTGCCGGAGCCCAGAAAACCGGTGATCACCGTGACCGGGACTTTTGCGAGCGAATTCATTCGGCGGCCTCCGGCACGACGGCGATGGGGGGAATGCGGGCAAGCGACTGCTTGCGGAAAATTTCGGGACGGCTGCGCCAGGGCACGAGGCCATCGGGCGCGGCCGCATAGGCCGCAGCGCCGGCGACCACGTCGCGCGCATTCGTCTCCGACAGGCGGCCATAGACATAGGACCAGCGGCCGGGCGCACTCAACGCGACCGAGCAGCCCTGGCTGCAGGCAGAGAGGCATTCGACCGGAACCACATTGACGCCATCGGGCACGCCGGCGCCCAGGATCGCGCCATGCAACCGCTTGCCCGGCGTGACGTCGCCTTCGCCAAGCGTCTCGCCGGCACGGCAGGTAATGCAGACGTGAAGTGTGACCGTCATCGCCTCTTCCAGAATAACAGCGGGAGGCGAAGAGGCGCACGAACCATTGTGAGAGGCCCGTTTCCCCGTCGCGGAACACCCCGTCCGCCGGTCCAAAATCGTCCGCGCTGGCAGGTCTCCCGGCTTGCGGAGCAGGGCTTTTGCCCTTCGATCCCCGCCTTCCCGATCCTGCTAGGGGTCAGTGGCTTCGGGCATCTCTCCGGTCACGGTCGCGGGGGCGGCTGCATTTTGGACCCAAATCTTGCCGATTCGGACCCTATCGCATTCCCTCTTCGCCTGTCATAGGACAGGAACCAGCGCAGGCCCACCATTTGCCGGTGGCCGCCACTTGTCAAGCCGAAGGACCGGGTACGATGACGCCTGAACCGGATATCCAAACGGGCGAGGAAACCGACGCCCGCCACGCCGCCAAAATGGCGAAGAAGAAGGCCGCCCGCGACAAGATCATGGCGACCAAGAGCGGCGAAAAAGGCCTCGTTATCGTCCACACCGGCGCCGGCAAAGGCAAGTCGTCCTCGGCCTTCGGCATGATCGTCCGCTGCGTCGCCCATGGCTTGCCCTGCGCGGTGGTGCAGTTCATCAAAGGCGCCTGGGACACCGGCGAGCGCCGCCTTCTCACTGGCCATTTCGGCGACCTCTGCCAATTCCACGCCATGGGCGAAGGTTTCACCTGGGAGACGCAGGACCGCGCCCGCGACATCGCCGCCGCGCGCGCCGGCTGGGACAAGGCGAAGGAGCTGATTCGCGACCCTGCGTTGCGCATGGTCGTGCTTGACGAGATCAACATCGCGCTACGCTATGATTATCTCGACGTCGCCGAGGTGGTCGAATTCCTGACGACGCAAAAGCCGCCGATGACGCATGTCGTGCTCACCGGGCGCAACGCCAAGGACGAACTGATCGAGATCGCCGATCTCGTTACCGAGATGACGCTGGTCAAGCATCCCTTCCGGTCCGGCATCAAGGCGCAAGCCGGCGTCGAGTTCTGATACGATCTCGCCATGGCGCGCGCGCTGATGATCCAGGGAGCCGGCTCGGACGTGGGCAAGTCGCTCATCGTCGCCGGCCTTGCGCGCGCTTTCACGCGGCGCGGCCTGCGCGTGCTCCCTTTTAAGCCGCAGAACATGTCGAACAATGCCGCCGTCACCATCGACGGCGGCGAGATCGGCCGCGCCCAGGCGCTTCAGGCGCTCGCCGCTCGCGTCGAACCGCACACCGACATGAACCCGGTGCTGCTCAAGCCGGAGACCGATGTCGGCGCGCAGGTCATCGTCCATGGCAAGCGCATCGCAACCGCGCGTGCGCGTGATTATGCGGCGATGAAGCCCTCGCTGATGGGCGCCGTGCTGGAGAGTTTCGCGCGCTTGAAGACGCGCGCCGATCTTGTGCTGGTCGAAGGCGCGGGCAGCCCGGCCGAGGTCAACCTGCGCAAAGCCGACATTGCCAACATGGGCTTTGCGCGCAAAGCCGACGTACCGGTCGTGCTGGTCGGCGACATCGACCGCGGCGGCGTCATCGCCCAGCTCGTCGGCATCAAGACGGTGATCGACCCCGACGATGCCGCGATGATCCGGGGCTTCGTCATCAACAAGTTCCGCGGCGATCCCACGCTGTTCGACGACGGCTACCGGCTGATCGAAGCGAAAACCGCATGGCGCGGCTTTGGCGTGCTGCCCTGGTTCGCGCGCGCCAGCGAGCTGCCGGCCGAGGACGCGCTGGGCCTGCGTGACGCGCGCAAGCCGGGCCAATGCAAGATCGCCTGCCTCGCCCTGTCGCGGATCGCCAATTTCGACGATCTCGACCCGCTCAAGCTCGAACCCGGCGTCGATCTCGTCATGGTGCGTCCGGGCGAAGCAATCCCCGGCGATGTCAGGCTGGTCATCATCCCCGGCTCCAAATCCACCCGCGGCGATCTCGCCTTCCTGCGCGCACAGGGCTGGGACATTGATGTCGTGGCGCATCACCGCCGGGGCGGCCATGTGCTCGGGCTCTGCGGCGGCTATCAGATGCTCGGACACAGCGTTGCCGACCCTGATGGCATCGAGGGACCTGCGGGCGACACGCCGGGTCTCGGGCTGCTCGACGTGACAACGGAAATGAGCGCGGAGAAGACGCTGACGCGGGTCGCGGCCGTGCATGCCGCCACAGATCGGCCGATCGAGGCCTACGAGATCCACATCGGCCACACCGACGGGCCCGATCGCGCGCGGCCATTTGCGAAACTGAACGGCGAGCCGGAAGGCGCGATCTCGCGCGATGGCCGCGTCCAGGGCAGCTATCTGCACGGCCTGTTCACGTCGGATGATTTCCGCAAGGCATATCTGGCAAAGCTCGATATTCCCGCGGGTAACGAGCCCTATCATGCCAGGATCGAGAGCGCGCTCGATGCCCTCGCCGATCACATCGAAAGGCACCTCGACCTCGAAGGCCTGCTCGCGTTAGCGCGCTAGCACCTCGGCAAGGCGCGTCCATTCGGATTCGCTGCCGGGAAGCCCGAGGCGCAGCCATGCCGGCTCTCGCGCGAAAACGCGCGACCAGATCTGGGCGCGCGCGAGCTTTTCCTGCGCGGCCAGCGCGTTAGGTGTCTGGTAAAGACGAAACAGCGGCGTGCCCCCGATAAGCGTCCAGCCTTGCGACTGCGCCATGGCGTCGAGCCGAACACAATCGCGTGCGAGCCGCGCTGAGGTAGCCTCAGCCCAGGGATCGTCGCGCAAGGCGCGACAGCCGATTGCGATCGCCGCTCCCGAGACCGGCCATGGACCCGACATCGACGCAAGCTTGCCGATGTCCGCCGCATTGCCAATTGCAAAGCCAAGCCGAAGGCCGGCAAGGCCATAAAACTTACCGAACGAGCGCAGGATCAACAGCCCTGGCCGATCGGCTTCCGAAGCAAGCGACAGCTGCGGAACGGCGTCGGCAAAGCTCTCGTCGATCACGAGACGGCCGACGCGCGGCAGCAATGCGAGCAGATCCTTCGGCATATGGCGCCGGCCATCGGGATTGTTGGGATTGACGACGATCGCGAGGTCTGCGCCGGCCATCGCGTCAAATTCGCCGGCCTCCTGGACATCCCAGCCCGCGGCCGACAGGACCCCGGCATATTCGTTGTAGGTCGGCGCGAGAATGCGCGCGCGGCCAGGCGCCGCGAGCTGCGGCAACAATTGAATGGCGGCCTGCGCACCGCCCATCGCGACAACAGGTGCGCTCGTGCGGTAGGCGTACTGCGCGGCCTGATGCAAGGCATCGATTTCGGCGCGCGACGGCAACGCGCCCCAGGCGCGCGTGCTTACCTCGCCTACGGGATAAGGCAGCCGGTTGATCCCTGTCGAGAGGTCGATCCAATCCTCTGCGCGTCCGCCAAAACGCTGCTGGGCCAAATCGAGATTTCCACCGTGCTCGCGCATCCCCCGTTCTTTCACGCGAAGGCCAGGATCGCAAGCACCGCGGCGAGAAGCAGCATGGACCTGCGATAGACCGCCAATCCATGATTGATGTCCGCAGCGAGCGGATCGCGCGCGCCCTCGTTGAGCCAGGGCTCGTTCGTGACGCTGCCGTGATAGATGCGGGGGCCGCTCAGCCGCACACCGAGCGCGCCAGCCATGGCCGCTTCCGGCCAGCCGGCGTTGGGCGAGCGGTGGCGGCGCGCATCGCGCCTCATGCACGACAGCGCCTCTAATCGCCGCTGCGCCAGCAGCACGAAGAGGAAGCCAGTCACGCGCGCCGGAACGAAATTGGCGACATCGTCGATGCGCGCTGCGGCCCAGCCGAACGCTTCGTGCCGCTCGCTGCGATGGCCGATCATGGAGTCGAGTGTGTTGATCGCCTTGTAGCCGAGAATGCCGGGGAGGCCGAACACCGCGCCCCAGAACACCGGCGCCACGATGCCGTCGGAGGCGTTCTCGGCAAGGCTCTCGATTGCCGCGCGTGCGATGCCGGGCTCATCGAGCGCCGCGGGATCGCGGCCGACGATGCGCGAGACCGCGTCGCGCGCGCCGGCGATGTCGCGAGCCTGCAAGGGCGTCGCGACAGCCGCGACATGGTCATGCAGCGAGCGCAGCGCGACCAGGGGCCAGGCCAGGACGCCGACCAGCGCGATCTGAATCCAGCCCCAGGGAAGCACGGACTGAAGCACCCAGCCGAGCGCGATTGAGACCGCGATCACCGCGAGCGCTCCGGCAACGCCGGCGGCGCGGCGAAACGCCGGCGGGTCAGACGCGCGATTCCAGGCGGTGTCGACAGTCGCAATCAGGCGGCCCAGCCAGGTCACGGGATGGCCGATCCGCGCGAACAGCCACGACGGCCAGCCCAGCAGGGCATCCGCCGCCATCGCCACCACCATCGCCCCCGCAAAGCCCACACGCGCCTCCTGTTCCGCCCCTGTTGCGCAAAGCGAAGGCAGAGCGCAAGCCCCTACAGGCCCGATTTCGGCTTTGTCTTTGGCCGTGTTTGGTGATTAGTCAGGGCTGATAGGAGACCTTCATGGCCGTCATCTTGATCACGGGCGGAGCGCGATCGGGCAAGAGCACGCGTGCGGAAGCGCGCGCGAGGGCCTTTCCCGGGCAGCCCGTCTATGTCGCGACGGCCGAGGCGCTCGATGCCGAAATGGAGACGCGCATCGCCACGCATCGTGCGCGGCGCGGAACTGACTGGATCGAGCGCGAGGTGCCGCTTGATCTCGTGCCGGTGCTGGTCGCAAGCGATGGCGGCGGCGCAAGGCTGGTGGATTGCCTGACGCTGTGGCTCTCGAATCTGATGCATGCGGAGCGCGATTGGGAGAGCGAGGTAAAAGAGCTTGCCGGCACCCTGCCCAAGCTGAAAAGCCCGGTTGTTCTCGTCACCAACGAGGTCGGTCTCGGCATCGTTCCTGACAACGCCCTGGCACGCAGCTTTCGCGACGCCGCCGGCCTCATGAATCAGACTATCGCGGTGGCTGCCGACGAGGTCGAGTTCGTCGTCGCCGGCCTGCCGATGAAACTGAAATGATGCCGCGCGCCGAATTTCTGCGAGACGTCATCGCCGATCTCAGGATGGCGGCATCGTTCGTCACGATCCTGCCGGCGGCATCGTCGAAGCCTGCAGGCGACGGCGCCATCGCGCGTGCAACCTGGGCGCTGCCCGTCGCGGGACTGCTGGTCGGACTTGCCGGCGCGCTGGTCTATAAGATGTGCAGCCGGTTCGGACTGACGCCGAACCTTGCCGCCCTGCTGGCGCTGGCCGCCACCGCCCTCATCACCGGCGCGCTACACGAGGATGGGCTTGCCGATACCGCCGATGGCCTCGGCGGCGGCCGAACGCGCGAGCGCAAGCTCGAGATCATGCGCGACAGCCGGATTGGGACCTATGGCGTCTGCGCGCTGATCCTGTCGTTCGGCCTGCGCTGGAGTGCGCTCGCGGCGATCGCCAATCCATGGACGGTCACGTTGGCGCTGTGCGCGGCGCACATCGCAGCCCGCGCAGGCGTGCCGGCCTTCATGTCGCTTGTCCCGCTGGCGCGACCGGATGGGCTTTCGGCGAGCGCGGGGCCGCCGCCGGGCCGCAGTGTCGCCATCGCCTTCGCACTTGGGACACTCGCTCTCGCCCTCGCGCTCGGGCCGGGCAAGGCGCTGGTCGCCCTGATCCTGCTGTCGCTCGCCGGGTTCATGCTGGCGCGGCTCGCCATCCGCCAAATCGGCGGGCAAACCGGCGATATCCTCGGCGCGTTCGAGCAGACAGGCGAGATCATGATCCTGCTGGTTGCCGCGGCCTTCCAGATCGGACGCTGACCCATGGTCGAGTTCGACGACGCCTTCCGCCGACAATTACGCGAGCTGTTCGTATGGCGCCGGGACGTCCGGCGTTTTCGCAGCGATCCGTTACCACGCGGCGCGGTGGAGCGCCTGATCGAGACCGCCTGTCTCTCGCCATCGGTCGGTCTCAGCCAGCCCTGGCGCTTCGTCACGGTCGACGACGCCGCACGGCGCCAGGCCGTGATCGACGACTTCCAATCGTGCAATGCCGATGCGTTGAACGCCTATACCGGCGAGCGCGCGACCCGCTATGCCACGCTGAAGCTGGCGGGTCTCGAACAGGCTCCTGGCCACCTCGCCGTGTTTGCCGACAAGGCCAGCGACATCGGTCACGGCCTCGGCCGTGCCACCATGCCGGAGACGACGGAATATTCGGTCGTCGCGGCGATCACCGCGATGTGGCTCGCCGCGCGCGCCGAAGGCATCGGGCTCGGCTGGATCTCGATCCTGAATCCTGCGCGCGTTCACGCCATTCTTGACGTGCCGGAATCATGGAAGTTCATCGCCTATCTCTGCATCGGCTATCCGGAAGTCCAATGCGACCAGCCCGAACTGGAGCAGGCGAAATGGGAGCACCGGCGCAGTGCGGACGAGTTTACGCTGAGGCGCTAGTAGAGACCAGCGTATCGAAACGCTCTCGATGCCTGAAGGTGAAGGCCGGAAATCGCGACTCTTCGCGGCGTATCAAATTCGCGGCAGAGCGAATCGAACTTATCCCGATTCATCAATCCGACCCTACCTCAGTATGGTCTCGCCATACCCGCGCACAATAGCGACAACCAAGTGCTCAGTGCTAGCTATGAACGCGAAGTGAAAAGCAACGGAACCGGCCCCGCGAGCCGGCAGTTGCGGGACAAGTCCGGCGGTGTAGCGTCCGCCGGCTTTTTCTCCTAGCGAACGGCGCAATGCCGCTCCAGTACTTGGTGTCTACTGTCACAGTTGGCTGCAGAGAGTACGCCATGAGAAACATCGCCGATGTCCTCGTGCGGTTTTGGCAAGCGAGCCAGCCCGCATCCGATACTCAGGTTGAGGCTATGGCCGAAAACCGAGATCAATCCAGCATGGCCGATTTTGTCCGCATTCTGCAGGCCTACGATCAAAACCAGTGGAGCGACCGCGCCCGCCCGGTTCTTCAGCAGGTCGCCCGGCCGGCAATGTGCCGCCGGCCGGCCAACACGCCACACAAGGGATCAACTTCCTTGGTGTGGGACCTGTGATCATTGCGCTGTCATGAGCCGGACGTTTTAACGACGAGCTTTATGTTTAGCAGGTTGACGCCCTTGAATGGGTTCGGCGCGCTTTCGATTGTGCCCGTACCCGTGGCGTTCGCATAAGCACCTGTGCCCGATAGGATCGTGTATTCGCCCGTTGACTTGCCGTCTTTGGCCGAACCGGTGTAGCGCGCCGTAATCGAGCCTTCCTCGAACGTGTAAGTGCTGTAGCCGAAGAAGGGGCCCGACCCTTTGAGCAAGTCCGAAGTATTGACGAACTCTTTCACTCCGATACGGCCGTCGTTGAAAACGGCGACCCCAAAGAATTTACCTGACACAACCGTCTGTCCTTCGACGTTTGCGGCCTCGATGACCTTGAGATCAATGGGCTTCGTGACCAGCTTGAACTCAAGCACCCGCTCGCCCGCTACAGCGGTTGACGCCGCGACGATCAATGCTACGCCAGAAAGGAAAAAGCTGAGAGACTTCCGCATAGGCTCCTCCTGCGCTTGTTGGAATCAAGTCGAGAAGTGTCGGCGAGCTACACATCACGCCGCCGCTTTTTGCAGCGGCACGAAAGAGAGCCCTCGGCGACGCCCCGGCAGCGGCTGAAGCTCTCTGGTCCTAAGCGCGAAGTCGGGACGCAAGTATGAGTCCTGAGCGATCGGAAGAAAGTTCAGTTTTCGTCACGGTATAATAGTATCCCTAGCCTCCGCACGTCTGCGCCCGCCGGCTTCGTCCTCCTCGCGGCCAAAACGCTCGACCAGGAAGTCGATGAACAGACGCACCTTGACCGACAAGTGCCGCGTCGGCGGATAGACCGCGTAGAGCGCGAGCGGCGGCGCGAAATAGTTGTCCAGCACCGTCCGCAGCTCGCCCTTCTTCAACGCATCCGCGGCGATGAACTCGGGCAGCAGCGCCAGCCCCCTGCCGTTGATCGCGACGTCGCGCAGCACCTCGGCGTTGTTGACGCAGAGCGACCAGGCCGGCTGGATCCAGTGATCGCCATCAGTGCCGGTCAGCTTCCACTGATTGCCGGTGAGCAGGAAGCCGTAGGTTAGCGCGGCGTGCTCGCGCAGATCCTGCGGATGTATAGGCGTGCCGTGACACGCCAGATAATCCGGCGAAGCGCAGATCATGCGCGCCACCGGCATGATCTTGCGCGCGATCAGGCTGGAGGATTCCAGCTCCGCGATCCGCAACGTCACGTCAAATCCGTCCTGGACCGGATCGAGCAAATCGTCGCTGAGCACGATCTGGAGCTGCAACTCGGGATAGCGCGCCATGAAATCGGCGAGCACCGGCCCCAGCCGCATCGTGCCGAACGACATCGGTGCGTTGACGCGCAACAGGCCCCGCGGCGCCGACTGGGCCTGCGTCACCGCCTGGTCGGCAGCCTCGATCTCCGAGAGGATCACCACCGCACGCTCGAAATAGCGCTGGCCGTTCTCGGTCGGGCTCGCGTGCCGCGTGGTCCGGTTCAGGAGCTGGACGCCGAGGCTCTCCTCGAGGTCGGCGATGTATTTGCTGATCGCCGAGCGCGACAGCCGCAACTGGCGGCCGGCTTCCGCAAAGCTGCCGCTTTCGACCACTTTTACGAAGGCCCGCAGGCTGGCCACCTTGTCCAATCGCTCGGCCTATTGTTTCCAATTCATAGACATAGCCGTCATATTTGCATGGATTGTCTCCGATCCAAAGCGGAACGATATTTGCGACCAGAGCAAGACGCTCCCCGAATTTTGGAGGACGACAATGTCTGGACTGCACCATGTCACCGCGATCGCCGGCGATCCCATGAGGAATTTCGGCTTTTACACCCGGGACCTCGGCCTGCGCTTCGTCAAGAAGACGGTCAATTTCGACGACCCTGCCACCTATCACTTTTATTACGGCGACGAGACCGGCCGCCCCGGCACCATCCTGACCTTCTTCCCGTGGGCCGGCGTTTCGGCCGGCTGCCGCGGTGTCGGCGAAACCCATCAGACCGCCTTCCGCGTGCCGCAGCGCTCGCTCGCCTACTGGACGCAGCGCTTCATCGAGAAGGGCATTGCTCACGAGGCCTTGGAGAAGCGCTTCGGTGAGTCCGTGCTGCCGTTCAGCGACCCCGACGGGATGGCGCTCGCGCTAGTCGGCATTCCCGGCGCCGAGAACGAGCCAGGCTGGAGCAATGGCGACGTGCCGGCCGAGCATGCGATCCGCGGCTTCCACGGCGTGACCCTGCTGCTCGACAGCGCAGTGAAGACGGCGGCCGTCCTCACCGACGTGTTCGGCTTCAAGGAGACCGCGCGCGAAGGCTCGGTGATCCGCTTCAAGGCAGCGGGCGATGCCGAAGGCAGCGTCGTCGATATCTACGAAGCCAAGGGCTTCTTGCGGGGACATCAGGGCGGCGGCTCGGTGCATCACATTGCCTTCCGCGCGGCCGACGACGCCGAGCAGGGCCAGATGGCGCAAAAGCTCGTGAGCAATCACGGCCTGCGCCCGACCGAGCAGAGGGACCGCAACTACTTCCGCTCGATCTACTTCCGCGAACCCGGCGGCGTGCTGTTTGAGATCGCGACCGTCATCCCTGGCTTCGCCGTCGACGAACCCGTCGCGACCCTGGGCCGCGACCTGAAGCTGCCTGGCTTCCTCGAAGCGCACCGCAAGCAGATCGAGGAAGTGTTGCCCAACCTTGAAGAGAGTGTGTCATGACCGAGCGTTCATTCATCCATCGTTTCGAGCCCGCGACCAACGCGGGCTCGGCCCCACTCCTGCTGCTGCACGGCACCGGCGGCGACGAGAACGACCTGCTCGGCCTCGGCCGCATGATATCGCCCGGCGCCGCACTGCTCTCGCCGCGCGGCCGCGTGCTCGAGCACGGCATGCCGCGCTTCTTCCGCCGCCTTGCCGAGGGCGTGTTCGACGAGGACGATTTGCGCCGGCGCGCACACGAACTCGCCGACTTCGTCACGGAGGCGCGGCAACGTTACGGCCTCGCAGCGCCCGTCGCGGTCGGCTTCTCCAACGGCGCCAATATCGCTGCCGCGCTGTTGCTGCTGGAGCCGGACGTGCTTGCAGGCGCGATCCTGTTGCGCGCCATGGTGCCGTTGTCGGATCCGCCAAAAGCCAATCTTGCAGGCAAGCCAATCCTGCTGTTGTCCGGGCAAGGCGACCCGATCGTGCCGGCTGGCAATTCGGCCCATCTCGCGGCTCTGCTCTCGCAAGCCGGCGCGAGCGTCACCCACAGGGTCCTGCCCGCAGGCCACCCATTGTCGCAAGCCGACATCACGCTGGCCCGCGACTGGATCGGCAATGTCGACGCCAGGGCAGCATGATCAAAGCAGCGGCGCATCGCTTTCCAACGGTGCGCCGCCGCGTCAATCGAACCAGCCGCGCCGCTTGAACCAGATCAGCGGCAGCACGCCGCTGGCAATCACCGCAAGCCAGGCCAACGGATAGCCGAAGGTCCAGTCCAGCTCTGGTATGTGCTTGAAGTTCATGCCCCAGATGCCGACCAGGATGGTCGGCGGCACGCCGACGACGGAGACGATCGTCAGGATCTTGAACAGCTCGTTCTGCTGGATGTTGACGAAGCCGAGCACCGCATCGAGCAGCAACTGGATCTTGTCGGACAGTCGCGTCTCGTAGTCACTGAGCGAAACGACGTCCTTCGAGACCGCCTCGAGACGTTTCTTCGACGCCGCTTTGATCCATTCACTGCCGACATCGCCGGCAAACGAGGCAACGCGGCCGACCCCGAGCAGGACATCGCGCGCCTTGGCCAGCCGATCGGCCAACTCGCCGATATTCTCCAGCGCCTCGCGCATCCTACGGCTGGAGCGCACCGGCCGTTGGGTGCGAACCAGCCCGCCCCTAAAGACGCCCCGCGAGAGCCGGTCCACCTTCGCGCCGAGATGCTCCAGGACATCGGCGCCACGGTCGATCATGGCCTCGAGCAGGCTGGTGAACACGCACATGCCGTTCTCCAGGCTGTCGTCGGAGCCGATGCGCTCGCCGACCTCGTCGAAGATCGGCAGCTCCGCAAAGCGCACCGTCACCAAGACATGCGGGCCAATGACGAACCCCACCGGCGTGATCTCGGCCTCGTTGTTCTCGCTGGGCCGGAGCGCCGGCGAGCTGAGATAGAGCGTCCCGTGGTCGAGGATCAGGCGGCTCGACGCCTCGATCTCGCTGAGGGACTCTTCCGAGGGAATGCGGATCCCGAGCAGTCGTTCGACGAACTGCTTTTCCTCGTCATTCGCGTTCAAGAGATCGGCCCAGATAATCTCCGAGGGCATTTCCGCGCCGATGCCGTGCCAGTCGTCAGACGGCCACCTGTAAAGCTTAAGCAAGAACCGAACTCCGTGGCCGCGTCGTCATGCCGGATGGTCCATCCGGCCTTCATCCGTGCGGCTAACGCATGAGGGTTCCAAACGTTCAATGCCCTTGCGGCGCAGCTCCTTCGTCGCCGGCCCCACTCTGGACAGTTCGGCTTCCCGGTTGCTCCCTCACTTTGTCACACACGCTTTGGTAGTTACGAAAAAGGTTATTCTTCCAAATGAATCGACTCACGCGCCAACCACTATCCACAGCAGCCTAGCGATGGGTGACCTTACGTCCGCTTCCTGGTCACAACCGGACATAAGGGTTTGCCCGAAAGCGGAGTCGGCGTCGGCGCGGCCCCTCTATTTAGCGCTTGCAGAGCGCGTAGGCGACATCATCGGAATTGCGACGGCTGACGGAGGAAGGATCGCGTCGGCCGCGGCAATCACTCACCTGAAGGGCCCGCCTGTCTGCTTCGGGTCATCCGCGCCGTTTAGCCGCTTGGCCGGCTGCTTCCGGTCCGTCTTCATGAGCCGACGCTAGCGAACCAGCCCGGCGAGGCTATGGAGCAGGATCAGACACCTCGACCGCTCCCTCATGCCAAATCCCTTGGCACCTGCAACTAAATGCGTAGACTGGCCTCGATCGATCCAGGAGGGAAACTTGGCGATCGAGCGGCCAAACCGACGGTTGACCACGATCCTCGCGGCCGATGTAGTCGGCTATAGTCGGCTGGTGGGAACTGACGAGGAAGGTACGCTCGATCGCCTCCGAGTCATCCGCAAGGACTTGATCGATCCTGTCATCGCGGCCCATCGCGGACGCATCGTCAAGACCACTGGAGATGGCTTCCTGGCCGAGTTCGCCTCGGTGGTGGATGCAGTTCGCTCGGCGGTCGATGTGCAACGGGCTATGGTCGACAGCAACGCCGGCCTGGCACCGGATAGGCGTATCGAGTTCCGCATTGGCATCAACCTTGGCGACGTGGTCGTGGAGGACGATGGCGACCTCATGGGCGATGGGGTCAATGTGGCGGCGCGATTGGAGCAGATTGCCGAGCCTGGTGGTATCTGCCTGTCTAGTGCGGCCTATCACCAAGTACGTGGCAAAATGGACGTCGCCGCGCAAGATCGCGGCCAGCAGCAACTGAAGAACATCGCCGAGCCGGTGCAGGTCTACTCGCTTTCACGCATGCGCGCCGCAGCAACGGCGCCGCCCACGGCCATCGCACCGCGGCTCTCCATCGTGGTCCTGCCCTTCGTCAACCTCGATGGCAACAGCGAGCAGGACTACTTCGTCGACGGTATCACTGAAAGTCTCACAACCGACCTGTCGCGCATTCCTGGAGCCTTCGTCATAGCTCGCAACACCGCCTTCACCTTCAAAAGCAAGGCAGTGGACGTCCGCGTAATCGGCCGCGAGCTTGGTGTGCGCTACGTGATGGAAGGCAGCGTGCAGGGCGGCGGCGACCGCGTACGCGTCAACGCGCAGCTCATCGACACGGAAACCGGCGCGCACCTTTGGGCCGAACGTTTCGACAAGCCGCGCGCCGACATCTTCGACATGCAAGATGAGATCACCACGCGCCTCGCCCGGACCGTGGGCATCCAGCTCGTTGCCGCGGAGGGCCGCCGGGCCGAGCGTGAACGGCCGAACAACATGGATGCCGTAGACTTGGCGATGCGCGGCTGGGCAATCCTCAACCAACCCTTGTCGCTGCGCCGCGACCGCGCGGCGTGTGACCTGTTCGACGCGGCGCTCAGGTTGGACCCTCGCAATGTCGAGGCGTTGGTCGGTCTCGCCTTCTATCATGGCAACGAACTTCGCACCTTTGCCTCGACCAATCGCGAGGAACAGCTACGTATCGCCCATACCGCGATCACTCAGGCATTGACGCTTGCTCCCGGCAACGCGCTGGCCCATTTCGTACACGCCAATGTCCTGCATGTCTCGGGCGCGACGGAGCGGTCGCTGCGCGAGCTTGAGTTCGCAATCGCGCTGGATCGCAATCTGGCCTGGGCCCATGCCGACGCAGGCTTCATGAAGGTGCTACTCGGACGCGCGGAAGAGGCAGAAGCCGATCTCATGAACGCAATCCGGCTGAGCCCCCGCGATCCCGGACTGGATCGCTGGCTTGCCCTGCTTGGGATCGCCGACCTCTTCCTCGGCCGGCTCGATTCAGCCCTCGACCGGCTACGTAGATCAGTTGAAATAAATCCTAATGTCGCCATGCCGCATTTCTTCCTGGCCGCGGCCTCAGCGCTCAGCGGTCGCGCTACGGAGGCGCGGGAGGCCCGGAATGCCGGGCTTCGGCTGGACCCGAACTTTACCGTCGCTAGATTTCGCAACGAGCGGCGCAGTGAAAACCCGACCTTCCTGGCCCAGCGCGAGCGCATTTACGAGGGCCTAAGCTTGGCAGGTGTGCCGGAAGGATAGGCTCGCAGCGAGACGGTCCTGTCTGCATCGGGTCAAAGGCGTTGTTCTGGCTGCCCGCTAGTCACTTCCGGTCTGCACCGATAGGCGGACGATTTTGGAGGGTGTCACCATCCACGTGAGGCAGCCGGGGCGAGCGAAGAGCCGCCGGGCTCCTGAACGCAAGATGCGAGACAGAAGCTCTGCGCCAATGTCTCAGTTGGGTCACAAAGGCGGCACCCGCGGACGGGCCCGGTGTCCGCGTTACCATCGAAAGCAGCGATCAAAGTCATCAATGCAAGGCTGATCGCTTGCCTGCCGGTGAGGTCCAAGGCGCCAGCAAACCGGGCGGCGGCTTGCGCTTGTTGGAGGCCTGCTCATAGGCGTAGGCCAGGCGCAGCAGCTTGTGCTCGCTCCAGGAACGGCCTGCGAAGGTGACGCCGAGCGGATAGTCTGGCGTGTCCTTGCCGTCGATCGTTCCCGAGATGAAGCCTCCGGGCACCATGACGCTGGGATAGCCTGCCCTCGCGGCGATCGCGGCGCCGGTGGCGCCTGGGAACAGCACCGCATCGAGCTTGTGCTCGTTCATGTAGGCATCCATGCCGCGCGTCTTGGCCGAGAGCAGATCCATGGCGCGCGCCGATTTGTACTCGCGCTCGCTGAGATCGCCCCTGGTCATGTCGGCGGCGAGGAAATGATCTTGGCCAAAACGCAGCGCCCTCTCCGCGTTCGCTTCGTTGAAGGCCACGATGTCGGCGATGCTCTTGATGTCCGTGTTTGTGGCCCATGTGTTCAAATAGAGATTGAGGTCGTGCTTCAACTCGTAGAGGAAGACGACCGGCGGCCTTGCGACAGTGCCTTTTTGCTCGCTCAACGGATTGCGGTTGAGCACGGCCATGGTGGTGCCCGGTCCGCCGATCCAGCCGAGCGTCGGCATATTGGCGCGCACGATGACGGCGCCAAGATCCTCCAGCACCTTGATCGTCTCGGTCATGACCTTGACCCTGTCGGGCAGCAGCTTGCCGTAGAAGCAATCGTTCAGCGGGTCAGCCGGGTCGCTCGGCACGCCAATGCGCGCACCGTTCATCGCATCCCGCGCGAGCCCCGCAGTGTAATCGGCCGGCCGCCGCTGCTTTTGCGTGGCCGGATCGAGCGGGTCCTTGGCCGCCAGCACGTTCAGCAGCATCGCCGCGTCGCGTACTGTGCGCGTCATCGGCCCTGCAGTGTCCTGGCTGTGCGCGATCGGCACGATGCCGGCACGGCTGAGCAGCCCGACGGTCGGCTTGACGGTGACGAGGCCGTTCAGGCTGGCGGGGAACAGCAGCGAGCCCGAGGTCTCGGTGCCAATAGAAGCTGCGCACAGGCCTGCCGCCACCGCCACCGCCGAACCCGCGCTCGAGCCTCCGGGAGTGAGGATCGGGATGCCATGCTCGCCCATCAGCGCCGGCGCATAAGGATTCTTCACTTGACCACCCAGCGACGAGTAGCCGCCGGGCATGTCGACCGCGAGCATGTTGGAGAACTCGGTCAGGTTCGCCTTGCCGAGGATCACTGCGCCCGCGTCCCGCAGCAGCTTGACGATCGTTGCATCGTCCCGAGCGCGCGCGCCTTCCAGCGCCAGCGCGCCCGCCGTCGTCGGCTGTTTGTCTCCGGTCGCGATGTTGTCCTTCACCAGAATCGGGACGCCCGCCAGCGGCCGCCTGGCCGTCGGTCTGCTGGTGTCCAGCTTGCCCGCGATCGCGAGCGCGTCGGGATTGAGCGCGCGCACGGCGTTGAGCGCAGGCCCGCCGCGATCGTAGGCCTCGATGCGCGCGAGATAGGCTTTGGTCAGCGCCGTCGCGGTGATCTGCCCACTGGCCAGCGCCTGAGCGATATTGCTCAGTGGCGCATCATCGAGCTTCAGAGGGGTCGTTGCCTCGGCGCTAGGGGCAGCCGCGACCATGCCAGCGTCGCGGCAGGATGGCTTCTTCACGGCGTGCCTCGCCTGACGGCGCGTCCCGAACCATGAGGCCGCGATGATGATATATTGCCAGTGTTTTGCCCGACCGGGTCAACGTCCGAGCGCATCGCGCCGACCACCGAACCGCGCAACGCGTAAACCATTGAAATGACTATCCACGCCTACTGTGCATGGGGTTGTTTTTCAGGTTTTTATTTTGGACACGGCAAACGATTGACCTCTTCCCGATGGGGAGAGGTCAAAATGGAAGGGATAGGCTCGACTTCAGCCGGCCCCTACTCCCAATACCAGGTCGAGAAATCATTCTCGTATTGCGGGACGTCCTTCCAGACGCCCTTCAGTTTCTTGTTGGTGATGGTGATCAGCTGCGGCTGGTACAGGTAGGCGGAGACGGCGTCGGTGGCCAGCATGCGCTGGGCGTCGCCGAGAAGTTTTGCACGAGCCGCCTCATCCGGCGTGGACACGATCTGCTTGTAGAGCGCGTTGAAGGTTTCGTTGTTGTAGCCGAGATAGTAGTCCGGCTCGGTGATCTTGACGAGGTCGAACGGCTCGACATGGCTGACGATGGTGAGGTCGAAATTGTGCGGACCATTGCCGGCGAACACCTGCGACAGCCATTGCGCCCATTCGACGTTCTCGATTTTGGCGACGATGCCGACCTTGGCGAGCTGGGCCGCGACGATCTCGCCGCCCTGCCGCGCATAGGACGGCGGCGGCAGCTTCAGCGAAAGCTCCAGCGGCGTGGCGACGCCGGCCTCGGCGAGCAGCTTCTTGGCCTTGTCGGGATCGTAGGGATTGATGCCGGTGGTGTCGACATAGCCGAGCGCGCCCGGCACGTAGAAGCTGCCGATCGGCGTGCCGAAACCGTCGACGGCGCCGTCGATCATCGCTTTGCGGTCGATCGCGGCGAGGATGGCGCGGCGGACGCGGACGTCGTCCAGCGGTTTCTTGCGGTGGTTGATCGCGACGATGGTCTTGGCCCTGGAGCCGCCGACCAGCACCGTGAACCGTGGATCGGCCTTGAACTGGGCGATGCTGCGCTGGGCCGACACGCGCGGGAACGCATCGACGTCGCCCGAGAGCAGCGCGGCGATCTGCGCCGCCGGATCCGAGATGAAGCGGATCGTCACCTTGGACAGCTTGATCGCGGCGGCGTTGCGATAGTCGGCCCACTTGCTCAGGGTGATCGAGGAGCCCTTGGCCCAGGCCGCTAACTGGTAAGGCCCGGTGCCGACCGGCTGTGTGATGTTGGTGGCAGCGCTCTTCGGCTCGACGATCGAACCGCTGGCCTGCCCGAGCAGGAACGGCAGGTTCGGCTCGGAATTCTTCAGCGTGATCACGACCGTGTCGGCGTCGGGCGCGGCAACGGACTCGAAGCTCTGGAACAGGCTCTTGTCTTTATTGGTGCTGGTCGGCACGGCGTTGCGCTCGAACGAAAACTTCACCGCGGCGGAATCGAACGGCTCGCCGTTGTGGAATTTGACGCCCTTGCGCAGCTTGAACGTATAGGTCTTCAGGTCGGGCGAGGCGCTCCAGTTTTCGGCCAGCAGCGGCGAGACGGAGCCGTCCTCGTTGATCTTGGTCAGCGTCTCATAGATGTTGTAGAGCGTGACCTCGGCGATCGCGGCGGCGGCGGCGTTGGTGGGATCGAGGCCCGGCGGCTCCAGCGCCATCGCCATGACGACGCTGTCCTTCTTGCTCTGCGCCAGCACCGGCAACGGCGCTGCGGCAAGCACGGCGGCGAATGCAACGATCGATAATTTCCTGAACATGCGTAACTCCCCGGCCATCTCTGTTCTTCAAGCCTACGCCAATCCTGCCCTGGAGACTAACCTTCCAGGGTCGGCCGGGGCAACGCCATCACCGCCTCCGTCTTGTGGCAGGCGGCAAGGTGCCCCTCGCCTACTTGGCGTAACTCAGGCAGGATCGCGCGGCAATGCTGGTCAGCGAGGGCACAGCGCGCGCCGTAGGGGCATCCGGTCGCCGCCGCCGATTGCGAGGCGATCGCCTGGGCCCCGCGCCGCCGCCGACGGCCGCCGGCGCGTGCCCGCGGCACGGCATCCAAGAGCGCGCGCGTATAGGGATGGGCGCAGTGCTCGAACAGGTCCTGCGGCCGGCCCTGTTCGACGATCCGGCCGAGATACATCACCGCAACCTCGTCGCAGAGATAGTCGACGACGGCGAGATCGTGGCTGATCAGGATGTAGCTGAGACCGAACTGCTCCTGGAGGTCCTGCATCAGGTTCAACACCTGCGCCTGCACGGAGACGTCGAGCGCGGAGACCGGCTCGTCGGCGACGATCAGCTTCGGCTGGGTGATCAGCGCACGCGCAATGGCGATGCGCTGGCGCTGGCCGCCGGAGAATTCGTGCGGATATTTGTCCATGTCGGCGTCGCGCAAGCCGACCTGGCGCAGCACTGCGGCGACGCGTTCGCGGAATTTGGTGCGATCGGCCTCCTCCAGCACGGTGAGGGGCTCGGCGACGATGCGGGCGATGGTTTGGCGCGGATCCAGCGAGCCGTAAGGGTCCTGGAACACCATCTGGAAATCACGCCTGGCACGGCGCAGTTCATCGGCAGAGATGCGGTTGAGATCGCGGCCGAGCAGCGCGACCTGCCCTGACGTCGGCCGCTCCAGCGCCATCACCAGCCGCGCGAAGGTCGACTTGCCGGAACCGGATTCGCCGACGACGCCGAGGCTCTTGCCCGCGGCGACCTGCACGCTGACGCCGTTCAGCGCGCGCACCTGCCCCGGCGGGCGAAACAGGCTTTCGCGCGGCAGCGTATAGCGCTGCTCGAGATCCTTCACCTCGAGAAGCAATCCGGCGGCGGTCATGCGGTCAGCGCTCCGACACGTTCGCCCATCGATACGTCGGTCCTGATGCAACGCACGCCATGGCCAGGTCCGACGTCCACCATCGGCGGCAACGCGGCACGACACTGATCGATCACCAGGGGACAGCGATCGGAGAAGGTGCAGCCGGACGGCAAATCGGCGAGCTCCGGCACTGTGCCCGAGATCGTGTTCAGCCGCGTCCCCTTGCGCGCACCGAGCTTCGGCCGGGCGCGGAACAGGCCCTGCGTATAGGGATGCCCCATGCGCCGGAACACCTCGTCGGTCGGCCCGCTCTCGACGACGGTGCCGCCATACATCACCATCATGCGCTGCACGTTCTCGGCGATGACACCGAGATCGTGCGAGATCAGGATCATCGACATGCCGCGCTCCTCGACGAGATCAGCGATGAGGTCGAGGATCTGGCCTTGGATGGTGACGTCGAGCGCGGTGGTCGGCTCGTCCGCGATCAAGAGGTCCGGCTCGCAGGCGAGCGCCATCGCAATGGTGACACGCTGGCGCTGGCCGCCGGAAAACTGGTGCGGATAGGCGTCGACGCGCCTGATAGCATCGGGCAGGCCGACCCGGTCGAGCAAGGCGATGGTCTCGCGCCGCGCCTGTGAGGCCGAATATTTCTTGTGACGCCGCAGCGGCTCGGCGACCTGATGGCCGATCGTGTGCATCGGATTGAGCGCGGTCATCGGCTCCTGGAAGATCATGCTGATGCGGTTGCCGCGCAGGCGGCAATAATCCGCATCCGAAAGCCCGACGAGCTCGTTGCCATCCAACTTGATGCTGCCGCCGACCACTGCGCTGTCCGGCAGCAGCCCCATCAGCGATAACGCCGTGACCGACTTGCCGCAGCCGGATTCGCCGACGAGCCCGAGCGTCTCGCCGCGCTTGAGGGCAAAGCTGACGCCACGCACGGCCTGCGCCGGCCCGCGGCTGGTGTTGAGGCGCACGCCGAGATCAGCGACCTCGATCAGTGGCATGGTTGCGGAATCAGCCATCGTTACCGCTCCCGCGCCAGTCTGGGATCGAGCAGGTCGCGCAATCCGTCACCAAGCAGATTGAGACCGAGCACCGCGACGGCGATCGCAGCGCCGGGATAGACCGCGAGCATCGGCGACTGGAACAGCAGCGTCTGCGCGTCGTTCAGCATGCGGCCCCATGACGGCTGCGGCGGCTGAGTGCCGAGGCCGAGATAGGACAGTGCGGCTTCGGCGAGAATGGCAAGCGCGAACTGGATGGTGACCTGCACGATCAGGATCGACAGGATGTTGGGCAGCACGTGCTCGATCGTGATGCGGAAGCGCCCCTTGCCCGCCGCGCGCGCGGCCAGCACGAATTCGCGCGCCCAGATCGCGTTGGCCGAACCGCGCGTCAGCCGCGTCAGCGTCGGGATCTGGAAGATACCGATCGCGACGATCGAGGTCACCATGCCCGGTCCCACCACGGCCGCGAGCATAATCGCCGAGAGCACGGCCGGAAAGGCGAAGCTGAAATCCGCAAAGCGCATGATGATCTCTTCGGTCCAGCCGCGCCTGGCCGAGGCGATCAAGCCGAGGCAGACGCCGAAGCTGAGACCGATGCTCACCGCGATGATGCCGACCATGATGGTCGAACGCGCGCCGGCGAGCAGCAGCGAGACGATGTCTCGGCCGAAGGAATCGGTGCCGAGCCAGTGCGATGCCGACGGCGGCCGGAGTTTCGAGGCGATGTCGATCTCATAGGGCGACCACGGCGTCCACACCAGCGACAACAGCGCTGAGGCGAGCACCAGCAGGCTCAGCGCGCCGCCAAGCGCGAAGCTGCGATGCCGCAGCGCGCGGCGCCAGAACGTCCGAGCAGGCAGCGGCCGCGTCGCAATCGGCGCGTCGATGGTCAGGGGGTCGCTCACAGGTCGTGGACCTTGATGCGGGGATCGATGAAGGCATAGAGCACGTCGACCACGAAATTGACGATGACGACCATGGCCGCGAGCAGCATCACGCAGTTGCGCACGACGATGAGGTCGCGGTTGGCGATCGACTGGAAGATCAGGCGGCCGAGGCCCGGCAGGTAGAACACGTTCTCGATCACGATGGTGCCGGCGAGCAGATTGGCGAATTGCAGCCCCATCACGGTCATCACAGGGATCATGGCGTTACGCAGCACATGGCGCCACAGCACCTCGCGCTTGCCGAGGCCCTTCGCACGGGCCGTGCGGACGAAGTCCTCACGCAGCACCTCGAGCACGGCCGAGCGGGTGACCCGCGCGAGAATCGCGGCCTGCACCACCGCGAGCGAGATCGCCGGCAGCAGCAGCGACTTGATGCCCGACCAGAGGCCATCGTCCCAGCCGCCAAAGCCGCCCGCCGAGAGCCATTGCAGCCGCACCGAGAACAACAGGACCAAGAGGATCGCGAACCAGAAATTCGGCAGCGCGATGCCCACCTGCGTCAGTGACATCACGCCGACGTCGCCAAGCTTGTTGTGGTTGGCGGCGGTGTAGATGCCGGCGGAGAGCGCCAGCGTCACCGTGATCGTCATGGCCATGATCGCGAGCGGAATGGTCAGCACCAGCCGCTCCGCGATGAGGCTCGCGACCGGCGTGCCGTAGACATAGGAGTTGCCGAGATCTCCGACGAGGAGGCCCTTGATCCATTGCAGGTAGCGAACCGCCAGCGGCTGGTCGAGCCCGAGCTTGACGGTGAGCGCGCGGACTGCGTCCGGCGAGGCGTCGGCGCCCATCAGCATCTGCGCGGCGTTGCCGGGAAGCGCGTCGAGCACCAGGAAGATGATCAGCGATGCGCCGACCAGCGTCGCCAGCAAGGTCAACAGACATCGGAGGACAAAGACGCTCATGCGCGCTCGGCTTCAGGGCTACCAGGCACGATCAACATGTCCGGGCGCCGGAGGCAAGCCCTTTGCTGCATGCCCGTCGGCTCAGGCCGGCCAGCGGGACAGAAGGTCACTTGAAGCCTCGAACAGCGCGCTCACGCGCAGCAATTCGGCATCGCCGCGGAAGCGGCCGACGAGCTGCAGCCCGATCGGCAGGCCGTCGCGGCCGAAGCCGCAGGGTAGGCTGACGGCGGGATGCCCGGTCATGTTGAATAGCATGGTCCAGGGGAACCAATGCGGCCGGACGCTGTCGAAAAGCGCCCCGTCGATTTCGATGGTGCCAAACAAATCCTGCTCGATCGGCAGCGCCGTGCGCGTCAGTGTCGGCATTGCCAGCAGGTGCCCGCGCGCAAGCAGCGATTGCACCCGGCGGAACAGCGCGGTGCGCACGAACATCGCCTCCTGGTATTCGACGCCGCTGACCTCGCTTGCGAGCGCAAGCTGCTTGAGAAAGGCCTCGCTCAGCTCGTCCCCATGCTCGGCGGCGAGCTTTGCAAAGCGCGTGCGCCAGACCGTGTGGTTGATGGCGCGCCAGATCGGCTCTATGTCGAAGCCGTCGCCGGAGAACTCTTCAAGCTCGGCACCGAGCTCCGCCAGCCGATCAAGGCTCGCCTTGAAGCTGGCCGCGACGTCTAACGACACTGGACGTCCGGGCGGCGAAGCACAGAATAGGATTTTCTGCCCGCGTAGATCGCCGCGCGGGGCGGCGGTGCCGATGAAATCAGGCACGGGGACGCCGATCGACCAGGGATCGCAAGCATCCTCGCCGGCCATCGCCTGCATCATCAGTGCTGTGTCGGCCACCGTGCGGGTGGTCGGCGTGACATAGGTTTGGTTACCGAACACATCGAGCGCCTGGCTGTGCGGGATCACGCCGTTGCTCTGCTTCAATCCGACCACGCCGTTGCAGGCGGCCGGAATCCGCGTCGAGCCGCCACCGTCCGTCGCGATTGCAAGCGGCGCGATGCCGCTCGCAACGGCAACCGCCGCGCCGCCGCTGGAGCCGCCGGAGGAACGGCGCGCATCCCACGCGTTGCGGGTGCGGCCGAACAAGGGCGAGTCCGTCAGGCACTTGCTGCCGAATTCCGCCGTCGTGGTCTTGCCGATCAGGATCGCGCCTCCACTGCGCAGCCGCGCCACCGCGACGGCATCCTCGTTCGGCACATTGTCCTTGTAGGGAACGGCGCCGAAGGTGGTCTTCACACCCTTGGTGTTGACGATATCCTTGACGGTGACGGGGATGCCGTGCAGCAGGCCGAGGGGCTCGCCGGCCATCATCTTGCGCTCGGCTTCGCGCGCCTCTGCGATCGCCTGGTCGCCGCACAGGGTGATGAAGCAGTTCAATTCGCCCTGGAGCGCCTCGGCGCGCGCAAGCACGGCGCGGACGATCTCGACCGGCGAGATCCGCTTCCCGGCAATGAGGCCGCGCAGTTCAGTGGCAGACAAAAAACAGGGATCATTGCTCATATCGAAGGCCCGCGTCATGGACGCTCGGACCTTGCCAGCTCGGGTCTATCCTGTCCATTTCCGCGGGCGCATAACCATTGTCCACCGAATCGCGGCAACCGCAGGGCTGGCATTCGCTACAAGCTCCAACTCACCTCGTGGCTCCAGGGCGGATCGGCGCCCGGACGGGTGCAAGTGAGGCCGGCGCAATTGGCGGCGAAGGACAGCGCGCGGCGGAGCTCGTCGGCACGGATGTCCTTCAACGTTTGCCGGGCAATGCGACCCTGCTTGTGCAGAGCGAACAGCAGCGCCGCCTGAAAGCTGTCGCCGGCCCCGATCGTGTCGGCCACCTCGACCTTGGGCGCGGCGACCTCGATCTGTCCTGCGCCCGCGTGCCAGGCGACCGCGCCGTCGTTGCCGCGGGTGATGACGACGAGGCTCGTACCCTGCCCCAGCAGCGCGCTCGCGCGTTGTTGATATGGCTCGTCTCCGAAGAGATAGGCGAAGTCGACGTCGGACATCTTGATGAGATCGGCGCTGGCAGCGAAGCCGGCCATGCGCGCGAGATAGGCCGGCTTCTCCTTAACCAGATTAGGGCGGCAGTTCGGATCGAAGGAGATGGTTGATGACGCCCGCGCGTCCGCGACCAATGCAGTCGTCTCCGCCGCGCCGTGGTCGTTGACCAGCGTCGTCGAACCGACATGAAGGGCTTCGACCTTACCGAACGGAATCGATCCGCGCCGATAGCTCCAGTTCCGCGTCGCAGTCTCGGCATCATAGAACGCATAATGCGACTCGCCCGCGACGATGCGGACGAAGGCAAGCGTGGTCTGGTGATCGCTGCGGGTGGCGAAGCTGAGATCCACATGCGAGGCCGCGGTATGGTCTGCGATCATGCGGCCGAACAAGTCGGTCGAGATGCCTCCGACGAAACTTGTCGGCGCCCCCAGCCGCGCCATGCCGATGGCGACGTTGAGGCAGGCGCCGCCGACCGCGGGTATTACCGCTTCACGTCCCTCAGTGCTTCGCGTCGGCACGAAATCGATCAGCGCATCGCCACAGGCAATCAGCATCCGTTTCAACCCCTCGCGATGTCGCGCATCGCCGCGCGGCTGCCGCGATCGACGTCGCGCAGCAGCTTGTAGATCTCGCGCTTGCGGGCGTGAAACGCCGCCATGTCGGGAGCGGTCGGCTCGCTCTTGCGTCCCAACGCCGACATTTTTGCCATGGTCTCGCCGATCGAGGCATAGGCGCCGCCGGCCACTGCGCCGAGCATCGCGGCGCCCAGCAGCACCGGCTCCTTGGTCTGTGGCAGCGCGACCGTGAGGCCGGTCGTATCGGCCATGATCTGGCGCACCAGCGGGCTACGGCTGGCCCCGCCGCCCATGATCATCATGCTGGAGCGAACGCCATGCGCGGCAAAGGCCTCGATCACCTCGGCAAGCCCATAGGCGAGCCCGCACAGGCCGGCGACGAATAGCCGCTCCATCGAAGCGATGTCGGTGTCGAGATCGAGGCCGGCGATCACCGCGCGCGTGTCAGGATCAGCGTAGGGCGAACGGTTGCCGATGAATTCGGGAAGCACATGCACGTCACGCGCGAGCAGCGCGGCGCGGCTGGCATCGCCTGCGCGCGCGATGATGCGGCGCTCGAGGAAGTCGATGAGGTCGAGGCGCTCGTTACGCGCCGCCGCGCTCGCCTCGCCAAAACCCGGATGCGACCTGAGGAGGTGATCGATTGCGGCGCTCGCGGCCGACTGGCCGCCCTCGTTGAGCCATAAGTTCGGCACCATGCCGGAGTAGTAAGGTCCCCATACGCCGGGCACGAAACAGGGTTCCTTCGTGGTCGCCATGATGCAGGCCGACGTCCCCATGATGTAGGCGAGGCGATCGCATGCGTCTGCTGCTCCGCCCGAGCCGTCGCGGCCGCCGATCGCACCGATGCCGCCCGCATGCGCGTCGATCAGCGACGCCCCGACCGGCGTGCCCGGCGACAGGCCCAGTTCGGCCGCCGCGGCGGGGGTGAGACCGGCACCGAGCCGCGTGCCGGGGGCGACCATCTCGGTGCCAATGCGCGCGTAGGTCTCGCTGACGAAGTCCGACAGGCCGATGCGCTTGAAGAATGGCGCGCTCCAGCCGCCATCATGTGCGAGGTAGTTCCACTTGCAGGTGACGGTGCAAGTCGAGCGCTGGAGCGAGCCGGTCGCGCGCCAGGCCAGGTAATCAGCCAGATCGAAGAAGTGACCCGCGGCGTCGAAACTCGCGCGAAGATGCCGCTTCAGCCACAGCAGCTTCGGCATCTGCATCTCGGGCGAGATCGAGCCGCCGACATAGCGCAGCACGGCATCCTCGGTCTCGTTGATCAGCCTCGCCTCGGCGGTGGCGCGGTGGTCCATCCAGACGATGACGTTGCGCTGCTTATCCCCGGAGCCACTGACCGTGAGTGGCTCGCCTTGCCTATCGAGGACCACTAGGGAACAGGTGGCATCGAAACCGATGCCACGGACGCTATCGGGCGTGATGCCAACTTCCGTCATCGCCGCGCGTACCGATGTCGCGCAGGCGTCCCAGATGTCCTGGGACGACTGCTCAACGATATCGCCGGCCTCGTGCCAGGTCCGGATCGGATGTCGCGCCATAGCGAGCAGCGTGCCCGCTTCGTCAAACACCCCTGCCCGCGTGCTTGTGGTCCCCACGTCGACGCCGATATACGCTCGCGGCATTGTCGCTCCGGTCGCTTCGTCAGTCTTGACGCAAGCCTACCAGCAAGTGTAGCCGCCATCCACCAGCACGATGCTGCCGGTCATCAGGCTTGCGGCCTCGGACGAGAGGAACAGCACGACGGAGGCGATTTCCTCGACCTGCCCCATCCGCGCCATCGGGGTTCCGCCGATCCAGGCGTCGTACATTTTCGGGTTGCTCTTCACGAAGGCGTTGAGCGGCGTTTCAATATAGGTCGGCGCCACCGCGTTGACGCGGATGCCGCGGGCGCCCCATTCGGCGGCGAGCGACTTGGTGAGATGGTGCACACCGGCCTTGGAGGCGTTGTAGAAGCACTGCTCCTGCGGCTTGTTGACGATGAAGCCAGACATCGAGCCGACATTGACGATGGCACCGCTTCTGGCCTTCAACATGTGCTTGCCGAACTCGCGGCAGCACCAGAAGGTGCCGTTGAGGTTGACGTCGATGACGTTGAGCCAGTGCTCGTCGGTGACGGTCTCGGCCGGCGTCTCGCTGCGCGCGATGCCGGCATTGTTGACGAGGATGTCGACTTTGCCGTGGCGGGCGACGAGGTCGTTTGCGACCTCCGCGACGCGCTTGGTATCGGTGACGTCCATGATCGCGGTCTCGATGTCGTAGCCCTTGGCCTTCAGGGTGGCTTTGGCGCTGTCGGCGACCTTGCTGTCGCGATCACCGATCACGACCCTGGCGCCGGCCTCAGCCAGCGCTTCGGCGCAAGCAAGGCCAATGCCCTGCCCGCCGCCGGTGATGAACGCGCTCTTGCCGTTCAGCTTGAATTTGTCCAGGTACATGATCGTCTTCCCGTTTTCTTGCCGTTTCTTGTTAGCTTCGAAGCGCGTTGCCGCCATCGTCGAAGCGGTGGATGCGCGCGGGGTCCGGCACCAGCGACACGCGATCACCGGCGTGCAGGCTCAATTCGCCGATGTAGCGCGCCGTCAGCATGCCGAGCGACCCGGCATCGACGTAGAGAAAGGTATCGCTGCCGAGATGCTCGGCGACCGAGATCGTTCCTTGCCAGCCGCCGGCGCCGTCGCGCTCGATCTTGAGGTGCTCCGGACGCACGCCAATGGTGGCCGCGCCTTGCTGCTTGGCGAGCTCGCCGGTTACGAAATTCATCTTGGGCGAGCCGATGAAGCCGGCGACAAAGAGATTGGCCGGCCGCTCATAAAGCTCCAGCGGCGAGCCATATTGCTCGATCTTGCCGCCGTTGAGCACGACAATCTTGTCGGCCATGGTCATGGCCTCGACCTGATCGTGGGTGACGTAAATCGCGGTGGTGCCGAGCTGCTTCTGGAGCCGTGTCACCTCGATGCGCATCTGCACCCGCAGCGCTGCATCGAGGTTCGAGAGCGGCTCGTCGAACAGGAACGCCTTGGGCTCGCGGACGATGGCGCGGCCGATCGCGACGCGCTGGCGTTGGCCGCCGGAGAGCTCGCGCGGCTTGCGGTCGAGATAGGGCGTGAGATTCAGCGTCGCGGCCGCCGCCTCGACCTTGCGGTTGATCTCATCCTTGGCAAGGCCCGCCATCTTCAGGCCGAAGCCGATATTGCCGCGCACGCTCATATGCGGATAGAGCGCGTAGGACTGGAACACCATCGAGAGACCGCGCTTGGCAGGCGGCGTGTCGACCACGTTCTTGCCGTCGATCAGGATCTTGCCGCCGGAGACGTCCTCGAGCCCGGCAATCAGGCGCAAGAGCGTGGTCTTGCCGCAGCCGGAGGGACCGACGAACACCACGAAGGAGCCGTCGGCGATGTCCAGATCGGCGCCCTTGATGATGTGCACGGGGCCGAAGGATTTTTGCACGCCCTGAAGTGTGATCTGACCCATGATCCGGCAGTCCCTCTACTTCACCGCGCCGAAGGTGAGCCCGCGCACGAGCTGCTTCTGGCTGAACCAACCGAGGACGAGAATGGGCGCGATCGCCAGCGTGGAGGCCGCCGACAGCTTTGCCCAGAACAGCCCTTCCGGGCTCGAATAGGACGCGATGAACGTGGTGAGCGGCGCGGCGTTCGAGGTCGACAGGTTGAGCGTCCAGAACGCCTCGTTCCAGGCGAGGATCAGGTTGAGCAGCAGCGTCGATGCGAGCCCCGGGATCGCCATCGGCGTCAGCACGTAGACGAGTTCGCGGCCGATGGTGGCGCCGTCCATGCGCGCGGCCTCGAGGATATCGCGCGGGATCTCCTTGAAATAGGTGAACAGCATCCAGATGACGATCGGCAGATTGCCGAGGCAGAGGATGAAGACGAGGCCGATGCGGGAATCGAGCAGGCCGAAGGACTTGTAGATCAGGTAGATCGGCACCAGCACGCCGACCGGCGGCATCATCTTGGTCGAGAGCATCCAGAGCAGGATGTCCTTGGTGCGCTTGGTCGGCGAGAACGCCATCGACCAAGCCGCAGGGATGGCAATCAAAAGCGCAATCAACGTCGAGCCGCCAGCGATGATGATCGAGTTCAGCGCGTGGAGAAGATAGTCGCTGCGCTCCTGCACGGTCGCATAGTTTTCCGTGGTCCAGTGGAAGAACAGGAAGGACGGCGGGATGGCGAAGGCCTCGAGCTCGGTCTTGAAGCTCGCCAGCACCATCCACAGGATCGGGAAGAAGATCAGAAATCGGAACAGCCAGGCCGCTGCCGTCGATATCGCCACTCGCCGCGTCGTCGCCATCCGTGCCATGTCAGGCCTCCAAATTGCGACCGACGATGCGGACCAGGAAGAAAGCGACGACGTTGGCGATCGCCACGGCAACGAGGCCGCCTGCCGAGGCGCTGCCGACGTCGAACTGGATCAGCGCCTGCGAATAGATCAGGAAGGCGATGTTGGTGGTTTGCAGGCCCGGTCCGCCGCCGGTGGTGACGAAGATCTCGGCAAACACCGTCAGCAGGAAGATGGTCTCGATCAGGATCACCACCGTGATGGGACGGGCCAGATGCGGCAGCGTGATGTAGATGAACGTCGAGAGGGCGCTCGCGCCATCCATCTCGGCGGCTTCCTTCTGCTCCTCGTCGAGCGATTGCAGCGCGGTGAGCAGGATCAGCGTCGCGAACGGCAGCCATTGCCACGTCACGATCAGGATGACCGCAAACAGCGGCACATCGTTGAACCAATCGATCGGCGTCAGGCCGAACAGTGAAGCGAGCCAGGCGAACAATCCCGACACCGGATGCATCAGCAGGTTCTTCCAGACCAGCGCGCTCACCGTCGGCATCACAAAGAACGGCGCGATCACCATCAGCCGCACGAAATTGCGTCCGATCACCGGCTGGTCCATCAACAGCGCAAGGGGGATACCGAGCAGGATGGTCAGCGCCAGCACCGAGCCGACCAGCACCAGCGTGTTCTGGAGCGAGGCGAGGAAGGCGGGATCGGTGAGGAAGTAGCGGAAATTCTCCAGCCCGACGAACGATTCCGAGCCGGGATCGAGCAGGCTGTAATGCAGGGTCGAGAAGTAGATCGTCAGCGCCAGCGGGACGATCATCCAGATGAATAGCAGCCCAACCGCCGGCGTCAGAAGCGAGCGCGCAAGAAATTGCGTCTGCCGGGTTGCCATCCCTGACTTCTCCTTTCGGGAAGTAAGGCGGCCATCCATCCGGGGATGGGCGGATGGCCGCCAGTTTGAGCTCAGGTGGGAGAGCTCGGGTTCATTTGATGTAGCCGGCGCGCTTCATCTCGCGCTCGGTCGCGGATTGCGCGGCGGTGAGCGCGGCATCGACGGTCATCGATCCCGCAAGCGCGGCCGAGAATTGCTGGCCCACCTGGGTGCCAATGCCTTGGAATTCGGGGATCGCGGCGTATTGCACGCCGACGTATGGCACCGGCTTCACCGTCGGCTTGTTCGGGTCGGCCGCGTCGATCGAGGCCAGCGTCAGCTTGGCGAAGGGGGCGACTTTCAGATAGTCCTCGTTCTGGTAGAGCGAGGTCCGCGTGCCCGGCGGCACGTTGGCCCAGCCCTCCTTCGACGCGACGAGCTTGGTGTAGTCCTTGCTCGTGGCCCAGGCGATGAACTTCTCGGCCGCTTCCGTCTTCTTGGAGCCGGCGGGGATCGCGAGATTCCAGGCCCACAGCCAGTTGGCATTCTTGCCGAGCCCGGTGTTGGGCGCGAGCGCGAAGCCGACCTTGTCGGCGACCTTGGACTCCTTCGGATTGGTGACGAAAGATGCCGCGACCGTGGCGTCGATCCACATCGCGCACTTGCCGGCGTTGAACAGCGCCAGGTTCTCGTTGAAGCCGTTGGAGCTTGCGCCGGGAGGACCGGCTTCCTTCATGAGATTGACGTAGGTGGTCAGCGTCGCCTTCCATTCCGGCGTATTGAACTGCGGCTCCCACTTCTCGTCGAACCAGCGCGCGCCGTAGGAATTGGCCATGGCCGACAGGAACGCCATGTTCTCGCCCCAGCCGGCCTTGCCGCGCAGGCAGATGCCGTAGACGCCGGCGCTCTTGTCGGTGAGCTTCTTGGCGGCATCAATGACGAAATCCCAGCTCGGCTTTTCCGGCATCTTCAGGCCGGCCTTCTCGAACAGATCGGTGCGGTACATCACCATCGAGCTCTCGCCGTAGAACGGCGCGGCGTAGAGCTTGCCGTCGGCGGAGACCGCATCCTTGATCTTCGGCAGCAGGTCGGCGATGTCGTAATCGGCGCCGAGATTGGCGAGCGGCACCAGCCAGCCCTTCTTGGCCCAGATCGGCACCTCGTAGGTGCCGATGGTCAGCACGTCGAACTGACCGCCCTTGGTGGCGATATCGGTGGTGACGCGCTGGCGCAGCACGTTCTCCTCCAGCGTCACCCATTTCACGGTGATGTCAGGGTTCTTCTTGGTGAACTCACCCGTCAGCCCCTGCATGCGGATCATGTCGCCATTGTTGACGGTGGCGATGGTCAGGGTCGTTTCGGCCATCGCGGGGATGGCCAGCAGCAGGCAAGACGCGCCGCAGACGGCGCCGAGGACGTGTTTCACGGAGACCTCCCTAGAGTCGCGCTTTTGAGTATATGCCCACGCGTTGGGCGTATGTTCAACGGACGCGCGGTGCTTGTCAAGCAGGCGCACGAGCGTTTCGGCAACTTATGAGTGCTGCGGTGCGGGAGGGGTGCGAGGTGTCGCTTCACTCTCAGCTGTCATTCCCCGCGAAGGCGGGGCATCTATGTCTCCGAACACCTGTCAGTGATCTGTCCGGTCTAAACACTGCGCGGACGATGACAGGGGTGTGGGCGGAGAGAGCGGCCGCTTCGCTGACGCGAGAGGGCCGAGCCGCCTACCGCTCCAAGATCGCCCTTGCCGTCGCCTCGTCCGTGATCAGGCCGTTGATCAGCCGTCCGTTCATCGCGGCCGCGATCGCCGGCACCTTGGGGGCGCCGATCGCGGCGCCGATCGTCGTGGTCTTGGCCGGGACTTCCGGCGGGATGCTGGTCAGGCGCTTGTTGGTGCCGGATTTGAGCAGGCGACCGTTGGAATCATAGGCCCAGCCGGTGATCTCGCCGATGGCACCTAACCGCATCATCTCGAACAATTCATCGCGGGTGACGAAGCCATCGACATGGACCTGCGCCTTCTGGTCCATCTGGCCGATGCCGACGAGGCGAAGGTCCGCCTTGGCCGCGACCGCCTTCACCTTGGCGATCGGCTCGATGCGGACCATCTTGTTGCGCTCGTCCTCCGACGACATCAGGAACGGCAACGGCATCGGATAATGCCGCGCGCCAGTACGGTCGGCGAGCCGGCCGACGGTGTCGTAGAAGCTCGCCGACCCGTCGGCGGAGATGTTGCCGACCAGCGAGACGATCTGATGATTGGGCCGGTCGATCGGCGTGACGCGCTCCACCGCGGCGCGCACCGCCCGTCCGGTGCCGAGGGCGACGATGACCGGCGTCTCCGAGCGCAGCGTGGAATCGAGCAGGTTGGCGCAACGCTCGGCGATGCCTGCGGTAGCCTGCGGCGCCGCAGGGTCGGCCGGCACCACCTCGCAATGAACCAGATCAAAGCGCTGCTTCAGGCGCGCCGCCAGTTCCATGCAGGCGGCGATGGGATGCTCGAGCCGAAACGTGATCAGCCGCTCGGCGAGGCAGAGCGAGACCAGCCGCTGCGCCGAGGCACGCGAGACCTGGAGCATCTTTGCGATCTCGTCCTGGGTATGACCGGCAATGAAATAGAGCCAGCCGGCGCGCGCGGCGTCGTCGAGCCTCGATTTCTCATTCTCGGCGGCCATGGCAGGCGTCAGACGTCCTTCCAGAAATCGCTCATGCGCTCGAAAACCCGATCGGCCCCGGCGGCCGACAATATAGCCTGCCCGTCCCGGGTGCTGTAATGGCCTCCGCCAACAAATCCCCAGACGGTCATGCCCGCCGCCTTGCCCGCCTGCAGGCCGCTGACGCTGTCCTCGATCACCAATGTGCGCGCGGGCGGTATGCGCATCTTCTCGGCCGCGTGGAGGAAAAGGTCGGGCGCCGGTTTGCCGCGCTTAACCATCTGGGCCGTGTAGATGCGATCGTCGAACAGCGGCTTGAGGCCGGTGACGTCGAGCGAGAGCGATACGCGATCGATATCGCTCGAGGAAGCCACGCAGAACGGCACCGTCAGGTCCGACACCACCGCCCCAACCCCGGGGATCGGTTCGAGCGAGGCGGCAAACGTCTGGAGCACGCGCGACTTCAATCGCGGCAGGAAGCCGTCCGGCACGGTTTGCCCGAGATCGTGGTAATGCTGCTCGATCGCCTTGGTGCTCCGCCCGAGAAAGAGTTCGAGTGCCTGCGCCTCACTGAGCGCGAAGCCGAATTCGGCCAGCACTTCGGACAGGCAGCGGCAGCTCAACAGCTCGCTGTCGACGAGCACGCCGTCGCAGTCGAAGATGATCAGATCGGGTTTCGGCCGGCCCTGGTGCATCCAGCCATTCGATCATATACCCACCGGATGAGCAATAGCTCAGCTGCAAACCCTCCCGGCGCGGTCGGCGCCTCAATGCGCCACCTGCCGGTCGATCGCCGGCAGCGCGCCGCCGGCAAACGCTTGATGCTGCCGAGGATACGCAGCCGCCGCGGCGGAACAGGGTCGGGACGTAGGATTGCGCAATTGCGTCACCCAGATCATGGGATCGCCAGAGCGCTTTGGCCCATTGCCGGAACGCGGTAAGGTTCGCGACCGCACACGACCCAATGAGTTTGCCATGCCTGAGATCATCAATCTTGGTGCGCTGCAGCTAATCTTTCTGCGGAGCAAGGACGACACCGCCGGCAGCCTCGATCTGTTCGAAATGACCCTCCAACCGAACGCGCGCATGCCGATCCCTCACTATCACGATCGCTGGGACTAAACGATCTATGGACTCAGCGGCATCTCGACCTGGCGGATCGACGGAACGGAGGTCGACGTGGCGCCGGGCGAGACCGCGTTCATCAAGCGCGGAGTGGTGCACAGCTTCACCAACCGTTCACCCCGGCCGGCGACCTGCCTGTGCACACTCACCCCCGGCGTGCTTGGCCCGCAATATTTCAAGGAAATGGCGGCCCTGCTCGCCGCCGGCACACCCGATCCGGCAAAGATGAAGGAGACGATGCTGCGCTACGGATTGGTACCGGTGCTGCAGTCCTGATCGATCGCGAGAATCGTTGGCATTGGCTTTGGCGCCATTTGCCCACCCAACGTTCTTCGCCGCGAGCTTACCGCCGCTGATTATACACGTCGATGCACACCGCCCCGAGCAGCACTAGGCCCTTGATGACCTGCTGGTAGTCGATACCGATGCCGAGGATCGACATGCCGTTGTTCATCACACCCATGATCATGGCGCCGACCACGGCACCGCCGACGCGGCCCACCCCGCCATAGGCCGAGGCGCCGCCGATGAAGCAGGCGGCAATGACGTCGAGCTCGAAGCCGAGACCGGCCTTCGGGGTCGCGGTGTTGAGGCGCGCGGCGAAGACGAGGCCGGCGAGCGCGGCGAGCACGCCCATGTTGACGAAGGTGAGGAAGGTCAGCCGCTCGGTCTTGATGCCCGACAGGCTTGCCGCCTTGGCGTTGCCGCCGACGGCATAGATCTGCCGGCCGATCACGGTGCGCCGGGTCACGAAGCCGTAGAGCGCGATCAACGCCGTCATAATGACCAGCACATTCGGCAGACCGCGATGCGAGGCGATCAGATAGGTGAAATAGAGCACGGCGCAGGCCAAGAGAACGCTCTTGCCCAGGAAGAACGCATAAGGTTCGACCTCAATGCCATGCAATTGCTCGCGCGACCGTCCCTTGGCGCTGGCATAGACCAGGCCGAGCGCGAGCACCGCACCGATCAGCATGGAGGTCGGATGCAGCGTGCCGGCCTCCGGAAGCAGTTCAGGAATGAACCCCGACGACAATTTCTGGAAGGTCGCCGGGAACGGTCCAAGCGACTGGCCCTGCAAGACCGCGAGCGCGAGGCCCTTGAACACCAGCATGCCCGCCAAGGTGACGATGAAGGACGGGATCTTGAAATAGGCCACCCAATAGCCCTGCGCCGCGCCGATGGCGGCGCCAATCAGGAGGCAGGCAATGAAGGCGAGCGTGTAGTCGATCTTGTAGGTCACCATGAGCACGGCGGCCACCGCGCCGATGAAGCCCGCGACCGAGCCGACTGAAAGGTCGATATGGCCGGTGACGATCACCAGCAGCATGCCCAGCGCCATGATGACGATGTAGCTGTTCTGGAGCACCAGATTGGTCAGGTTGAGCGGCTGGAGCAGCGTGCCGCCAGTGACGACCTGGAAGAACAGCATGATCGCCACCAGCGAGATCAGCATGCCGTAGCTGCGCAAGTTGTTCTTGATGAAGCTGCCGTGCCGGCGCTCCTCGGGCAGCGACACCGTCTTGTCGGTCATGGCTGCGATCCTCCCATCTCCGCGGCCGCACGAGCGCCGCTCCCGTTGCTTCTCTCGTTGCGCATGATGGCGCGCATGATCTTTTCCTGCGTCGCCTCGGATCCCCCAAACTCCCCGACAAAGGCGCCGTCGTTCATGACGCAGATGCGGTCGCAGATGCCGAGCAGCTCGGGCATTTCCGAGGAGATCACGACGACGCCGCGACCGGCTTCCGCCAGTTCGTTGATGATACAGTAAATCTCGTACTTGGCGCCGACGTCGATGCCCCGCGTCGGTTCGTCCAGGATCAGCACCTTCGGATCGGTCATCAGCCATTTCGACAGCACCACTTTCTGCTGATTGCCGCCGGAGAGCTGGCCTGTCTCCTGGTAGACGTCGGAGCAGCGAATCCGCATCCGGTTGCGGTAGTCGCTGGCGACCTTGAGCTCTGCGATGTCGTCGATCACACGGCCAGGCGCGACCTGGTCGAGGCTCGCCAGCGTAATGTTCTTGCGAACGTCGTCGGCGAGGATGAGGCCGAGCTGCTTGCGATCCTCGGTGACATAGGCAAGGCCGGCATCGATCGCGGCCGCGACGTTTGGCAGCATCATCTCCCTGCCCTCGAGCCGGAGACTGCCGCTGATGGTGGTGCCCCAGGAGCGGCCGAACAGGCTCATGGCGAATTCAGTGCGGCCGGCTCCCATCAGGCCGGCGATGCCTACGACCTCGCCTCGCTTGACACTGAAATTGACGGTCTTGATCACCTGCCGTTCGGGATGGACGGGATGATAGACCGACCAGTTCTCGACGGTGAGCACGGGTTCCCCGATTTTCGCGCTGCGCTCCGGAAAGCGATGGGCAAGATCGCGGTTGACCATGCTGCGGATGATGCGATCCTCCTGGATCGCCTCGGCATGGCAATCGATGCTGTCGACCGTGCGGCCGTCGCGCAGCACAGTGATGTGGTCGGCGACCTTTGCGACCTCGTTCAGCTTGTGCGAGATCAGGATCGAGCCGATACCCTGCTCGCGAAATGTCATCAGCCGTTCGAGCAGCGCGGCGCTATCGGCCTCATTGAGGCTCGCGGTCGGCTCGTCCAGGATCAGCATCCGCACCCGCTTGGACAGCGCCTTCGCGATCTCGACCAGCTGCTGCTTGCCAACGCCGAGATCCGTGATCAGCGTATCCGGCGATTCCTTCAAGCCGACCTGCGCAAGCAGTTCCCGCGTGCGCCGGTAGACCTCGTCGCGATCGATCACCCCCAGCTTCGACGGCGGATGCGACAGGAAGATGTTCTCGGCGATCGACATCAGCGGGATCAGCGCCAGCTCCTGATGGATGATGATGATGCCAAGCGCCTCGGAATCGTTGATGTCGCGGAAGCGCCGCTCCTCGCCCTCGAAGACGATAGTCCCCTCGTAGCTGCCGTGCGGATAGACCCCGCTCAGCACTTTCATCAGCGTCGACTTGCCGGCGCCGTTCTCGCCCACGAGCGCGTGGATCTGCCCGGCGTGAACCGCGAAATTGACGTCGCGCAGCGCCTGAACACCGGCAAAGCTCTTGCTGACGTTGCGCATCTCCAGCATGGCGGTCATCGGATAGTGTCCTTGGAAAGTTCACCGTCGTTCCGGGGCAGCCCAAAGGGCGAACCCGGAACCTCGAGATTCCGGGTTCGATGCTTCGCATCGCCCCGGAATGACTGAGCAAGCCAGAGCCTACTGGAACTGCGACTTCTTGTAGTAGCCGCTGTCGACCAGCACCTTCTCCCAATTGTCCTTGTAGACCACGACCGGCTTAAGCAGATAGGACGGCACCGTCTTGACGCCGTTCTCGTAGGTCTTGGTGTCGTTGACGGTGACCTGCTTGCCGGCGAGCGCCGCGTCGACCATATCGGCGGTCACCTTGGCGAGGTCGCGGGTGTCCTTGAAGATGGTCGAATACTGGTCGCCGCGCAGCATCGCCTTGATCGAGGGCACCTCGGCGTCCTGGCCGGAGATGATGGGCATCGGCTGGTCCGCGCTGCCGTACCCGACGCCCTTCAGCGAGGAGATGATGCCGATTGAGATGCCGTCATAGGGCGACAGCACAGCATTGATCTTCTTGTTGCCGTAATAGGCGCTGAGCAGATTGTCCATGCGGGCCTGCGCGGTGGCGCCATCCCAGCGCAGCGTCGCCACCTTGTCCATGCCCATCTGGCCGGAGACGACGACGAGCTTGCCGCTATCGATGTAGGGCTTCAGAACGCTCATGGCGCCGTTGTAGAAGAAGTAGGCGTTGTTATCGTCGGGCGAGCCGCCGAACAGCTCGATGTTGAAGGGTCCCTTGCCTTCCTTGAGGCCGAGCCCCTGCTCGATCGACTGCGCCTGGAGCACGCCAACCTGGAAATTGTCGAAAGTCGCGTAGTAGTCGACATCCGGCGTGCCGCGGATCAGGCGGTCATAGGCGATCACGGTGATGCCCTTGGCTTTGGCCTGCTTGAGCACGTCGGAGAGCGTGGTACCGTCGATCGCGGCGATCACCAGCGCCTTCGCGCCTTTGGTCACCATGTTCTCGACCTGCGAGAGCTGGTTCGGAATGTCGTCCTCGGCATATTGCAGGTCGGTGTTGTAGCCGCGCTCCTTCAGCACCTTGACCATGTTGTTGCCGTCGTCGATCCAACGCGCCGAGGATTTGGTCGGCATGGCGATGCCGACTGTCGCCTTCTGAGCAAAGGCGGCGACGCCTGTGGCCATCGTGGCAGCGCCGGCCAGCGCGAGCGCGAGGAATGTCGTCTTCAGTTTCAGCATGTTTCACTCCCTTTGGGTGTCAGACTGTTCTTTCGTTTCGAGGACAGAGGTCGGTTGCTTCGGGTCTCCTATGCGAGCTTGACGTCGGGCTCCGCGCGACCACGCGCGGACGCCTCCAGCAGAAAGGTGTGGCCTGCTTGCGGATCGGCAGCACGCGCCGCCGTGTCCATGTCCTGCCAGGCGGAGGTAACGAGGAGACGCGACAGATCGGGGCCGACGAAAGCCGGGCAACTCGCCTGTTTCGCTGGAACGCTCAAGGAGCGCAGGCGCTCGCCCTGCGGAGAGTAAATATCGATGCGGCCCGCGCCCCAGCAGGCGTTCCAGATCTGCCCGTCGGCGTCGCACACCGAACCGTCGAGGCCGCCGATGCCGGTGTGGCGCAGCAGCACCTCCGGCTCGCCGCGCGGCAGGCCGGTCCCGGGATTGAGCGGCACGGCGTAGAGCACAGCCCGCGCGCTGTCGGCGAAATAGCCAATGGTGCCCTCCGGCGAGAAGCAGATCGAGTTGGGAATGCTGATGCGGGGGAACAGCAGCGAGATCTTGCCGCGATGAAACGCGTAGATCGCGCCCGCCCCCGGCTCCGCCTTGCGGCCCATGGTGCCGATCCAGAACGTGCCGGACTGATGCACCCGCGCGTCATTGGAGCGCGTCGCCGGATTGTCGGCTTCGAGCGGGCAGAGCAGCGTCATCATGCCGTCAGCGAGCTCGCGGACGTAGAGGCCGTCTTCCGCGACGATCAGCTGACGCTCGGCGTCGATCCTGCCGAGCGCACTCGCCATCCGGCCGAGCGCATGGACGCGGACGCCACCTCCGCCGAGCTGCGCCTCGAACAGCAGCCCTTCGCGGATGTCGAACCACCAGGCCGTGTCGGTGGTCGCGTCGTAGGTTGGCCCCTCGCCGAGATGGCAAGGATGATCCGAGAGCACAGACGTCGGCACCTCTTCCATCATGGCGTCCTCACCGAAAAGCGATAGACCGTGTGATGGCGATAGACCTCGCCGGGTGAGAGCCGCGGGTTCGGGAAATCCGGCCGGTTCGGCGCGTCAGGCCAGATGTGCGGCTCCAGGCATATCGCGTCCGACTGCCGGACGAGCTTGCCACCCTTCCCGGAGATCGTGCCATCGAGATAATTGCCGGAATAGACCTGCAGGCCGGGCTGATCGGTGAACAACTCCATGATGCGCCCCGAGCGCGGCGCCTCCAGCCGGGCCGCGAAAGCAAGCTTGCCGTCACGCGCGAGACAGTACGTGTGATCGTAGCCTCTGCCGTTGCGCAATTGCTGATCGCTGTCGCGGATGCGCTCGCCGACGCGTCGGGCTTCGCGGAAGTCGAACGGCGTGCCGGCAACGCGACGCGGCGGCTCCGGCAGCGGAATGGCCGTGGGATCGATCGCGAGAAAATGCTCGGCGGCGACCGTCAGCTCATGATCAAGGATGGGCGTACCCGACGTCGCACCCTCCAGATTGAAGAAGCTATGGTTGGTGAGATTGACGATCGTCGGCCGGTCCGTGCAGGCCTCCATGCTCAGCGACAGCTCGGTCGGACCGGTGATGCGATAGGTCAGGCGCACATCGAGCCGGCCCGGATAATTTTCTTCGCCATGCGGGCTGACATAGGTGAGCGTCACCGCGGGCTCGGCGCTCTCGTCGATCTCCGCAATCTCCCAGAGCTTGCGGTCGAAGCCATCGAGGCCACCGTGCAGCGCATGAGGGCCGTTGTTGACGGCGAGCTGCACAGTCTCGCCGTCAAGCGAGAACTGCCCGTTGGCGATGCGGTTGGCGTAGCGGCCGACCGTGGCGCCGAGGAACTTTCGTTCGGCGAGATAGCCAGGGAAGGCATCGTGGCCGAGCACGACATCGTCATAGCCGCCCTTAGCGTCCGGCGCGATCAACGCCTGGATCACCGCGCCATGAGTGATGATGCGCGCTTCGAAGCCGCCCTCCCCGCGCAGCACGACGCGCTCGATCGCGCGACCGTCCGGCAGTGTTCCGAAAGCGTCTCTTGTGATTCTCGAGCCAGCCATTGTCAGTCCACAAATGGTTCGACGATCGACCGCTTGCCGAGCAGGAAGGCATCGGCGACGAGACGCAATGGCGCCAGGTCAACATCGCTCGCGCCGGTCGCAGCGAGATCGACGAAGCGCCGGTACAGCTCCCGATATTCCTCATCGGGCGCCTCGGCAACGGTCTTGCCGTCGATCGCCATCCGCCTGCCACCACCGGACAGCGTCAACTGGCCCTGATCGGTTTCCACGAGGATATCCCAGCTCTGCGGCCCGGTCTGGCGGAAGTCGAATTCGGCACTGATAGGCAGGCCGTCGATGTCAGTCAGCGTCAGGTTCGCCGCGATCGGTGCCTGGCAGTTGGCCGGAAAGGCCAGCTCGGCCGCGGTGACGAACACGGGTTGCGGAAGGATTGTGGTCAGGATCGACAGCGCATTGATGCCGGGATCGAACACGCCGAGGCCGCCCGGCTCCCAGATCCAGCCCTGCCCGGGATGCCAGACGCGGACGTCTTCCTTCCAGCTGATGTGCACGGTGGCGATGCGGCGCTCGGCGAGCCATTGCCGCGCCGGCTCGACCGCCGGCGCGTAGCGCGAATGCCAGGTTGCAAACAACGTCCGCTTCGCCGCCGCTGCCATCGCGATCAGCGGATCGAGCTCGGCGACGCCGGTGCCGGGCGGCTTCTCCAGCATGACATGCTTGCCGGCGGCGAGCGCCGCGGCCGCCTGGGCGCGGCGCACCTGCGGCGGCGTGCAGAGCGACACTGCGTCGATCGGCGGCCCCTTCTCCAGCAATTCCTCGATGGTGGCGAAATGCGGCAGCCCCGGCAGCGAGGCGCTGCGGCTGGCGACAGCCGCGAGCGTCGCATCCGGTGTCGCGGCGATTGCATCGAGGTGCTGGTCGCGCGCGATCTTGCCGAAGCCGACGATGGCGATGCGAAGTTCGGTCACGCTTGCTCTCCAGTATTCGCAGGTGGCAGCGGATCCGCCGGCGCGGCCTCGATCACAGTGTGTTCGTGCCGGCTCATGCCGTTGTGAATGACGTAGACCATCGCCTCCGAGGCGCCGTCAGCATCCCCCGCTGCAATGGCATCGACGATCTTTTGATGCCAGAGCAGCACGGTGTCGCGGTCCTCCGGCGCGACCGGGGCGCTCAGCAGGAACGAGGCGCGCAGCGCTGCCTCGATGACATGCCCGATCGAGCGCATGAACAGATTGCCGGAGGCGCGCGCCACCCCAACATGGAGCGCGAGGTCGGCATCGGCAAAGCCGACGGAGTCCGACGCTTCAAGCCGCATGCGATCCATGCAGCGACGGAGCTCAGCGACGTCGTCTTCGGACCGGTGCATAGCTGCGAGAACGGCGGCGCGCGGCTCGACGGCGAGACGGATCTCGGCGAGGTCGTTGAGGAAGCGCTTGTCGATGCCGGCGTCCAGATGCCAGGCCAGCACGTCGGCGTCGAACATGTTCCAGGCGCCGCGCTCGCGCACGACGGTGCCGACGCGCGCCTTGGTGGTGAGCAGCCCCTTGGCCACCAGCGTCTTGACGCTCTCGCGCAGCACCGGCCGCGACACGCCGAACATCGCGATCATCTCGGCATCGCCGGGCAGCCGCGTTCCCTCCGCATAGCGGCCGGCGATGATATCGACGCCGATCGAGCGGGCCACCTCCGCATGGTTGGAGTGGGCCCGCCGCGTCGGGATGACGACGATGCGTGAGGTCATGAGGTTGCTCCTGCACTCTTCCTCACCGGCCGTCGTGCCAGCGCGACCAGTCCCTGCTGCAAGGCGATGAAGGCGAACAGCAGAATGCCGGTCGCGATCTTGGTCCACCAGCTCGACAGCGTGCCGTCGAAATTGATGTAGGTCTGAATCAAGCCCTGGATCAGCACGCCGAGGAAGGTGCCGATCACCGATCCCTGGCCGCCCGTGAGCAGCGTGCCGCCGATCACGACGGCCGCGATGGTATCGAGCTCGACGCCGACCGCGGAGAGCGAATAGCCGGCGCTGGTGTAGAAGGAGAAGACAATGCCGGCGATGCCAGCGAGCAGGCTCGACAGCATGTAGATCTTCACCGTCATCTTGCCGACTGCAACGCCCATCAGGCTCGCGGTGGCCCGGCTGCCGCCGAGCGCATAGACATTGGCGCCGAAGCGGGTGAGATGCAGCAGCAGGGCGCCGCCGATCACGATCACCAGCATGATGATCGCGATGGCCGTCAGCCGTCCGCCGCCGGGCATCCGCAGCGCGAAGTCCGACATGGTGGAGTAGACCGGCGCGGTGATCGGTACCGATTCCGTCGAGAGCAGGAAGCTCGCACCGCGCGCGAGGAACATGCCGGCGAGCGTGACGATGAAGGGCGGCAGGTCGAAGACGTGGATCACGGCGCCCATTGCAGCCCCGAACCCTGCCGATAGTACGAGGATGGCGACGAAGGCCACCAGCGGCGGCACGCCCCAGCGCTCGATGGCCAGCGCCACGAACACGGTCGTGAAACCGATCACCGAGCCGACCGAGAGATCGATGCCGCCGGAGATGATGACGAAGGTCATGCCGGTCGCGACGATGCCGAGAAAGGCGTTGTCGGTGAGGAGATTGCCGACCACGCGGGTCGAGGCAATGTTGGGGAATTGCATCGCGCAGAGCGCAAAGCCGGCGACCAGCACGATGGCGGTGATGAGGACGGGCGGCAGGCCTTTCATGCTTTGGACCTCCGCAGTCGCGCGGCTGTCCCGGCAATGCCGGCGAATTTCGGCGATTGCAGCAAGAGCACCGCGAGCACCACCACCGCCTTGACCAGCAAATTGAACTCCGGCGGATAGCCGGACAATAAGATGCCGGTGTTCATGGTTTGGATGATCAGCGCACCCAACACGGCCAGTACCAGGCTGAAGCGGCCGCCGAACAGCGAGGTGCCGCCGATCACGACCGCGAGGATGGCGTCGAGCTCGAGCCAGAGGCCGGCATTGTTGGCATCCGCACCCATAATATCAGCGGCTGCAATCACGCCCGCGAGCGCGGCGCAGACGCCGCACCAGACATAAACCGACAATATCATGGCGCGCGTGCCGACGCCGGCGAGCTCGCTCGCCCGCGCATTGCCAGCGGTCGCCTCGATCAGCAGCCCCAGCGCCGAGCCGCGCACCACCGCGCCGGTGAGGATCAGCATGCCAAGGGCAATCGCGACCGGCACCGGCAGGCCGAGCACAGCGCCATTGCCGAGCCACACCAAATCGGGCGAGGAGAAAGTTACGATGCGCCCCTCGGTAATCAGCTGGGCGATGCCGCGGCCCGCCACCATCAGGATCAGCGTCGCCACGATCGGCTGCATGCCGAGCACGGCGACGAGGAAGCCGTTCCAGAGGCCGCAGACGAGTCCGGCACCAAGCGCAGCCCCCAGCACGATCGGCAGACCGTGGCTGTCGGCGAGGCTCGCCGCAATCGCGCCCGAGATCGCCATGACCGCACCCACCGACAAATCGATGCCGCGCGTGGCGATCACCAGCACCATGCCGAGCGAGAGCAGCGCCACCGGCGTGCCGCGGTTGAGCACGTCGATCAGGCTGCCGAACAGCCGGCCGTCCTGAAGACGCAGGTCGAAGAATTGCGGCGACACCACGCGATCGACCGCCAGGATGACGATCAGCGCGAGGATCTGGGCAAGGCCGCGGCGCGGCAACAGCGCTGTCATGCCCGCCCCTCATGCGCGATCGCGGCGCCATCGGCGGCGATGGCCGCGAGAATGCTGCCGACGTCGATCGCCTCGCCCGCGAGCTCCTCGACATGGGCGCGGTCGCGCAGCACCACGACGCGATCGGAATAGGTCACGATCTCATCGAGTTCAGAGGAGATCACGAGCAGTGCCAGCCCATCGTCGCAGAGTTCGCGGATCAGGCGGATGATCTCGGCATGCGCGCCGACATCGATGCCGCGGGTCGGCTCGTCCAACACGAGCAGCCGCGGCGAGGTCGCAAGCCAGCGCGCCAGCAGCACTTTCTGCTGATTGCCGCCGGAGAGCAGGCCGACCGGGCGTTCGGCATCTGCCGGGCGGATGTCGAGCATCTTGACGTAACGACGCGCGATCTCGTCCTGCTCGCGCCGCGACAGCGGCCGATGCAGCCCGCGCTTGGCCTGGAGCGCGAGCACGATGTTCTCGCGCACGCTGAGCTCGGCGACGATACCGTCGGTCTTGCGCTCCTCCGGGCAATAGCCAAAGCCGTGGCGGACACCGTCGCGCGGCGACTGGAGCCGCACCGGTGCGCCCTCCACCGTCGCCTGGCCGCGATCGGCGCGTTCGGCGCCGAACACCAGCCGCGCCGTCTCGGTCCGGCCCGAGCCGAGCAGGCCGGCGAGACCAACGACCTCACCATGTCGCAGCTCGAGATTGAACGGCGCGACGTAGCCGGCTTTGCCGTAATTCTCGAAGCTCGCGCAGATCTCGCGCGCCTTGTGCTCAGTGGCAGACGCCCGTGCGCGGGTGGTCTCGGCCAGCTCGCGGCCGAGCATCATCCGGATCAATTCCAGCCGCGGCAGCGAAGCGGTTTCGCGCTCGCCGACCAGGCGGCCGTTGCGCAGGACGGTGATGCGGTCGGAGATCTCGTAGACCTGGTCCAGGAAGTGGCTGACGAAGACGATACCGATGCCACGTTTGGCGAGCTGGCGCATGATGCCGAAAAGGATGTCGACCTCGTGGCGGTCGAGGCTCGCGGTCGGCTCGTCCAGGATCAGCACGCGCGCGGAGAGATCGACGGCCCGCGCGATCGCGGTGACGTGTTGCACGGCGACAGAATAGCTGCCGAGCGGCGCGGCGACATCGATATCGAGGCCAAAGTCCGCGAGCAAGGCGTTGGCGCGGCGACGCATCTCGCCCTCGCGGACAATGCCGAAACGCATCGGCTGGCGGTCGAGAAACAGATTTTGTGCCACCGAGAGGTTCGGCAGCAGGTTGACTTCCTGGTAGACGGTGGCGATGCCGGCCTGAAGCGCCGCCTTGGCCGAGCGCGGCGCGACCTCTTCACCGCCGAGCCTGACGATGCCGGTATCGCGTGGGAACACGCCGGTGACCGCCTTGATCAGCGTGGATTTGCCGGCGCCGTTCTCGCCGAGCAGCGCATGGATCTCGCCGGCGCGAAGCGTGAAGTCGACCTCTTGCAACGCTCGCACAGCACCGAAGCTTTTGCTGATCCCGCGCACCTCCAGAAGGGCCGGAGCAGGATCGGGGCTGTTCTCCATGACAACGTCACTCCCGGCAATGCCCGCTAACGATGCGGTCACCCAGCCTATCGTTCGCGCAGCAGATTCGAAGCGCGCGGTCGGACCGCAAGACGCGGTCCGACCGGCATCCGCCTCAGTAACCGAGGCCCTTCTTGCTGTCATAGATCTTCTGCGGATCGTCGGCGGCGGTATAGAGCTTGGATTCGGTCTGGATCCACTTCGGCGGAACCGTGCCCTTGTCCTTGAAAGCCGCAATCGCATCGAGCGCGGGGCCGGCCATGTTCGGCGTCAGCTCGACAGTCGCATTGGCCTCGCCCGCGGCCATCGCCTTGAAGATATCGGGGACGGCATCGATGGAGACCGTGAGAATCTCCTTGCCGGGCTTGAGGCCGGCTTCCTTCATCGCCTGGATCGCGCCGACCATCATGTCATCATTATGCGCGTAGACCGCGCAGATCGACTTGCCGCCGCCTTCGGCCTTGATGAAGCTCTCCATCACCTCCTTGCCCTTGGCGCGGGTGAAGTCGCCGGTCTGGCTGCGCACCACCTTCAGGTTCGCGTGCTTGGCGATGGCGGTGTCGAAACCCTTCTTGCGGTTGGCGGCGACGCTCGCGCCGACCGTGCCCTGCAATTCGACGATGTTGCAGGCTTTCGTCCCCACAGTCTTGGCCAGCCAGTCGCCGGCCACCTCGCCTTCGTGCACGCTGTCGGAGGTGACAGCGGTGAGATAAAGATCCTTGCCCGAGGGATCGATGTCGCGGTCGAGCAGCACGACCGGGATCTTGGCCTCCTTGGCTTCCTTCAACACCGAATCCCAGCCCGTCGAGACGACAGGCGCAAGGAAGATCGCATCGACATTCTGCGCGATGAAGGAGCGGATCGCCTTGATCTGGTTCTCCTGCTTCTGCTGCGCGTCGGCGATCTTGAGATTGACCTTTCGCTTGGCGGCTTCCTGCTTGGAGACCGAGGTCTCGGCCGCGCGCCAGCCGGATTCCGATCCGATCTGCGAGAAGCCGATGGTGAGCTCGGCGGCATTCGCCGGCAGGGCGAGCAGCAACGCGGTCGTGGCGCTGGCCGCAAAGAGGGCTTTGAGGGTCATCAGGCGTGTCTCCCAAGATGTTTATCTGGGGGCGCAGGTTGGTAGCATGGCACCCGCAGGCCAGCCTTCGAGCCAGCGACAGGCACTATTTCACGGAAATCTAGCCCCGTATAGTCATATTATTTTACTATTGGGATGAAGGAGGAGGGATGCGGGCTTTGCGCAGACGACACGCTCAGCGGGATTTTGTTCCGCCGATACAACGGGTAGATGAAGGAAATTATACGGCTCGGCTGCCGCCGCCGGGCCTGTGCGGACCATCCACGCCTGACCCACCGGGACAAAGGACGTGAATGCCCGGGATAAGCCCGGGCATGACGACCTTCTGCAAATTCGCTTATGCGAAATCGAAACGCAGGGGCGCTAAATCAGCTTCCGCTGCGCCAGGTTCTTCATCAGCGCACCGATTCCAAACGTCCACGGCTCGCACTCGTCGCTGGTGCGCATGCGGTTGACGAGCTTGCCGAGCTGGGGCGCGGCGATCGTGACGATGTCATCGCGCTTGTGGGTGAAGCCCTGTCCCGGCGCATCGCGATCCTCGACGGGAGCGAACATCGTGCCGAGGAACAGCACGAAACCATCTGGATATTGATGCACCTTGCCGATGGTCTGTTCGACGAGATCTGTCGGATCGCGGCTGATCTTGCTGATCGAGGAATGGCCGTTGAGGACGAAACCGTCCTGTCCCTTGACGTTCAGACTGATGTCCAGCTTGCGCGCATCGTCGAGCGAGAACGTATCGTCGAACAGGCGCAGCAGCGGGCCGATCGCGCAGGAGGCGTTGTTGTCCTTGGCCTTCGACAACAGCAGCGCCGAGCGGCCCTCGAAGTCGCGCAGGTTCACGTCGTTGCCGAGCGCGCCGCCGACGATTTTGCCGCGGCTCGAGACGAACAGCACGAGCTCCGGCTCGGGGTTGTTCCAGGTCGATTTCGGATGCAGGCCCGCATCCATGCCCGTGCCGACCGACGACAATGTCGGCGCCTTGGTGAAGACCTCGGCATCGGGACCGATGCCGACCTCGAGATACTGGCTCCAGGCGTTCTGGTCGATCAGCACCTGCTTCAGATGCATCGCCTGGTCGGAGCCGGGCTTGAGCTTCGAAAGATCATCGCCGATCAGCCGCGTCACTTCTTTGCGGATTGCTTCGGCCGAAGCCGGATTGCCCTTGGCGCGCTCCTCGATCACGCGCTCCAGCATCGAGATCGCAAAGGTGACGCCGGCGGCTTTCAGAGTCTGGAGGTCGACGGGAGCAAGCAGCCACGGTTTTTGAGGATCGCGCTGGTCCGGCGGCGTATTGGTGACGATCGCCTCGAGATCGCCGATCCTCTCACCCTTGGCCGCCCTAAGCGCGTTGGCTGGATCGTCCGCTTCGCAAAGCGTACTGATGGTGGGAAACTCTGCGGTAACATCGAAGACGCCGTCACCACGTACAGCGACGACGGCGGGGCCATTCACCTGCGGCAGCCAGACGCGGCCGGCCAGCGTTCCCCGCGTGCCGTCCTCGGGGAGAAGGTCTTTAACCGTTAATGTCGTCATGGCCGCGTCCTCGCTGTTTTCGGATCGGCCGCGTTGAACGCTGGCCGGTCACATTAGCGAAGACCAATAAACGTCTGGCGCGGGATGTCCAGAGAGGCGGCACGCGCTGTCACTTGAACCAATGCACCAGTGCAATGCTGACGCCAAGCAACAGCATCAGCGACAGCGTCACGGCTGCTGTCACCCTGCCCCCGACATTCGCCAACACGCGCACGTCGACGCCGAGGCCGAGGGCGGCCATGGAGACCACGGTGAGAAAGCCGGTGATCTTCGTCACCGGTCCGACCACCGTGGCCGGCACGATCTCCAGGGAGCGCAGGGTCGCCAGCGCGAGGAAGCCGAGGATGAACCACGGCACAAGCCGAAAGAAGCCGACATTGGTCTTCTTGGCATCGCTGTGCCAGCGCGAGGCAACCAACGAGAGGCCGACGACGACCGGCCCAAGCATCAATACGCGCATCAATTTCACGAGCGTGCCGATTTGCGTGGAGACGAGTCCGGCCGGCACCGTCGCCGCCAGCACCTGCGGGACCGCATAGACGGTCAGGCCAGCGAGAATGCCGTATTGCGTGGCGGACAATTGCAGAAGCGGAATCAACAGCGGCAGGCCCAGCACCATCATCACGCCCAGGATGGCAGTGAAGGAGATGGAGGATGCGATCTCGTCGTTATTGGCACCTATGATCGGCGCCACAGCCGCAATCGCCGAATTGCCGCAGATCGAATTGCCGCAGGCGATCAGGATCGACAGCCGTGTCGACAGTCCGAGCATGCGGCTGAGCCCGAAGGAGACGCAGAGCGCGATCACGACGACGGCCGCGATCGACGCGAGCAGCGCGATGCCTGAGGCGGCAATGGCGGCAAAACTGATGGAGGCCCCCAACAGCATGACCGCGACTTCGAGGAGCTGTTTGGCGCTAAAGGCGATGCCGGCCTGCCAACGCGGCGCGGGCTTCCAGAAGCTGCGCAAGGCCATCCCGAGCAGGATCGCCATCACCAGCGCCTCGACATAAGGATGCTCGAAGACGCCGAGTTCCGCCCGCTCGAGCAGCGCCGAAATACCGGCGACCAAAACGCAGAGGAGAATGCCGGGAATCAGTGCCGCAATACGGCTCGCGGCGGTGGCCGGTTTGGCATCGGCCGGGCTGGATGCTTGATTCTGCGACACAAATCTCTCCCAGAGGAGAAGATTTATACGCAGCGCGCTTCCGTTGGGAAATAAGTTTTCGACATATCAGGCCCGAGGGAGATTCTATCCTCAGCCCGGAATAATCGGCCCTAGAAAATCAGGCTCTTGGCCAGCGAAGCGACGCGGCTGAAGCCGTCATAGATGCCGGGCTCGAAGAAGGCAGCGCGGGCAAGCACGATACCCGCAATCAGCGACCAGAACAGGCCGGTGCCGGCCCGCAGCAGAAGCTTTGACGTACGCGACCGCGGCTGGGTGTCCGTCGCGGACACCAATTGCTCGCCGAAGGGTTCAAATCCGGTACGTTCCATGGCTCTGGCCAACCCATCAAATTCTGATGGGAATGTCGTCTTTTCGGCCCCAAACGGCAATGGAAGCGATTGGCGTTTTTGCCCTCCGGAGGGAAAACTCCTTCCGTTCGACAACCCCGGCACAATAGTTTTCTTCTTCGGCCTATTGAGACACCGGCGGGCTACAGGGCCAGATACCTGCGCCGGATCGCCTCATTGGCCTTCAGCTCGTCGATTCCGGCGGCATAGACGATCTGGCCCTTGTCGATGATCGTGGCGTGACTCGCCAGCCCCAGGCAGAAATGCATGTTCTGCTCGGCGATCAGCACCGTCGATCCGAGCGAACGGAGCTGCCGCAACAATTCGCCGATCCGTTGCACGATGATCGGCGCGAGGCCCTCGCTCGGCTCGTCGAGCAGCAGGAGCGCGGGATTGCCCATCAGCGTGCGCGCGATCGCGAGCATCTGCTGCTCACCGCCCGAAAGACGCCCGGCGATGCGATTGCGCAGCGGCTCCAGAAGCGGGAAGACCTCGTAGATGCGTTTGATCGGCCACTCGTCCTGGCCCTCCGGTCCCTTCTTCTTCCCGATGACCAGATTGTCCTCGACCGTGTGCTCCGGAAAGATCTGGCGGTCCTCCGGCACGAAGCCGAGGCCGGCGCGCGCGATGGTGTGCGGCTTCAGGCCCGAGATCACCGCGCCGCGCAGGTTGACCCTGCCCCTCCGCGGCGGCGCCAGCCCCATGATTGCCTTCATGGTCGTCGATTTGCCGGCGCCATTGCGGCCCAACAGCGCCATGGTCTCGCCTTGCCGCACCGACAGATTGACGCCGAACAGGATCTGGCTGGTGCCGTAATAGACATCGAGATCGGCGACTTCGATGACGGCTGCGTTCATGCCGCAGCTCCCGCATGCTCGGTGCCCAGATAGGCCTCGATCACCGCGCTGTTGTTGCGGATCTCGTCGGGCGTGCCGGTGGCCAGGATGCGGCCGTAGCAAAGCACGACGATTTTTGGCGCGATCTTGAACACGATGTCCATGTCGTGCTCGATGAAGACGACGGTGATCTTCTGCGTCTCCCAGAGCTCACGCACCTTGTCGATCATGCGCCAGCGCTCCTCCGGGCCCATCCCGGCGGTTGGCTCGTCCAGCAGCAGCACCTTTGGATCGAGCACCAGCGCGAGCGCGATGTCGAGCAGCTTCTGATCGCCGTGCGACAGCGTCGCGGCGGTGCGATGGCGTTTGCCGGCGAGGCCCAGCAGCTCCATCACATGCTCAGCGCGGTCGCGCGTCTCCGGCAGCGGAAAGCGCTTGTGCAGCACCGCCGAGGTGCGCTGGTCGGCGCTGACGGCGGCGAGCATGGTCTCCTGCACGGTGAGCGATTTGAAGATGCTGGCAACCTGGAAGGCGCGGCCGATACCGTGGCGCACGATCTCCGGTGGCGAGCGGCCGGCGAGATCGACGCCGTCGAGCAGCACCTGGCCGGAATCCGGCCTCAAGGCGCCGGTGATCAGGTTGAAGAAGGTGCTCTTGCCGGCGCCGTTCGGGCCGATCACCGCGGTCAGCGAGCCGTCGGGGAAGTCGAGCGAGACGTCGTTGGTCGCCTTCACGCCGCCGAACGATTTTGCGAGGTTGCGGATCTCGAGCATCGCTAGCGCCCCTCGCCAGCGTCGCGCCGCTGCGCAAGCCATTCGGCGGCGAAATCCAGGAGACCTTTGCGCAGGCCCAGCGCGAAGAACAGGATGACGACGCCAAGCACGATGCCGTGATACTCGGTGAAACGTGTGACGGTATCGTTGAGCAGAAGCAGCAGCGCGGTGCCGACCATCGGCCCGAGGAAGGTCGAGACGCCGCCAAGCATGTTGATGAAAATGCCCTCGCCCGAGATCGTCCAATAGGCGAATTCCGGATAGGCGCCGGACACGAACAGCGCCATCACCATGCCGCCCATCGACGCGAACAAAGCCGCCAGCACGAACACGGTGAGCTTGGCGCGCCAGACGTCGATGCCGACGAAGCTCGCGCGCGCGGCGTTGTCGCGGATCATGCGCAGCGTGTAGCCGAACGGTGATTGCGCGATCTGGCGCATCGCGAGCAGGCCGAGAATCAGCAGCGCGCAGCTCGCGACATAGAGATGGACGTGATTGGCAAGGTCAATTCCGAGGAACGGCGGTCGCGGAATGCCGCCGCGCAGACCCTGGTCGCCGCCGGTGAAGGAGGCCCAGGACAAAATGGTCGAGTGGATCAGCATCTGGAATGCGAGCGTCACGAAGGCGAAGTAAATCTCCTTCAGCCGCACGCAGATGGCGCCGATGATCGCGGAGACCATTGCGGTGATCGCCAGCGTCGCGACGAAGGCGACGGGAATCGGCACGCCGAGCTTCTGCATGATGAGGCCAAAACTGTAGGCGCCAAGCCCGAAGAACATGCCGTGGCCGAACGAGGTCAGGCCGGTATAGCCGACCAGCAGATTGAGCGACGTCGCAAACAGGCCGTAGGCCGAGCAGCGGATGACGAAATCGAGCAGGGCCTTGCTGCCGGTGAAGAGCGGCAGGCTCGCCAGCACGGCAAAGGCGATCAGCGCGATCAGGACGTCACGGTAGCGTCGCAGTACGGCACCGCTGCGCACCGGCGCCAGCGTTTCGGCGCGACCGGCCTCGAGCTCGGTCATACCGCCTCCCTGCCGAACAGGCCGGTAGGTTTGGAGACCAGCACGATCACCATGAAAAGATACATCAGGCCTTCGGTAAACAGGGGAAAGCCGAGCGAGCCGAACGAGCGGATCAGCCCGAGCAGCAGCGCGCCGATCAGCGCGCCCAGGATCGAGCCCATGCCGCCGATCACGGTGACGATGAAGGACTCGATCAGCACGGAAAATCCCATGCCCGGCGTCAGCGACCGCACAGGAGCCGCGAGCGCACCGGCAAGACCCGCCAGCATGCCGCCGAGCGCGAACACGCCGCCATAGATCAGGCCGGTGTTGATGCCGAGCGCCGAGACCATGCCGGGATTGTGCGCGGCCGCGCGGATCACCTTGCCGATGCGGCTGCGCGACAATCCTATACCGAGCACGACGGCCGCAAGAAGCGCGACACCGATCAGCAATAGATAATAAGGCGGCACCACGCCACCGGCGATGAATAGCGGCATCACCTGGAACGCGGACGGCATGCCCATCGACTTGAACTCCGGTCCCCAGATGATGCGCGCGACATCGTCGAAGATCAGCACGAAGGCATAGCAGACAAGCAGCTGCATCAGCACGTCGGCGCCATAGACGCGGCTCATGAAGACGCGCTCGAAGATCAGGCCGAGGATCGCGGTGCCGGCCGCGCCCGCCAGCATGGCGAGCGCAAAACTGCCGGTGAGCTGGTAGGCCGTCATCGCGAAGTAGGCGCCGAACATGTAGAAGGCGCCATGGCTGAAATTGACGACCTTGAGCACACCGAAGATCAGGGTCAGCCCGACCGCGACGAGAAACAGAAGCATGCCGATGATGAGGCCGCTGGTGGTTTGCGTCACCAAGCAGGCGGAGCTGGCGAGGCAGCCGGCGAGCGCGTCGAGATCCACGAGAGCACTTTCATTGCGGCGCGCCTGATACGGCGCGGAAAACGAAAACGGCGGAGAGGGTCCCCCCTCTCCGCCGCGGCGTTAGGTGTAGCCCTTGCTCTTCTTCCATTCGGCCTCTAACTCGAAGATGGTCTTCCAGTCGCCGGCCTTGACCTCCGGTACATACGGCTCCTGCGGGATGGTGGTGCCCCAGCCGATGGCGTAGCCGACCAGGGTGTGGTCGTCGCCGCGCATCGTCACGGTGCCGTCGGCGCCGAACGGACACTTGATGGTGAGGCCCTTCAGCACCTCCGCGATCTTCTTGCCGTCGGCGGAGTTCGCCTTTTTCGCGGCTTCACTGAGGAACATCACCGCGGTGGCGTTCTGCCACGACCAGTTGGTCGGATACTCGTTGTACTTGGCCTTGTAGGCATCCCCCCAGGCTGCGTTCTCCGGCGTGGCCGGGAACGTCTTGATGTAGCGATTACCGGAATGGATGCCCTTCGGCAGGTTCTTCACCACCGTGAGCGCTGTGTAGTCGGCCATGTTGACTGCGAACACCTCCATCTGGCTGAACATCGCGTAGATGTTGGCTTGGTCGATGTAGGAGGTGAGATCGCCGCCCCAGAGGCAGGAATACAGCGCCTGCGGCTTGGCCTGGAGGATCTTCGTCACCACTTCGGTGTAGTCGGGCTGGAACAGCTTTGGCCAGGACTCGCTGACGATTTCGACCTCGGGCGCAAAGCGCTTCAGATACAGTGTGAACTCTCCGGTGGTATCGCGGCCGTAGGCGTAGTCGGGCGAACACGTCGCCCACTTCTTCAGGCCCTTGGCTTTCGCGATCGAGGCGGCATAGCTGCCGCCGACGATGGAATCGTGGATGCCCTGGCGCACGCAGCGGAACGCATTCGGGATGTGCTGCTTGGGATCGGCCGTCAGCGAAGATGCTTCCGAGCAGGTGTGGACGCAGAGCACGCCGAGATCGCGCGCGACTTCATGCACCGCGAACGATCCGGAGGACGCCTCGCCGTCGAGCAGCAACTCGCAGCCGTCGGTGTTGACGAGTTCGCGCGCGACGCGCGCGGCTTCCTGCGGCTGGCCCTTGGAGTCGCGGATCACCATCTCGATCTGCCGGCCGGCGAGGCCGCCGGCGGCGTTGACCTTCTCGACCTCCAGCATCACCGCATTGCGCGAGGACGTGCCGAGCTGCGCGACACGGCCCGACAGGATCGTCGGCATGCCGATCTTGATGGTCTTGGCTTGCGCACGCGCCACCCAGGGCGCGGCAAACGTTATCGCGCCGGCGCCCATCAGCGCCAGCGTGGAACGGCGGCTGATGCCCGGCGTGCGGGTTCTCATCATTTTCCCTCCCTCTTTCGGGTCGGCGTGTCCTGATCCCTGCCGGAGATCGTCTCGTCTCCGTGATCCCAAGGATTTCAGAGGGGCGGGGGTGACGTCAAGCCAAAGATGAATTACGAGTCAGAATTCATCAAGGGAGGAAGTGAGGTCGGTAACCGGCCCAAACCCGGCAAATGATCAACCTTTCGAGCTTCATCGCCTTCCATGCCCGGCGCACGCCGGACCGGCCCGCGCTGAAATACCGCGGCGAGGAGATCGCTTACGCGATGTTCGACGTGCGCATCCGGCAGATCGCCGGCTGGCTCGCCGCGCAGGGCATCGGCGCCGGCGATGTCGTCGCCGTGCTGATGAAGAACAGCGCGGCATTCCTGGAGCTCGTCTTCACCACCAGCCATCTCGGCGCGGTGTTCCTGCCGATCAATTTTCGCCTGTCCCGCAACGAGGTCGACTACATCGCCAGCAATGCCGGCGCGCGCCTTCTGATCGTCGATGAGGAATTGGCTGCGAATGCAGCGGGCGCGAACATCGTCGTGCTGAACGAGGCCGCGCAGCAGAGCGTCACCCATCTCACAGGCAATGCTACAGCTGCGCCGATGCATGTGCGCCAGCCTTCCGACCTGATGCGGCTGATGTACACATCTGGCACGACAGACCGCCCCAAGGGCGTGATGCTCACTTACGACAATTTCTACTGGAAGTCGGCCGACCAGACGATTGCGCTGGGCTTAAGCGCCGATACGCGTCTTCTCGTCATCGGTCCGCTCTATCACGTCGGCGCGCTCGACCTGCCAGGCATCGCAGTGCTCTGGCATGGCGGCTTCATTCGCATCGAGCGCAATTTCGAACCGGAGGCGGCGCTTGCTTCTATCGCAGAAGACAAGCTCAACGCTGCCTGGTTCGCGCCCGTCATGACCACCGCGATGCTCACCTGCCCCACCCGCGACCGCTACGACGTCTCCAGCCTGCAATGGGCAATCGGCGGCGGCGAGAAGACGCCGGAGGCACGCATCCGCGCCTTCTCCGAATATTTCCGCAATGCGCGCTACATCGACGCCTATGGACTCACCGAGACCGTCGGCGGCGACACCTTTATGGAGAAAGGTCGCGAGATCGAGAAGATCGGTTCGACCGGTCGCGCCATTGCCCATGTCGAGATCGAAATCTGCGACGAGAACGGCAACAAGCTGCCGCCGAACGTCAATGGCGAGATCTGCCTGCGCGGTCCGAAGATCACGCGCGGCTATTGGAGGGATCCGGAGAAGACGGCGTCGGCCTTCTTCGGCGGCTGGTTCCGCAGCGGCGACGTCGGCTATCTCGACGACGAAGGCTTCCTCTACCTGACCGACCGCAAGAAGGACATGATCATCTCCGGTGGCGAGAACATCGCCTCCTCCGAGGTCGAGCGCATCATCTACGATTTGCCCGAAGTGCGCGAAGTCGCCGTGATCGGCCTACGCGATGCGCGCTGGGGCGAGCGGCCGGTCGCGGTTGTCGTGCTGACTGAGGGCGCGAGCCTCGACCTCGCCGCCCTCACCGAGCATTGCCGCGCGCGGCTGGCGAGTTTCAAGGTGCCGAAGCAGCTGGTTATCCGCGGCAGCCTGCCGCGCAATCCGTCAGGCAAGATCCTCAAGCGCGTGCTGCGCGCCGAGCTGGAGACCCCCGAATGACGCAAGCGACTGCAAAGGTTACCAAGCTGAACCGCATCGAGCGCAACGCCTGGACCAAGCAGAAGATCTTTGAGGCTGCCACGAAAGTCGTCGGCAAGCATGGCTATGCCGAGGCCTCGGTCGCGCGCATCACCGAAGAAGCCGGTGTCGCGCAGGGTACCTTCTACAATCATTTCGAGAATCGCCAGGAACTGCTCGACCAGCTCCTACCAAAAATCGGCCTCGACATGGTCGAGTTCATCCGCGTGCGTACCGGCAATGCGCACGCGGCGCGGCAGGAGATCGAGCGCTTTGCCGCCTTCTTCGACTTCATCCGCGAGGTGCCTGAATTCTTGCGCATCCTCAACGAGGCCGAGTTCTTCGCGCCCATCGGTTACCAGAAGCACCTCGACAACATCTCGACCGCTTATGTGCGCATTTTGCGCCGCGCACGGCTTGCCGGCGCGATCGAAGATTACAGCGACGAGGAGTTCGAGGCCATCGTTCACATGCTGATGGGCGCGCGCGGCTATCTCAGCCGCCGCTACTCCTATTCGGGAGGCGGCGTCACCGCTGTACCCGATCACGTCTTCTCCGCCTATCGCAAGCTGATGACCCGCGGCCTCTTCAGGGCCTGCGGAGATCAGGACACGCCATGAACATCGAATCTCCGCACAAGCCGCTCGACCTCGCCTCCGCAATCGCCGAGGGCGATATCCGCTGCCTTCTGATGGTGCTGGTGCACATGACCGGCGACGAGAAGTGGCTCGAACCGCCCTATCTGCCCAAACGCGACATCCGCCTCATTCCCGATCCCGAGGCCGGCGTGCCCCGGGAGATCCAGGACGAGATCCGCACCGCCGTGGTCAGGCTCTTCGCCAATGGCACGCCAAAACCCGTGATCACCGATCCGGGCGAGGAGCTGCTGCTGAGGATGATGCGCGCTTGCCTCGGCGAGAATGTCGCGCCGGAATATGCACCTTTGATGCGCGAGGAGATGGGTTTTGTGCCGCGCGAGGCGTGCTGGACGAGGCGCCCCTCCGACGAAAAGCTTGCCGAGCAGCACGTGCTGATCGTCGGCGCCGGCGTCTGCGCCATCGCGCTCGGCGTGGCACTCAGCCATCTCGGCATCCCCTACACCATCGTCGAGAAGAATGCCGAGCTCGGCGGCACCTGGTGGATCAACCGCTATCCCGGCTGCGGCGTCGACACGCCGAACCACTCCTATTCCTACTCTTTCGGCTCTCGCAACGCATGGACGCGCTATTTCTGCCAGCGTGAGGAGCTACTCGGCTATCTGCAGAAGGTCGCGGACGAATACGGCATTCGCAAGCATTTGCGCGTCAACACCGAGCTGACATCATCACGCTGGGATGAAGAAAGGCAACGCTGGATTTCGACGCTCAAGACCGAGAACGGAGTGGAGACTTTCGAATCCACCGCGCTGGTCTCGGCCATCGGCCAGCTCAACGATCCCTCGCGCGCCCGCTTCAAAGGCGAAGTAGAATTCAAGGGCACGATCCTGCACTCGGCACTATGGTCCGGCGACATCAACATCGACGGCAAGCATGTCGCCGTGATCGGCACCGGCGCGACCTCGATGCAGCTGGTTCCGTCGATCGCCAGCCGTGTGGCCTCAGTCACCGTCTACCAGCGCAGCGCGCAATGGGCGCGGCCGGTGAAGGGCTATGCCGATCCGATCAGTGACGGCGCGCGCTGGCTGCTGGCGCACCTGCCGTTCTATGTGCAGTGGTATCGCTTCAACATGTTTTGGCGCTATGGCGATGGCCTCTTGCCCTTCCTGCGCAAGGACCCGGCCTGGCCGCATCCCGAACGCGCCGTCAACAAGGGCAACGACCGGCACCGCCAGGAGCTGACCGACTTCATCCTGTCCGAGCTGAAAGATCGACCCGACCTGATCGAAAAATGCGTGCCGACCTATCCGCCTTACGGCAAGCGCATTCTGCTCGATAACAACTGGTTCAAGACTTTGACGCGGGACAATGTCGAACTCGTCACCGACGCAATCGACCATTTCGACCGGGACGGCATCGTCACCGCCGACGGCACACACCGCCACGCCGACATCATCGTGGTCGCGACCGGCTTCAAGGTCACGGAGATGGCGGCGCGCCTCAACATCAGCGGCCGCGACGGCAAAGATTTGCGCGACGCCTGGGCCAACGACAATCCGACGGCATTTCTCGGCCTCACCGTGCCGGGCTTCCCGAATTTCTTCTGCATGCTCGGTCCCAATTCCGGTCCTGCCCACGGCGGCAGCGTCATCTTCCAGTCGGAGTGCCAGAGCCGCTACATCTCCGCCTGCCTCGCCGACATGATCGAGCGAGATATCGCGGCCATCGAGGTTCGCCAGGACGTGCTCGATGACTATCTCCGCAAGGTCGATGCCGAGCACGAGGCCATGATCTGGACCCATCCCGGCATGAGCACCTATTACCGCAATGCAAGCGGCCGCGTATTCTCCGCGATGCCGTGGCGGTTCGTAGACTACTGGCGCATGACCCACGATCCGGATCTGAGGCAATACAAGCTGACGAAAGCGTGACTCTTCTGCGGAGGCAGATTAGGCGTCAGCGCAACCACTTCCCACGTCGTCATTGCGCGCGTAGCGAAGCAAATCCAGAATCGTTCCTCGGAGACACTCTGGCTTGCTTCGCTGCGCTCGCAATCAGAAAACCACTCAGGCCGCCAGCCCAGACTCCACCGGAGCGAATTCCAGCCCCAGACTCTCCGCCACCGCTTTGTTCGTAATCCGGCCGCGATGCACGTTGAGCCCGTTGCGCAAGTGCGGATTTTCCAACACCGCGGCAAAGCCCTTGTTCGCGAGCATCAGGCCGAACGGCAGCGTCGCGTTGTTCAGCGCCTGGCTCGATGTCACCGGCACTGCGCCCGGCATGTTGGCGACGCAATAATGCACCACGCCGTCGACCTCATAGGTCGGCTCCGCGTGGGTGGTCGGATGCGAGGTCTCGAAACAGCCGCCCTGGTCGATCGCGACGTCGACCAGCACCGCGCCCGGCCGCATCGATGTCAGCATCGCGCGCGTGACGAGCTTCGGCGCGCTGGCACCCGGCACGAGCACCGCGCCGATCACGACGTCGGCAGCGAACAACTCCTCCTCGACCGACTCGATCGTCGAGAAGCGGGTGCGCACGCGTCCGGTAAAGAGATCGTCCAGTTGGCGCAGACGAGGAATCGAGCGATCGATCACCGTGACTTCCGCACCGAGCCCTGCGGCCATCCGTGCCGCCTGCGTTCCCACCACGCCGCCGCCGAGCACGACCACCCGCGCCGGCTGCACGCCGGGAACACCGCCGAGCAGCAGCCCGCGGCCGCCGGCCGACCGCCTGAGCGCGGCGCCGGCGGCCTCGATGGCGAGGCGGCCGGCGACTTCGCTCATCGGCGCGAGCAGCGGGAGGTGACCGCTCGCGTCCGTGACGGTCTCATAGGCGATCGCGGTGCAGCCCGAGGCAAGCAGGCCCTTGGCCTGCTCCGGGTCGGGTGCAAGATGGAGATAGGTAAACAGGACCTGGCCTTCGCGGAGCTGGGCCCATTCGCTTTTCTGCGGCTCCTTCACCTTCACGATCATGTCGGACTTGGCGAAGACGTCACGGGCGCTTTCGGCGATCGTGGCGCCTGCCCGCCGATACGCGTCGTCTGAGGCGCCGATGCCGCTGCCGGCGCCGGTCTCCACCGTCACCCGGTGGCCGGCCGCGACATATTCACGAACCGCGCCCGGAGTGAGCCCGACGCGATATTCCTGCACCTTGATCTCCTTGGGCACACCGACGCGCATCTTCAGCTCCTTCCCCAACGCCTTGATTCTGCTCATCATCGTAGCGATGGCGGCGGTTTGGTTTCGTGCAAATATCCGCTAGGTTCACGCCTAGCGCGCCGGTTTCCGGCGCGGAAATGCCCTTTCACGCTGGAAACGAAACCTTGGCACTCGACCGGAAAGACCTCGCCATCCTCGCCGAACTCACGACCAATGCGCGGGCCAGCCACACCGAACTTGCCAACAAGGTCGGACTATCGAGCACTGCGCTGGCACGGCGGCAGAAGGCCCTGGAAGACGAGGGCTACATCCAGGCCTACCAAGCCGCGCTCGATCTTGCGCAGTTCGGCCTCACGACAACGGTGCTGGTCCGGATCGCGCTGGAGAGCCAGAGCGACGATGCGCTCAAGGCATTCGAGGCGGAGGTGGTGAAGTGCCCGTCCGTCGTGCGCTGCTTCCTGATGTCGGGCACCGACGACTACATCCTGATCGTTCTCGCCCGCGACATCCAGGATTTCGAACGCATCCACCGTACCGAGCTGTCGCGCCTGCCGCGCGTCGCCCGGGTGCAATCGAGCTTCGCGCTGCGCGAGATCGTCAATCGCGCCGTACCGACTGTGGTGTTCGGCGAGGCGAAGCGCTGATCTCGTCCGGGCGACGGGGTAGCCGGCCGGGAACCAAGCACCCCGTCATCCGTTGGGCGCTATTGGCCAGCGGCGGCAATGCATCCTCGACTCGGCATCCAAACTTGCTCAGCTCGGCCTCTCCGCAGGGAACAGAACATGGCCGATATCACGGATCAGATCCCCGAACGCATTCCGATCAGCCTTGTCGTCAATGGCGTCAGGCGCACACTCGAGGTCGTGCCGTGGACCACGCTTCTGGATGCCCTGCGTGACCGTCTGGAATTGACCGGCACCAAAAAAGGCTGCGATCACGGCCAATGCGGCGCCTGCACCGTCTTAATTGAGGGAAGACGGGTCAATTCGTGCCTGACGCTCGCCGTCATGAAGGATGGCGCCGAAATCACGACGATCGAAGGCCTTGCCAAGGACGGCGCCCTGCATCCTCTGCAACAAGCCTTCATCGATCACGACGCATTCCAATGTGGCTATTGCACGCCGGGACAGATTTGCTCGGCGGCCGGCCTCCTGGCCGAAGGCCACGCCAGGGACGCCGACGAGATCCGGGAATTGATGAGCGGAAATCTCTGCCGCTGCGGCGCCTACCCCAACATCGTGGCTGCGATCGAGCAGGCAATGAGCCGATCATGAACAACTTCCAGTATTCCCGCGCAAGCGATGTCGCCGACGCCATTCGCCTGCTGGCCGCCGATCCGAACGCGAAGGTGATTGCCGGCGGCACCAATCTTATCGACCTGATGAAGGAGAATGTCGAACGGCCATCCCGGTTGATCGACATTTCCCGCCTGCCGCTCCGCGACATCGAGGAGACTGCCGACGGCGGCCTGCGCATCGGCGCCTTGGTGCCCAATTCGGATCTCGCCTACCATCCGCTGATCGAGCAGCGCTATCCCCTGCTCGCCAGCGCCATCCTGGCCGGTGCCTCCGCGCAACTGCGCAACATGGCCTCGGTCGGCGGCAATCTGATGCAGCGAACGCGCTGCGCCTACTTCTATGACACGACCACGCCTTGCAACAAGCGAAGCCCGGGCACCGGCTGCTCGGCACTCGATGGCCTCAACCGCAACCACGCAATCCTCGGCACCAGCCCGTCCTGCATCGCGACCAATCCATCCGACATGAGTGTGGCGCTGGCCGCGCTCGGCGCGCTCGTGCATATCGCAGGCTCGACCGGTGAGCGCACAATCGCCCTGACCGATTTCCATCGGCTTCCGAACGACAAGGCTCACGTCGACACAAATCTCGGCAGCGGCGAGATCATCACCGCAATCGAGCTGCCGCCGCGCGGCTTTGCCAGGAACTACAGCTATCTGAAGATCCGCGACCGGCTGTCCTACGCCTTTGCCCTGGTCTCGGTCGCGGCCGCGCTTGAACTGGAGGGCAACGCAATCATCGAATCGCGCCTGGCGCTCGGCGGCGTAGCCCACAAGCCCTGGCGAAGCCTCGAAGCCGAGGCGGCGTTGCGCGGCCAGGCGGCAACGCCGGATCATTTTGGACGCGCCGCCGATCTGCTGCTGCAGGGAGCAACCGCTCGTTCGCATAACGGATTCAAGATCGAGCTCGCCCGCCGAGCCGTCGTTCGCACGCTTATGCAGGCGACAAGCGCCACGCCGCAATCACAAGCTCACAAGAAGATCGCATGAGGGCCCGATGAACGCTTATGTCGGAACACCAACGTCGCGTGTCGACGGCCGGGCCAAGGTCACTGGCGCCGCCAAATATGCCGGCGAGTTCGCAGCAGACCGTCTCCTCCATGGCTTCGTCGTCGAGGCCACCATTCCGCGGGGACGCATCGTTCGCCTCGACAGCAGCGACGCACTGAAGGTGAAGGGCGTGGTCGACGTGCTCACCCACACGCATCGCCCGCCACTCGCCGACAAGGACGAGGCCTGGAAGGACGAGGTGGCGCCGGAGAAAGGCTCGCCGTTCCGCCCACTCTATGACGACAGGATCAGATTCAACGGCCAGCCGATCGCGCTGGTCGTGGCGGAGGACTGGGAAACCGCCAAATTCGCCGCAACTCGCATTCGCGTTGAATACGAGCAGGAGGCGTTTGCGACCGATCTCGAATCCGAACGCGGCACGGCTGCCAAAGTGGATCAGCCACACAAGCCGCGCGGCGACGCCGCAGCAGCGCTGACGCGGGCGGCCGTCCGTCACGAAGCGGACTATGTCATTCCGAGCGAGCATCACAACCCGATGGAGCTCTACGCCACAACGGCCGTCTGGGAGGGCAACGGCGGGCTTACAGTCTATGACAAGACCCAAGGCGTCCAGAACGTCCAGAAGTTTCTCTGCGGTGTCTTCAGAAAGAAGCCGGAAGACATCCGCGTGATCTCGCCCTATGTCGGCGGAGCGTTCGGCTCGGGCCTGCGGCCGCAGCACCAGGTGGTCCTGGCAACACTTGGTGCGCTCGCGCTGAAACGATCGGTCCGTGTCGTCCTGACACGACAGCAGATGTACAGCCTGGGCTATCGTCCCATGACCATCGCGCACGTTGCGCTCGGCGCAAAGCCCGACGGCACACTCGATGCCGTTACCCACGAAGCCATCGCCGTCACCTCGCGGTTTGAGGATTTCTCGCGCAACGATACCGGCTGGGGGGAGCAGCTCTACAAGAGTCCCAACAGCCGCCTCTCCCACAAGCTGGTCCACCTCGACCTCGCCACGCCCTGCGACATGCGCGCGCCGGGCGCAGCAACGGGCGTCTGCGCGCTCGAATGCGCCATGGACGAATTGGCCGTCGCGCTCAAGTTCGACCCGATCGAGCTGCGGCTGAAGTGCTACTCGGATCGCGACCAGAGCGGGGACCTCCCCTACACCAGCAAGCAGCTGCGCGAATGCTACGCCAGGGGCGCGGAAGCCTTCGGCTGGGCCCGGCGCAATCCCGCGCCGCGCTCCATGCGCGACGGCAAAGACCTGGTCGGCTGGGGCATGGCGACAGGCGTCTGGGAGGCGCTGCAGATGCCGGTCGCCGTTCGCATCGTCCTGACATCGAACGGCCACGCGGAGGTCTCCTGCGCCGCGTCCGACATCGGCACCGGCACCTACACCATTATGGCGCAGGTGGCGGCCGATGCTCTCGGGCTGCCGATCGAGAACATCAGCGTCAGGCTCGCCGATTCGACCTTGCCGCAAGCCCCCGTCGAGGGCGGCTCCTGGATGGCGGCGTCCAGTGCGCACGCCGTGTTGGGAGCGGCCGAAGACATTCGCCAGGAGCTCGCCCGGCTCGCCAAGGCGATGCCCGGCTCGCCGCTCGCCGACGTCGATGCCGCCACCGTCACCTTGGTCGACGGCATGATCGCCAGCAACGGCAGGAACGGCCCCGCCCTTTCGATTGCGGATGTCATGCGCCACAGCAAGCTCGAGCGGATCGAAAAGGAGAAGCTCAACCAGTTCGCGGAGGACAAGTCGCATGCCCCCAATACGCATTCCGCCGTCTTCGCCGAGGTGAAGGTCGACGAGGAGCTCGGCGTCATCCGCGTCACGCGGGTCGTGAGCGCGGTCGCGGCCGGGCGCATCCTGAACACCAAGACCGGCCGCAGCCAGATCATGGGCGGCGTGGTCTGGGGAATCGGGATGGCGCTGCATGAGGAGACGGTGATGGATCACCGCTTCGGTCGCATCATGAACGCGAACATCGCCGAGTACCACATTCCCGTGAATGCCGACATTCACGATATCGACGTCATTTTCGTCGACGAGCCCGACGACCGGATCAACAAGCTTGGTGTCAAGGGTCTCGGCGAAATCGGCATCGTCGGCGTGCCTGCGGCGATTGCGAACGCCGTCTATCATGCCACCGGCAAGCGCATTCGGCGCTTCCCGATCACGCTGGACAAGCTACTGGACTGAGCGCCTCGCCGCACCTGTGTTCGAGGCGAACGAGACCTGCTTCAACACGTTGTCGCTCGGCGCACGAGCGACGGCGCCGCCGCCCGTCACGGCTGCCTCCCGGTGGGCTTCACGACGGAAGATCGGCCGGTCGGATCTGGATGCGATCGGCGTGCAGCGACCAGTGGTGCAAGGCTTGATCCTTGCAAAACTTCGCCTTGGCCCGCTCTCTGGCTTCGTCCTCATCGGAGGCGTCGATCTCGAGCGTGCCCTGGCACACCTCGATCTGCCGGCCATACTGGCCAAGCACGTCCTTCATGAACCTGACGACATAAGTTGACATGGGACCTCCTGCCTGCCCCGGCGGCACTCTAATCCCATTTGGGCGGGATGCGGGAGAGAGATTTTGACGCGGATGAAGGTTGGGCCGCGGTTTCTTCGCTCCGTCATTTCCGGGGCGGCTCGAAAGGCCGAACCCGGAAATGACGAGAAAAAGGGCAGCTGTCCTATCCCGGCGTCACGCCGAACGCCTGCTTGAAGCGCTCGGCATAATGCGGCCAGACCTCCGGATTGATGATGCGCGGTGGACGTTTCCCGTCGAGCGTCTCCAGCACCTGCTCGGCAGCGATGCGGCCCATGTTCTGGCGCGCCTCGATCGTAACGCCCGCGGTATGGGGGCTTGCCAGCACGTTGTCGAGCTGGAGCAGCGGATGCTCCGGCGGCGGCGGTTCCTTGGACCAGACATCGAGGCCCGCGCCGGCGATGCGCTTGTCGCGCAACGCCTGGAGCAGCGCGTCCTCGTCGTGGATGAAGCCGCGCGCCGTGGTGATGAAATAGGCATGCGGCTGCATCAGGGCGAATTCGCGCACGCTGATCATGTTGCGGCTGCCCTTGTTGAGCGGACATGAGATCGAGACGAAATCGGCGCGGCGCAGGAGCTCGTCGAGCTCGACCTTCTCCCCGCCCCGCTCAGCCATCACCTCGGCCGACAGATACGGGTCATAGGCCAGCACCTTCATGCCAAGCAGGCCCTTGCACAGCGCGGCGATGCGGCGGCCGACATTGCCGAGCCCGATGATGCCGACGCTCTTGCCCTCGACCTCGTTGCCGACGAGCTCGTTGCGGTTGACGTCGCGCTCGCGGCGCAGCCGGCGGTCCGACTGGATGATGCGCTTGGACAGCGTCAACATCATCGCCAGCGCATGCTCGGCGACCGAATGGGCATTGCCGCCGGACTGGTTGACGACCACGACGCCGGCGGCCGTACAGGCCTCGACGTCGACCGGATCGAAGCCGGCGCCGTTGCTGGAGACGAGCAGCAAATTCGGCGCGCGCTTCAGGAAAGCCGCATCGACATGGAAATGCGGGGCGAGCTCGTCGCGGGCAGCGCCGACCTGGTAGACATGGGCAGCGCCGAGGAGCGGCGCATAGACGTCTTCGGGGCTCCCGTTCTCGATGCGATCGAGCCGGACGTCAGGCCGCGCCTTGAGGATGTCGATATAGATCGGATTGGCCAAGTAATTGGAATAGACGACACGCTTGCTGTTGACCGACATCAGGACCCTTCCGGCTCTCCAGGGATCAGCAAGGCCAGCGCAGCGCGCGCCTCTCCGTGCTTCCTCCCATATTTCGTTGTCCACATATGACATGGCGGTGCCAGCCACGGCAGGCCGTCTGGCGCAGATCACGGTGCCGGCCTGAACATGTTGACAATCCGGCCCGCTGCGTCAAGTTCAGCAGGGTGCCGCGACGGCCGAAGACCAATAAGCATGCGACGCGGCTCAAGGGAGAACGCAATGGCGATTGCGGAGCAGCAGACCTCGCCGCAGGCGACGCAGGCGGCCGGTGAAAGGAGCTGGCACGGCATCATCCTGCAAACCCTGAAGCGGAACGAGATCAGCCTCGTCCCTTACGTGCCGGATCGCGTGCTGACGCCGCTGATCAGGAACCTGCACGCCGATCCTTTCTTCACCACCTTTGCCACCGCCCGCGAGGAGGAAGCGGTCGGCATTGTCTCGGGCGCCTGGATGGCCGGCCGCCGCGGCGCGGTGCTAATGCAGACCTCGGGTTTTGCGACGCTCGCCAACGTGCTGGCCTCGCTCGCAGTGCCTTACCAAATCCCGCTGATCATGTTCGTGTCCGAGCGTGGCACGCTCGGCGAGTTCAATTACGGCCAGTCGCTGGTCTGCCGCACCATGCGTCCCGTGCTGGATTCGCTGGCGCTAGAGCATCACACCATCACTCGGCTCGATGAGCTCGAATTCATCACGGACCGCTCGATCAAGCAGGCCGTCACCACGCAGGCGCCGGTGGCGCTAATCCTCAACCCGCTGCTCACCGGCGGCAAGGTGTTTGACAAGTGAGGCCGGCCAAATGAGCTCAAATCTGAATGCGCGCAACACCAAGGTGATGAACCGTTTCGACGTGACCTCGCGCCTGATCGCGAAGCTCAAGCACGAAGAGGCCGTGATCGCCGGCATCGGCAACACCAATTTCGATCTCTGGGCTGCCGGCCACCGCCCGCAGAACTTCTACATGCTGGGCAGCATGGGCCTCGCCTTCCCCATCGCGCTCGGCGTGGCGCTGGCGCAGCCCGACCGCCGCGTCTTCGCGCTTGAAGGCGACGGCTCGCTGCTGATGCAACTCGGCGCGCTCTCAACGATTGCGGCCCTTAAGCCGAAGAACCTTACGATGATCGTGATGGACAATGGCATCTACCAGATTACCGGCGCGCAACCGACACCGGCCGCGCACGTCGCCGACATCGTCGCCATCGCCATCGGCTCCGGCCTCGCCAACAGCGCCTGGGCTGCGGACGAGGAGGATTTCCAGCGGCTGGTCGAGGGCGCGATGGCCGCTGCCGAGCCGAGCCTGATCGCCGTCCGGATCGACGACAAGCCGGGCGTCGGCACCACTCGCCGCGACCCCGTGCAGATCCGGGAACGATTCATGCATGGCCTCGGCGTGCGCGAACCACTTTAAGGTTTCGTCATTAACTACACGTCGATCTGATGGCGGGACTATACGGCCCGTTGCAAATCTGTGCTAAGCGAGGCGCATGTCCATTTTGGTTCGTTCCTTTGCCTGGCTGCTGGCAGCCGCCGTCACATTCGCAACTCTCGGTCCACCGGGCCTGCGGCCCCATTCCGACTTCGGCCAGGACGGCGAACATGCGCTCGCCTTTGTCTTGGTGGGATTGGCCTTTGGCATCGCCTATCGGCAGCGGCGGCTGCTGACCGCAACGGCCGCGATCGTGCTGATCGGCGTGCTCGAACTGATGCAATTTTGGGCACCCGGCCGCCATGCGCGGCTGGAGGATTTTCTGGTGGACGCGCTCACGGCCTGCCTCGGCTTTGCGCTCGCGGCCGCCGCCGATTGGGCCATGGCCCGGCTTCGCACCAATTCGGTCCTGACGAGCGAAGGCCCCGCGGAGTGACGCTCCGCAGGGCCCGGTTTGTCAGCGGCTAGGTTGCACAGATCAGTCGATGATCTTGACGACCCGGCGCGTGCGCGGCTCGACGATCACGCGGCGGTCGTTCACGACCGCGTAGCGATACTCCGTGTAGTTCGGCACCGGACGCAGCACCACGGTCGGCGGCAACGGCTCGCCAACCACGACGCGCTCGCGGACCACCACTGACTCATCCCGCGGAAGTCCGCCTAGAATCGCATTCGGAATCTCCAAACCGGCGCCAACGGCCGCACCGACAGTGCCGCCGACCATCGCGCCGACCGGGCCGCCGATGTCGCCGCCCGCGCGCGCGCCGTCCGCAGCGCCCTGGGCGGTCGTCGACTGAGCAAAGGCTGCACTCGACGCCAGCAGCGAGGCGGCAGCCAACGAAATCGCAAGACGGGTTTTCATGTCCTTATGTCTCCAGTGATTGTCATGCGCCTTCAACCGCGGGGCCGGAGCATTGTTCCGGTTCCGCGGCGGCGAAAGACGCTTCAAGGCTGGAAACTGTTACCTCGTAACACTTACGCTGCGGCGATTTCGTGCCCTGCCATCAGTTCCAGTGCACGTACCATCGCGGAATGATCCCAACCCTTGCCGCCATGAGCGGTGCAGGATGAGAACAATTGCTGCGCCACAGCCGTGCTCGGCAGCGAGAGGCCGAGCGTACGCGCGCCTTCGAGCGCGAGGTTGAGATCCTTCTGGTGCAGCTCGATGCGGAAGCCCGGATCGAAATTGCGCTTCACCATGCGCTCGCCATGGACTTCGAGGATCCGCGAGGATGCAAAGCCACCCATCAGCGCCTGCCGCACCAGCGCCGGGTCGGCGCCGGCCTTCGACGCAAACAACAGCGCCTCGCTTACTGCCTCGATCGTCAGCGCCACGATGATCTGGTTGGCGACTTTCGTCGTTTGCCCGTCGCCATTGGCCCCGACCCTGGTGACGTTCTTGCCCATCTTGTCGAACACCGGCTTCATGGTGTTGAAGGCGCGCTCGGGCCCGCCGACCATGATGGTGAGGCTCGCCGCCTTGGCGCCGACCTCGCCTCCCGACACCGGCGCGTCGAGATAATCGGCGCCGAGTGCCTCGATCTTCTTGGCAAACTCCTTCGTCGCGAGCGGCGAGATCGAGCTCATGTCGACCACGATCTTGCCCTTGGAGATGCCGCTCGCCACACCGTCCTTGCTGAACAACACGGCTTCCACATGCGGCGTATCCGGCACCATGATGATCACCGCGCCCGCCTCCTCCGCGACCTGCTTGCTGGACTTGCAGACGACGCCGCCGGCGGCGATCAGATCGGGCGCGACCGGTGCGACGTCATGCAGGAGAACCCGATAGCCGGCCGCCAGGAGATGCCCGGCCATCGGCCGTCCCATGGTGCCAAGTCCGATGAAGCCGATATTGGTCATGTCTCTAACTTTCTCTCAGTTGCATAAGCGGAATTCATCCGTGTGCTCGGTGCAACCTCTCCCGCTTGCGGGAGAGGTCGGCGCGGAGCGCCGGGTGAGGGCTTTATCCCCTTGGGGATATTCTCGGTGCACCTCAACAGTCCCAACGCGGAAACACCCTCTCCCCAACCCTCTCCCGCAAGCGGGAGAGGGAGGGCACTGTCATCGCTGCCGCATCTGGTCCCCGACGCTCACGTCTCAAACGTCTGCGCCGCGTGCCATGAGAGTCCTTCCAACGTCGTGGTGCGCGGCTTGTATTCGCAGCCGATCCAGCCGCGATAGCCGATCGCGTCGAGGTGGCGGAACAGGAAGGGATAGTTGATCTCGCCGGTGCCGGGCTCATGGCGCCCGGGATTGTCGGCAAGCTGGATGTGCGCGATCTGGGGAAGGTATTCCTGCATGGTGCGGGCGAGATCGCCCTCCATGATCTGCATGTGATAGATGTCGTACTGGATGAACAGGTTGTTCGATCGCACCTCTGAGATCAGCTGCACCGCCTGCTCGGTCCCGTTGAGATGGAAGCCGGGAATGTCGAGCGTGTTGATCGGCTCGATCAGCAGCTTGATGTTCTCCCGCGCCAGCGTCGAGGCGGCAAAGCGCAGATTGCCCACCAGCGTCTCGTTGAGCTCGCGCCGGTCGGCATCGGCAGGCGCGATGCCGACGAGGCAGTTGAGCTGCTCGCAATCGAGCGCCTTGGCGTAGTCGATGGCGCGGAATACGCCGTCGCGAAATTCGGCGGTGCGATCGGGCAGGATCGCGATGCCGCGCTCACCCGCTGCCCAATTGCCGGCCGGCAGGTTGTGCAGCACCTGCGTCAAGCCGTGGGCCTCGAGCTGCTCGCGCACCTGCGCCTTATCGAAATCGTAGGGAAAGAGATATTCGACCCCGGAAAATCCCGCCGCCTTCGCAGCGGCGAAGCGATCGAGGAACGGCATCTCGTTGAAGAGCATGGTGAGGTTGGCGGCGAATTTCGGCATGATGCTGTCCTCCCTATTCGGCCGGCTGAAGCACGCCGGGTCGCGCCGCCTCGACCTCGTCAAGTGGCAGGTCCAGCACCTCCTCGAACTCGACGATGTTGTCGATCTCCGTGCCCATGGCGATGTTGGTGACGCGTTCGAGGATGAACTCGACCACGACGGGCACGCGGTGCTTGGCCATCAATTCACGCGCCGTCGCGAACGCCGCTTGCGTGTCCTTCGGGTCGGTGACGCGGATCGCCTTGCAGCCGAGACCTTCGGCGACGGCGACATGATCGACGCCGTAGACGCCGATCTCGGGCGCGTTGATGTTCTCGAAGGAGAGCTGAACGTGATAGTCCATGTCGAAGCCGCGCTGAGCCTGGCGGATCAGCCCGAGATAGGAATTGTTCACGACGACGTGGATGTAGGGCAGATTGAACTGCGCGCCGACCGCGAGCTCCTCGATCAAGAACTGGAAGTCGTAGTCGCCTGACAGCGCGACGATCTCTCGCTCGGGACACGCAGCGCGCACGCCGAGTGCGGCGGGCAGCGTCCACCCGAGCGGCCCGGCCTGGCCTGCATTGATCCAGTTGCGCGGCTTGTAGACGCCGAGGAATTGCGCGCCGGCGATCTGCGACAGGCCGATCACGGTGACATAAATGGTGTCGCGGCCGAACGCCTTATTCATCTCTTCATAGACGCGCTGCGGCTTGATCGGCACGTTGTCGAAATGGCTCTTGCGCAGCATCGTCCCCTTGCGATCGCGGCATGACGCTGGCCACGCCTGGCGCTCGCGGAGCCTGCCTGACCGGCGCCACTCCCTCGCGACAGTGACGAACAATTCGAGCGCAGCCTTCGCGTCCGAGACGATGCCGAGATCGGGATTGAACACGCGCCCGATCTGCGTCGGCTCGATGTCCACGTGAACGAATTTACGGCCCTTGGTGTAGGTCTCGACCGAGCCGGTGTGACGATTGGCCCAGCGGTTGCCGATGCCGAGCACGAAATCCGACTCCAGCAGCGTCGCGTTGCCATAGCGGTGGCTGGTTTGAAGCCCGACCATCCCGGCCATCAGCACGTGATCGTCGGGGATCGCGCCCCACCCCATGAGCGTCGGCACGACAGGCACGTTCGCGATCTCGGCGAATTCGACCAGCAGATCGGAGGCATCGGCGTTGATGATGCCGCCGCCCGCGACGATCAACGGCCGCTCGGCGGCATTGAGCATCTCCAGCGCCTTCTCGACCTGCTTGCGCGAAGCAGCCGGCTTGTAGACCGGTAGCGGCTCGTAGGTCTCGTCGTCGAACTCGATTTCGGCGAGCTGCACGTCGAGGGGCATGTCGATCAGCACCGGACCCGGCCTTCCAGAGCGCATCACGTGAAACGCCTGGCTGAACACGCGCGGCACCAGCGCCGGCTCGCGCACCGTCACCGCCCATTTGGTCACGGGCTTTGCGATCGACTCGATATCGACGGCCTGAAAGTCCTCCTTGTAGAGCCGCGCCCGGGGGGCCTGTCCGGTGATGCAGAGGATCGGAATGGAATCGGCAATGGCTGAATACAGCCCGGTGATCATGTCGGTGCCAGCCGGTCCCGAAGTGCCGATGCAGACGCCGATATTGCCCGCCTTGGCCCGCGTGTACCCTTCAGCCATGTGCGAAGCGCCCTCGACATGGCGCGCAAGGATATGGCGGATCGAGCCGCGCTTCTTCAGCGCCGAGTAAAGCGGATTGATCGCTGCCCCGGGAACCCCGAAGGCGGTGGAGATGCCTTCCTTCTCCAGAATTCGTACGGCTGCATCGACGGCTCGCATCTTCGCCATATCGGACCTCGCTTGGTTGCGTCAGCGAGCGAGATCATCCAGCGTGCAAGATGCGATCTCAACGAGATCGATTTTATTTTCCACGATGCGGCAGCCGCGGAAAAATAGCGGCGGTCTCAATCGGTTAGATCGAGATGCAAGTGAAAGGAGATCACTCGAACAGCGGCGCCAGCTCCATCTGCGGCACGAGAACGATGCCCTTGTCGGTGATACGAATTTCCGGAATGACCGATAGCGGAATCAAATTGAAGCCCATGTAGGGGATGGTGCAGCCGGCCTCCGCCCATTCCTTCTTGAGCTCCTTGACCTCTTCGGCCACCTCGGTGACGCGCTTGTCAGAGAGCAAGCCTGCGATCGGCAGCGGAACCAACGCCCTCACCTCGCCGTCGGCCACCACACAGACGCCGCCCTGGCGCTCCCTGATCGCCGATACCGCCACCTGCATGTCGCCCTCGTTGGTCCCAGCGACGATGATGTTGTGGCTATCGTGGCCGACGCTGGAGGCCACCGCACCGCGCTTCAGGCCAAAATCCTTCAACAGGCCGTACGCGACGTTGCCGGCGGACTTGCCGTGGCGCTCGACCACCGTGACGAAGCACAGGCCATAGCGCGCAAACAGCTCCGGCCAGTCATTGGCGGGCTCGACCCTGACCTTCTCGTGGATCAGCGTAATGCCCGGCAGCGCAGTCTTGATCGCATTGACGGTGCAAGCCTTTGCCGGCAGTTCCGGCGTCAACTTGACCTTCTCGGGCAAGTTCACGGTGGCGTAAGCGGCTTTCGGATATTGGTAGCGCTGTGACAGCGCCTGATCGAGCCGTGAGGTGATCTTGCGGTGCTCGACCACGAGCTCGCCGCCATACCAGGTGCATTGCGGCTTGAGATTGTCATCCATCAGCACGAGATCGGCGCGGCGGCCGCCGCCGAGCCCGCCGATATCGCCCTCCATGCCGAAGCGCGTCGCGCCATGTAGCGAGCCCATCGACCAGGCCTGCTCCGGCGACATCCCCGCCTTCACGGCTTCGCGTACCACCCAGTCGAGACCGAACAGCAGCAGATCGTCAGCATCCCGGTCGTCGGTGCACACGGCCGTGCGCTTGTGCGAGGCCCCGAGCTCGGTGATGGTGCGGATCGCCTGCGGCAGCGAGTGCCAGGGCGTCGTTGGCGGACCGCCGCGCAGGAACACCCAGACGCCGGCGTCGAGCAGGTCGTCGGCGATGTCGCGGTCGATCGCCTCGTGCGTGTCGGTGACGCCACTCGCCGCATAGGCGGCGACGAATTCGCGACCATAGACGTGACCGGACACCGGCCGTCCCCGCTTCAACGCTGCCGCCAGAATGGCATGGCTGCGCTCGTCGCCCATCGTCACCGGAACAAAGTCCATCTTCTCGCCGAGCGCCACCGCTTCGGGCCAGCGGTCGAACAGGCCCGCGATCTTCTCCGGCGTGAGATCGCCGCCGGCGGTCTCCAACTCCGCAGACGTTGCCGGCACGGTGCTCGGCACCGTCAGGAAGATCGAGAGCGGCGCCTCGCGTGCATCCTCGAGCATCGCCTCGATGCCGGCCACGTCCATGACGTTGCCGATCTCATGGCTGTCGCAGAAGATCGTGGTGGTGCCGTTGAGCAGCGCGGCTTCCGCGTAGGCGCAGGCCGTCACCATCGAGGATTCGATATGGATGTGCGGATCGACCAGGCCCGGCGCGATGATGCCGCCGGCCGCATCGTAAAGAGGAACATCGCTCCAAACAGTTTTCGCCGCCCCGGCCGGCTTCACCGCCGCGATGCGGCCGCCGGTGATCCAGACCTCGCGGCTCGCTTGGATGCGCTCCGAATAGGTCGAGAGCACCCGCGCGCCGGTGACGACCAGATCCGGCGTGGCGCGTGCGGATGCGACGTCGGCGAGGCATCGCGTCATGCTGTGCAGCGGCGCGACGGCAAAACGAGTGAGTTTGGTCATCGGGGCTCTCGCGTGGGAATGGACAGCCCAGTGATGGTTGCCCCCGACGGCGGCAGGGGCAACTCAAATAATGCGGCATCCGTGCTTACGCATCGGGCAGACGCGCTCCACCTTCTAGGCTCCGCTAATCCTCGTTCGCCCTAAATCGCCCGAGTCCCTTCAGGACGAAGGGTGCCAGCAGCGCGATCAGCGCGACGCCGAGCAGGGTCGCCGAGATCGGGCTCTGAACCAGCGTCATGGGATCGCCGAGGCTGATCGCGAGTGCCCTGCGCAATTGGCTCTCGGCGATCGGACCGAGGATCAGGCCGACGACCACGGGCGCGATCGGAAAATCGAAGCGGCGCATCAGGAAACCGAGCACGCCAAAGCCGGCCAGCATCGACAACTCGACCACCGACGGCTTTGCGGCGATGGTGCCCATGGTTGCGAACACGAGGATGCCGGCATAGAGCCAGGGCTGCGGGATCGCGAGCAGCCGCACCCACAGGCCGACCAGCGGCAGATTGAGCACCAGCAGCATCGCATTGGCGATGAAGAGGCTGGCGATGAGGCCCCACACCAGGTCGGGCCGTTCGGCGAACAGCAACGGTCCCGGGTTGAGACCGTATTGCTGGAAACCTGCGAGCATCATCGCGGCCGTCGCCGAGGTCGGCAGCCCGAGCGTGAGCAGCGGCACCAGCGTGCCCGCGGCGGAGGCATTGTTGGCGGCCTCCGGTCCCGCAACGCCTTCGATCGCGCCCTTGCCGAACTCTTCCGGATGTTTTGTCAGCCGCTTCTCGGTCGAGTAGGACAGGAAGGTCGGAATCTCCGCACCGCCCGCAGGCAACGCGCCGATCGGGAAGCCGAACATGGTGCCGCGGAGCCACGGCTTCCACGAGCGCTTCCAGTCCTCCTTCGTCATCCACAGCGAGCCACGCACCGGCTCGAGCTTCTCCTCGGTGTGGTGGCGGCGCGATGCGACGTAGAGCGCCTCGCCCACCGCGAACAGACCAACCGCAAGCGTCGTCACCTCGACGCCATCGAGCAGCTCGGGGATGCCGAACGCAAGCCGCGCCTGGCCGGTCAGCTTGTCGATGCCGATAAGACCGAGCGTCAGGCCGATGAACAGGCTGGTCAGGCCGCGGATCGGGGAATCGCCGAAAGTAGCCGACACCGTGACATAGGCGACGCACATCAGCGCGAAATAATCCTCCGGGCCAAAGCGCACGGCGAAATCGACCAGCCACGGCGCGAGGAACGCCAGACCGATAGTGGCGATGGTGCCGGCGACGAAGGAGCCGATTGCGGAGGTCGCAAGCGCCGGCCCGCCGCGGCCGGCCTTGGCCATCTTGTTGCCTTCGAGCGCGGTCGCCATCGAGGCGCTCTCGCCGGGCGTGTTGATGAGGATCGCGGTGGTCGAGCCGCCATACATGCCGCCGTAATAAATGCCGGCGAACATGATCAGCGAGCCGCCGGGATCGAGCTTGTAGGTGACCGGCAAGAGCAGTGCGACCGTGAGCGCCGGCCCGATGCCGGGCAGCACGCCAACGGCGGTGCCGAGGAACACGCCAATCAGCGCATAGAGCAGATTCATCGGCTGGATGGCGACTGCCATGCCATGAGCGAGCGCGGCAAAAGTGTCGATCACAGCAGTCGCTCCAGAGGGCCAGCCGGAAGGCTCAGCGTCAGCAGCCGATCAAATGCGAGATAGATGAGCGTCGACATCACGAGGGCGATGATGGAATCGGCAAGGATGGCACGGCGTCCGAACGCGGCTGAGGTCGTGACGAACAGTGCCGAGGTCGACAGGATGAACCCGCCACCGAAGCCGATGATGGCGATCAGCAGCGCAAGGCCGACGAGGATCAGAACCACGGGGACGGGATCGGCACTCTCGCGCGCCGGCAGATTGCCACGTAGCGCGTCGATGAAATTGCCGATCGCCAGCAGCGTAAGCCCGGAGGCGACCACGACGGGCATCGCTTCGGGCCCCATCCCGTACATCCCGGTGGACGGCAGGCCGCGTGCGTCCCAGACCAGCACCGCGGCGAGAGCTGCGAGCAGTGCGGCGATGACCAGACCGGCACGATCGACGTGCCGCCGCGAGTGGGCCGGATCGACTGAGGTCATGACTTGACCAGGCCGACCGATTTCAGCACGTCGGTGACGCGTGTCGTCTCCTTTTTCAGGAAGTCGGCGAATGCGTCGCCACCGAGATAGGCATCCTCCCAGCCCTTCTGCTTGAGGATCTCCTTCCAGGCGTCCGATTTCACCATCTTCTCGACCGCATCGCTCAAAATCTTGCGCTGCTCCGGCGTGATGCCGGGAGGTGCGACCACCGAGCGCCAGTTGGCGATCACGAGATCGATGCCCTGCTCCTTGAAAGTCGGGATGTCGCTGCCGGCGATGCGCTTCTCCGAGGTTACGCCGATCGCACGCAGCTTGCCGGACTTGATCTGCCCTTCATATTCACTCAGCCCCGAAATGCCCGCAGTGACCTTGCCGCCGAGAATCGCCGCCAGCGACTCGCCGCCGCCGGAGAACGGGATGTAGTTGATCTTCTTCGCGTCGGCCCCGACGGCGCCGGCGAACAGCGCCGCCATCACGTGGTCGACGCCGCCGGCCGAGCCGCCGGCGAAGGTCACCTTGGCGATATCGGCCTTCACCGCGGCGGCGAGATCCTGCGCATTCTTGATCGGCGAATTGGCGGGCACCACGATCACCTGGATTTCCTCGGTGAGGCGCGCGATCGGCGTCACCTGCTCGAGCGTGACGGGCGACTTGTTCATGGCGAGGGCGCCCACCATGACGAAGCCGTTGACCATCATCTGGTTGCCGTCGCCCTTGGCCCCGTTGACGAACTGGGCGATGCCGACGCTACCGCCGGCGCCGGGAACGTTGTTGACCTGCACGCTGCGCGCGACGCCGGAGGCCACCAGCGCCTGCTGCATCGAGCGCGCAGTCTGGTCCCAGCCGCCGCCCGGCGCCGCCGGCGCCATCAGCTTGAGCTCGAGCTGCTGGGCAAAAGCCGGATTGGCTGCCGCGAGGGTCAACGCGACGGCTGCGCCGATAACGCGCGCGGGAAATTGAAACATGGGGGCATCTCCAGGCTCATGCGGACGTTTGCCGCATTGTGTCGTTTGGTCGCATATCAGCCAAAACGGCCGATGCTGTCCAGTGACATCACCCCGGTGGTTCTGGTTAGAGGGGCGTCGGGATGACCCCGCCGAGCGCTGCCGTCAGTTCGGCGGCGACATCTCGCACGATTTGTCCGATTTCCGGCAACCTCTGGTCGGTCAGCCGGCTCGTCATGCCGGAGACCGAAATCGCCGCGAGCGGCTCGGCGCAGTCATTGTAGACGACCGCGGCGACACAGCGCAGACCCATGCAGGCCTCTTCATCGTCGAGCGCGTAGCCCTGCTTGCGGATCTTTTCGAGCTCTTTGAACAGGTCGCTCGGCCGCACGATCGACTTCTCGGTCAGGCGGGGCATGCCGTGGTGGCGAATGACGGCGCCGACGTCCTCGTCGGAATAGGTCGCGAGCACCGCCTTGCCGACACCGGAAGTCACCATGGGGACACGGCCGCCGACCTGGGTCAGCGATCGCATGATCTCGCGGCTCTCCATGCGGGTTAGGACGATGATGAACTCGTCGTCGACGACGGCGAGATTGGCGGTCTCGCGGGTAAGATCGCGCAGCTTGCGCAAGTAAGGGATCGCCTGCGTGGAGAAATTGCGCCGCCGCGCGAAGCTCGCGCCGACTGTGAAGCTGCGCACGCCGACATGCCATTTGGATTCGGCGCGGTCGAACTGCACGAAGCGTCGGCTTTCCAGCGTCGCCAGCAGGCGGTGCACGGTGGAGGCCGACAGGCCGGTGCGGACGGCGAGATCGCTGAGGCGATAGCCTTCATCGTCCTCGGCGAGCGTTTCAAGGATCGATAGCGCGCGGTCGACGGACTGCACGCCGCCGTCGCGCACCTCGTGGTCGGCCTCTGCGGTCGACCTTGGCTCGAGCGATTTGCGCCGGATCACGTTCTTCCTCATCGCGACCTGCCGCTTATGCGTCCGTCATTCCGGGATGGTGCGCCGGGACTGCGCGCAGCGCGAGCCTGGCGTACCAGACCCGGAATCTCGAGATCCCGGGGACCCTCCGGGCCGCGCTTGCGCGGTCCCGTCGCGTCGCCCCGGGATGACAGATAACGCTCAGAGCAGCCCTGCCCCGCGCGCCCATTTGTACTTGGCGCCCAGCACCTCGACCGGCAGCTCGGTCGAATAGGCATAGGCCGGGATGCCGTTCTGGTAGAGATATTCGGCGGCTTCCTCGACCTCGACGTCGCCGGCGAGCGAGGCGACCATCGGCTTCACGAAACCCTTGGCCTCCATCTCCTTCTTCACCTCGACCATGTTGCGGGCGAACACCATCGGCGGGGTGACGATGGTGTGCCAGTAGCCGAGGATCAGCGCATGGATGCGCTCATCCGACAGGCCGAGCTTGACGGTGTTGACGTAGGTGATCGGCGGCTCGCCGCCGGTGATATCCACAGGGTTTCCGGCCGCGCCGAACGGCGGGATGAACTTGCGGAACGCCGCATCGAGGTCCGGCGGCATCGACATCAGCGACAGGCCGTTGTCGACGCAGGAGTCCGACAGCAGCACGCCCGAGCCGCCGGCACCGGTGATGATCAGTACGTTCTCACCCTTGGGCGTCGGCAGCACCGGAACGCCGCGGGCGAATTCGAGCAACTGGCGCAGGGACCGCGCGCGGATCACGCCGGACTGCTTGAACACGTCTTCGTAGATCCGGTCGTTACCGGCGAGCGCGCCGGTGTGCGAGGACGCCGCCTTCGCGCCTGCCGAGGTACGGCCGGCCTTGAGCACGACGACCGGCTTCTTCTTGGAGACGCGTTTTGCGGCTTCCGCGAATGCGCGGCCGTCCTTGAGGTCTTCGCAGTGCTGCGCGATCAAATTGGTGTTCGGATCCTGCTCGAAGAAGGCGAGCAGATCGTCCTCGTCGATGTCCGACTTGTTGCCGAGGCCGACGATCGCCGACACGCCCATCTTGGCCGAGCGAGAGAAGCCGATGATGGCCATGCCGATCCCGCCCGACTGCGACGACAGCGCCGCGTGACCCTTGACGTCATAAGCCGTGCAGAAGGTCGCGCAGAGGTTGGCCGGGGTATAGTAGAAGCCGTAGATGTTCGGCCCCATCAGGCGAATGTCGTACTTCTTGCCGACCTCGACGATCTCGGCCTGGAGCTCGGGCGCGCCGGCCTCCGCAAAGCCCGACGGAATCAGCACCGCGCCCGGGATTTTCTTCTCTCCGCATTCGATCAGCGCCGCCGCCACGAACTTCGCGGGGATCGCGAACACCGCGACGTCGATCACGCCGGGCACGTCCTTGACGCTCTTATAGGCTTTGTAGCCAAGGATCTCGGCGGCCTTGGGATGGATCGGATAGATCTCACCCTTGTAGCCGCCGTTGATCAGATTCTTCATCACGGAGTTGCCGATCTTGCCGTCTTCGGCGGAGGCGCCGACCACCGCGACCGCTTTCGGCTGCATGATGCGGTTCATCGCCGCGACGATCTCTTCGGTCGGGCGCGGCTTCGGCTTGGGAACGTAGGCGAAGTCGACGACGATACGAACGTCGGCGGCGGTTGCGCCCTTCGCCGTCGCGAACACCGGGTTGAGGTCGAGTTCGACGATCTCAGGGAAGTCGGTGACGAGCTGCGAGACCTTGACGATGACGTCGGCGAGCGCCGTGCGGTTCACCGCCTCGCCGCCGCGCACGCCCTTTAGGATCTCATGCGCCTGGATGCCATCGAGCATCGAGAGCGCGTCTTCCTTGGTCGCAGGTGCGAGGCGGAAGGTGATGTCCTTCAAGACTTCGACCAGCACGCCACCGAGGCCGAAGGCGACCAGCTTGCCGAACGAGCCGTCGGTGATCGAGCCGACGATGACTTCGGTGCCGCCGGCCAGCATCTGCTGCACCTGAATGCCCTCGATCTTGGCATCGGACTTGTATTTCTTGGCGTTGGAAAGAATGGTCTCGTAGGCCTTTTCGGCCTCCTCGGCCGTCTTGAGGCCAACGATGACGCCGCCGGCTTCGGTCTTGTGGAGAATGTCCGGCGAGACGATCTTCATCACGACGGGGAAGCCCATCGCGGACGCCATCTTGCCGGCTTCGCCCGCCGACTTGGCCACGCCCTCCTTCGGCACCGGAATGCCGTAGGCGTCACAGACCAGCTTGCCTTCCGGCGCCGTCAGGCTGGTGCGGTTGTCCGCCTTGACCTGGTCAAGCACCTTGCGGACGGCATCTTTGGAATTGGACATGTGGCTTCTCCCTTGACCTTAGTTCGTTCTTTGCAAAGCGCGCGCGTGGTTAGCGGCTGCCGGTGATGCGTGCCATTCGCCGCGCTCTGTTCCAGGGCGGAACGGAGTGGCATAAGCCCAAGACTACTCCGCCGGCTTGGATCAAAAATGGCTGGCGATGGCATTTGGTATGCCAGAAGCCAACTTGTCAAGCCAGTGCACCCCTTAGAACGCCGCAAAAAATCGCCAGCTTGACATTCTGGCATGTGGTATGCCAAAAACTTTCCCGTTAATATTCCTGTAAAAGACGACTCCCACTGGAGGAGATTCGTCGTGTCACTACGGAAACCAACCAAGGCGTTGCCGAATATGGCCGAGGCAGACATCGCAATCGTTCGCATTGCCCCGGAGAGCAGCTTCAAGAACAAGGCGTATGACGCCTTGAAGGAAGCCATCCTCAAGATGGACATCTACTCGACGCCCGAGCCGGTGATGCTCGACGAGCGCGCGCTGTCCGAACGGCTGGGCGTCAGCCGCACGCCGATCCGCGAAGCCATCGCCATGCTCGAGCAGGACGGATTCGTGAAGACGGTGCCGCGCCGCGGCATCATGGTGGTGCGCAGGACCAAGACCGAGATCGTCGACATGATCCGCGCCTGGGCAGCGCTGGAAAGCATGGCCGCCCGCCTCATCACCACCACCGCGCGCAAGAAGGACATCACCGCGCTGCGCGACTTCTTCAAGGACTTTGGCAAGGACCGCCTGCCCGAGGATCATGTCGAGGAATATTCGCGCGCCAACATCGCCTTCCACCAGGCGCTGATCTCGCTGTCGGAATCCCCCGTGCTGGTCGATCTCACCAACGACCTGTTGCTGCACGTGCGCGGCTATCGCCAGCTGACCATCGGACGCAAGGACCGCACCGCGACGTCACTGCCCGAGCACCTCGGCATCATCGAAGCGCTGGAAGCGCGCGACACCGAGCTCGCCGAGAAGCGCGCCCGCGATCACACCCTTGGCCTTGCCGCGTACGTCGAAGCGCACGGCCAGGAACTATTCACGTAGCTCTTTACCTAGCAAACGTTCACCAGAAGGGCGAAGCACTCGCCCCACTACGAGAGACCAGGGAGACAAGGCCCATGCTGAATACCGCGACCAAGTCCGAAGCACCGGGCACCGAGCAGGAACTGACGGATGGCTTCCATCTCGTTATCGACGCGCTCAAGCTGAACGGCATCAACACCATCTATAATGTGCCGGGTATCCCGATCACGGATTTGGGCCGCATGGCGCAGGCCGCCGGTATTCGCGTGATCTCCTTCCGTCACGAGCAGAACGCCGGCTACGCCGCAGGCATCGCCGGCTACCTCACCAAGAAGCCCGGCGTGTGCCTCACGGTCTCCGCGCCCGGCTTCCTCAACGGTCTCACCGCGCTCGCGCATGCCACCACCAATTGCTATCCGATGATCCTGATCTCGGGCTCCTCCGAGCGCGAGATCGTCGACCTCCAGCAGGGCGACTACGAGGAAATGGACCAGCTCGCGATCGCAAAGCCGCTGTGCAAGGCAGCCTATCGCGTGCTGCACGCCCAGGACATCGGCATCGGCTTTGCCCGCGCCATCCGCGCCGCAGTCTCCGGCCGTCCCGGCGGTGTCTATCTCGATCTGCCGGCAAAGCTGTTCGGCCAGGTGATGAACGCCGATGCCGGCCAGAAGTCGCTGGTCAAGGTGATTGACGCTGCACCCGCACAGATCCCCTCGCCCGCTTCGGTGAAGCGCGCGCTCGATGTGCTCAAGAGCGCCAAGCGCCCGCTCATCATCCTCGGCAAGGGCGCGGCCTACGCGCAGGCCGATGAGGAGATCAAGAGCTTCGTCGAGAAGAGCGGCGTGCCGTTCCTGCCGATGAGCATGGCCAAGGGCCTCCTCCCCGACACGCATCCGCAATGCGCCGGCGCCGCCCGTTCGACGGTGCTGAAAGAGTCCGACGTCGTCATGCTGATCGGCGCGCGGCTGAACTGGCTGCTGTCGCACGGCAAGGGCAAGAGCTGGGGCGAAGCGCCGAAGAAGTTCATCCAGGTCGACATCGAGCCGAAGGAGATGGACTCCAACGTCGAGATCGTCGCGCCCGTGGTCGGCGACATCGGCTCGGTCGTCTCCGCCTTCAACCAGGCGATGGGCTCAAGCTGGACCGCTCCGCCCGCCGAATGGACCAAGGCGATCACGTCCAAGCGCGAGGAGAACGTCGCCAAGATGGCGCCGAAGCTCATGAACAACAAGTCGCCGATGGATTATCACGGCGCACTCGGCGTGTTGAAGAACGTGATCAAGGAGCACCCCGAGGCGATCCTCGTCAACGAAGGCGCCAACACGCTCGACCTCGCGCGCGGCGTCATCGACATGTATCGCCCGCGCAAGCGTCTCGACGTCGGCACCTGGGGCGTGATGGGCATCGGCATGGGCCAGGCGATCGCGGCCGCACTCGAGACCGGTCATCCCGTACTCGCAGTGGAAGGCGACAGCGCGTTCGGCTTCTCCGGCATGGAGGTCGAGACCATCTGCCGCTACAACCTTCCGATCTGCGTCGTCATCTTCAACAATGACGGCATCTATCGCGGCACCGACGTCAACGGCGCCAACTCCGATCCCGCGACGACGGTGTTCGTCAAGGGCGCGCGCTACGACAAGATGATGGAAGCTTTCGGCGGCGTCGGCGTGAATGCCACCTCGCCCGACGAGCTCAAGCGCGCGGTCAATGAGGCGATGGAGTCCGGCAAGCCGACGCTCATCAACGCGGTGATCGATCCGGCCGCGGGCTCGGAGAGCGGCCGCATCGGCAACCTCAATCCGCAGAGCGTTCTGCAGAAGAAGAAGTAACTGCGGGTCATTCCCCGCGCAGGCGGGGAATCCAGTATTCGCCGGACCATCCATTGTGGCGAGCACTGAGCCCAACCGAAACGATAGCGAATACTGGATGCCCGCCTTCGCGGGCATGACGGAAACAGAGTGGTAACAGGAGCAACACGATGACCAAAGCGCTCGAGGGCGTTCGCATTCTCGACTTCACCCACGTCCAGTCCGGACCGACCTGCACGCAGCTGCTCGCCTGGTTCGGCGCCGACGTGATCAAGGTGGAGCGTCCGGGCGTGGGTGATATCACCCGCGGCCAGCTGCAGGACATCCCGAACGTGGACAGCCTGTATTTCACCATGCTCAACCACAACAAGCGCTCGATCACGCTCGACACCAAGAACCCCAAGGGCAAAGAGGTCCTGACCGAGCTGATCAAGAAGTGCGACGTGCTGGTGGAAAACTTCGGCCCCGGCGTGCTCGATCGCATGGGCTTCCCCTGGGAGAAGATCCAGCAGATCAATCCCAAGATGATCGTCGCCTCGATCAAGGGCTTTGGCCCTGGCCCATACGAAGACTGCAAGGTCTATGAGAACGTCGCGCAGTGCACCGGCGGCGCCGCCTCCACCACCGGCTTCCGCGACGGCCTGCCGCTCGTCACCGGCGCACAGATCGGCGATTCCGGCACCGGCCTGCATCTGGCGCTCGGCATCGTCACCGCGCTCTATCAGCGCACCCACACCGGCAAGGGCCAGCGCGTCACGGCAGCGATGCAGGACGGCGTGCTCAACCTCTGCCGCGTCAAGCTGCGCGATCAGCAGCGCCTCGCCCACGGCCCGCTCAAGGAATACAGCCAGTTCGGCGAAGGCATTCCGTTCGGCGATGCCGTGCCGCGCGCCGGCAACGATTCCGGCGGCGGCCAGCCCGGCCGCATCCTGAAGTGCAAGGGCTGGGAGACCGATCCCAACGCCTACATCTACTTCATCACGCAAGCCCCGGTCTGGGAGAAGATCTGCGACGTGATCGGCGAGCCGACCTGGAAGACCGATCCGAACTACGCCAAGCCGGCGGCCCGCCTGCCGCGCCTCAACGAGATCTTCGCCCGCATCGAGCAGTGGACGATGACCAAGACCAAGTTCGAGGCGATGGAAATCCTCAACAAGGACGACATCCCCTGCGGCCCGATCCTGTCGATGAAGGAGATCGCCGAGGACCAGTCGCTGCGCGCGACCGGCACCGTGGTCGAGGTCGATCACCCCACCCGCGGCAAATACATCTCGGTCGGCAACCCGATCAAGCTGTCGGATAGCCCGGCGGACGTGACCCGCTCGCCCTTGCTCGGCGAGCACACCGACGAGATCCTGCGCTCGGTGCTCGGCTTCAGCGACCACCAGGTCGCCGATATCCACAAGTCCGGCGCACTCGATCCGCCGCAGAAGCAGGCCGCGGAGTAAGCGGAAAGCAGTTCGCCGCGAGACAAAGGGCCGCCCGTCGAGGCGGCCCTTTTTGCATGAGAATGCCTGCCATCACGGGGCATCAACGCAAAAAGTCGAAAAACAACCCCATGCACAGTAGCTAACTCCTTGGTCGAAAAGGGATTGCTGATTTTTCGAAACATTCTTTGACCCGTCGGGCAAAACAGGAGTATTATGCCATGGTCCAAAGCTACGGAATCAGGCTCGGGGCTTGCACCCTTCACCCGCCCTTCGCCCTCGTCTGAACGACACTGCGAGTGTCCGAACGACTTCGCCGAGCAGTTGCAGCGTCTTGGCTTTGAATCCGCGGAATGTTCGGCCAAACCAACGTTGAATTCAGATTGGTCATCGAGGAACCCATACGGTGACCCACGGTTATGATCCTGACCGGTGCGCTCTCAGAAGTGCGGGCGCACCTCCTTCACGGCGAGTGACTGAGCGCCTCGCAAGAGATCTGTTCAACGCTGAAGACTTGGCCGCCTTTCTCGTCCGGAGGGTGTCTATCCTTGTCAGCGTGGGCGCCGGAGGCGTGGCATTCAGCTATCGTCCGGACCACGCTCGTTGATCAAAACGAGGTCGAAATGTTGAAAGATCAATCCTCTGATCGCGCCAAGCGCGAAGCCAACAAGGCGTTCAAGCCTGTCAAAACCCAAAAGCCGATGAATGACTATGCGAAGGACCAGCAATCCTTCAACGAGAATCGCGAGCGATTGAAAGCGGAGCGATTGGCCCGCGAGGCCAAGCCCAAGAGCCACTCCGAATAGCAGCGTTGTGGACCAGTTCCGGATCGCACTGGACGAGCTGCATCGAAATGGGCGCCCGACGCCGGCCTAGAGCAAGATCCGGACCCGAAGCGCCGCGTTAGCGCAAGTGTGAACCGGTTTTCCGAAAAGATCACGGTCAAACAATGACCTAGGCGCGATGGCGTTTCATCCCGATCTCATCGCACTTTAGAGCATCGAGAGCACGACGACCCCGTCCTCGAGCTCCCCCGAAGCGAGCCGCGTTCGCGCGATGCGCTCGAATTCCGTCCGGTATTTCTGAAGATAGCTGAAGGCCTGCTTCTGCGTCTGAAACGTGGTGGCCAGTCGGCACATCTGCCGGCCCGCGCCGAGCGCGAGAAAGAAAGTGATGGTGCCACCGCCGTCCGATTTAATTCTAGGCACGACCCGCATCCTTTGCATGTGACCGGCCCTCCGGATGTCGTCGGCAGTATGGAGACGACTATCGCCGCAGCTTCTTGTTGCGCTTGGCCGTTACAGGCGCCGGCAACGATGCTTGAAGGGTTGCGTCGGCGACTTCCTTGGCTTCGCGCAGCTCTCGAAGCCGCGCCATGTTCTTGCGAACGTCCACGGCCTGCTTTTCGGCGTCCGCCATGGCGCGCGCGCCTTCTTCAGCGGCCAAACGCTGGCGATTGGAGCGTGCGACGGCTTCAGGCGACGGTTCAGCCGATCTCTTGGCGCTCATTGTTCACCTGCTCGACAACGGACAAAACCCGCTCAATCGGGGGATCGAGCGGGTAGCGTGGCCGTTTCAGTACATCCGTGAAACGGCGCCAGGGCCTTTATGCCAGCGAGAGATTCTCTGCGCTGACCTTGCCCCGCATCTTGTCGGTCTTGAGCTCGAAGTTGACCTTCTGGCCCTCAGCGAGACCCGCAAGACCAGCCCGCTCGACCGCGCTGATGTGAACGAACACATCATTCCCGCCGTCGTTAGGCTGAATGAATCCAAAGCCCTTTTGGCCGTTGAACCACTTCACAGTACCTGTCGTCATGTTCTTCTCCAAAGCGCACACGCGCACATTCCGCGTGAACGTCACGCAGAAAAAATTCATTTCGTCGATGTCTCTGGAAAAGGAGCCCGCAGGCGCATTCAACAAGGCACAGCGGCTGAACGAACAGCCTCAACATATACCTCATCATCGTCAATTGCAAGGCTTGGCGGAATTTAATGCGCCCATGAGATCGGCGGACGTTTCCGGCTTTGAAGATTGACGCCCGCACGAATGTCCGCGGCGAAGTGAGCTACGCCATTCGCAAGCGTCGATCTGACGCTAGCAGGCTCTATTGGCCGAGAGTGTCAATGGATGGACCGCTATCGAGCGCCCACCGCGCGGCCGGCAAGCTGTTCACCGAAGAACTTCACCACGTCTGCCTCTCCCGCGGCCTGCGCTGGCGAACCGAGACAAACGAGAACGACGGTGACAGCCCAAAGCGTGCGCAAAGGAAGCCCTAGGGTGCGTACTCATAAAATCTGCTGCTAAGAGTAGGCGCGGGTGATGTCCGCTGTCCTCCAACAGCGGCGCGAAAGCGGACGTTGTCGGACTTCCGAGAAGGGCCAGAAGCGGTCGTAGCGTCCATCAATCTACCAGCAACCATAGGTAACAGACGCGAGCGGCTCCATCTAAACAAGAATGGATTGCTTCTCCATCTCTGGGTAGTCTCGGCCAATTTTGAGAAGGCGGAAAGCATGATGTCAGCAGACTACGTCTTTGGCTTCGCTATCGCGTTGGTCGTCGGGTTGAACCTGTATCGTGGCCCGCGCATCGCAAGCGAGCGTGTTGCCATGCAATGGGGTCGCAACGGCGAGCCGACTTGGTACGCCGCAAAATGGCTCGCAATGTGGGGGATGATTGCCTTCATGGCCGCCGTCCGTCTCTTCATTTGGGCGGCTTCAACATATGCGCCGCAGCATGTGCACGGTGCTGAATTGGGAATAGTAATTTTCTCGTTGATCGCCGCCGGTTCTCACATGTTCGTTTTGATGAAGGTGAGAGGGCCCCTCTGAAAAGCTAGCGCAAGTCTGCTTCGGGTCAAAGGCTGACCGTTGGCAGGCAATGGAGCAGGTCGGCAACGGGCCAATATCAGACCCGGCTGGGTGCCGACGCCAGCGAAGTGTATGACACTACCTACTCTTCAGCGCGCCCGCTGCGAGCGTCGGTCTTCTTTGGGATCGGTGCTGGTCGCGAGATACGCCCAAATCTGGACTTAGGATGGCTAAAGGTTCCGGGGATAGCCTTCTGGTTGCACTCGCCAGACTGAAACCTGAGGCAGTGCAGTTGCTCTTCGAAGGCGCAAGTGCATGGTTGAGGCTTTTTGTTATCGTCTGGCATCGTGCCCTCGCATTGCCGCGATTACCCACGGGTGTAGGTAGGCATTCTTTCGCTCTGATAAGAGATGGTGCTCAAATTGTATCGATTGTCGGAGGCGAAGTCCGCTTTGGGTCATGAACGACAAAACTCAAGGTGAGCATAATAGGTCCGCTTTCGGGTGCATAGCGACCAGTTGAGCCTGCCAGCCGAGCCATGATTCAAGCCATCCATCGGAAGGGGTCGAATCATGCGCTACGAACTCACGGACTATGAGTGGTTTGCGATTAAGCCGATGCTGCCGAATAAGTCGCGCGGCGTGCCACGAGTGAATGACCGTCGTGTCCTCAATGGCATCTTCTGGATCTTGCGATCCGGGGCACCGTGGCGCGACCTGCCGGAAAGCTTCGGTCCGTACACGACCTGCTACAATCGGTTCGTTGGCTGGCGACGGGCGGGCGTGTGGGCCAAGCTCATGAGCGTACCGGCTGGTGCCCATGATGCTGCCGTGCAGATGATCGATACATCCATTGTTCGCGTCCATCAACATGGGGCCTGTATGACAAGGAACCATCGCCAATCGATGGGAAGGTCACGCGGCGGTCTTACAAGCAAAATCCACGCGGTGGTCGATAGCAATCGTCTACCGATACGGCCTGCGTTGAGTCCCGGCTAGGCGCACGACGTTGACTTGCCGGAAAACTGCTGTCTCGTCTCAAATCCGGATCAATGCTGCTTGCCGACCGTGGCTATGACGCCGACTGGATTAGGGAGCTTGCCGTGAAGAAGGGCGCGTGGGCCAACATCCTGCCGAAAAGCAATCGCAGCGATCTGATCTGCTTTAGCCCGTACCTCTATCGCGCTCGCAACCTCGTCGAACGGTTCTTCAACAGGATCAAGCAGTGCCGTCGGGTGGCGACGCGCTACGACAGGGTTGCAGGAAACTACCTTGCCTTCGTCCAACTCGCACCTATCCGCCTATGGCTGGCCGCGCGTTATGAGTCCGCGCCCTAGTCCGTCATGAGATGACGGGAGAACGACAGCGGAATGGTGGCTTCGCTTCGTCAGTGCCGGACTCGCTTCCGGCGCCGGGGCCCGCGCGCCGGTCCCTTTGGTTCTCGACGGCCCTGCCGCGGGGCGAACCGATGAATCGTCGGTGATGATCCGAAGCTAACCAATCGGACTTTCGCCCTAAGCGTCCTTGCCCACGCGGCCTCGGCGCGCCGTGCACGAAACAAAATCCAACGGCGCCCTGGCAAGGGCCTCGATCTCGGCCCGCTCCAGCGGCGTCAGCGCCGGCGCGAAATCGGCCGCCGCAACGCGCTCGCGTAACGCAGCGATGGCGGCCTGATGCTCTGCGGTCGCATACGACCTTGTTGCAACATCGAGACCGGGATCGCCGAAGAAGCGATGAATGACCCCGCTGAGCGTCTTGCGGGATCTGAAATATTTGAGGATCGCCTCGTCGCGGCCGGCGGGCGGCGCTTCGCCGACGTACCGCGCAGCACTGGCGTTCAAGGCCAGATATCTGGGCAATGAGATCGAATTGGCGTCCCGCGGCACTTCGGTGACCTTGTGAAGCCCGCGGTCGCCGACCGAATAGCGCTCGGTCTGGAAACAGCCAGCGCGCCGGACTTCGGCCAGCTGAGCTTCCGCCGTGGCGATATTGCCGAACGTTCCGTTCCACTGGCTGGCGGGCCCGGCCGTCTCCTGGCGGGTCATCGCCGGCCCCGCCGCCATGATCCCGACGAGATTGGACTCGCCGCGATGCGCCCCGAGCATCTTGTCGATCGACGCTTCGTCGCAGCCGACCGGCGCGTTCGCCAGTCCGACGAGCTTGCCGATCCCCTGCATCTGGCAGCGCATTCCCTCGCCGCCCATCGCGAAGAACGTCCGCATCGGCGCAGGGTCGAGAGCCCGGGCGAGCGCCGCAGGCCCGGTGAGGTCCGAGCGGTGGATCCACAGAAACACGGCGATCGCGGCGATTGCGCCCGCCGTCATTTCCCACGTCAGGCCGAGCCTGTTGAAGTCGGAATCGAAAGAGGCTGGCGCAAGCCAAGACCTCGCCGCGCGGGTAGCCGACGGACGGCGACCAAACCCGGCTCCGGACCGGAGCTCGGGCGGCCGCGTGTCCCGCCGTGCAGGCGCGATCAGCGCCATCGATCCCGTGACCGAAACGATCGCCGCCACGCGCTCGGCGATCGTGGGATGGGTCGCGAAAGCCCCCTGGTGCGCGCCATCGATCATCATGGCGTCCTGCCCGGCCGCGAGTCCGGGAATGGCGCTGCGCCCGTCAATACGCTGCAACGCCGAGACGAGCGCGGACGGATTCTGCGTCAAGCGGACGGATTCCGCATCGGCGATGAACTCGCGTGCCGATGCGATCAGCAGACGCGTCAGGTGGCTGCCGTCGAGCGCAAGGCGGCGAAGCAGCGAGACGACGAGGATGAGCACCACCATAATCGGCAACGCGATCGCCAGGATCGGCAGCGAGCAGGCTTCCCAGATCCGGTTGACCTGCCTCTTGTTGCGCCGCGGCTGGAGAAAGCTCAGCGTATCGAGGCAGATGTTGGTCGCCGCGATCAACCGGATGTCTTCGTTGACCACGTGAACGATCTCATGGGCGGCGACGGCGGCCAGTTCGTCGTCGTCCAGGACGTCGATCAGCCCGCGCGTGAAGACCAGCACGGCGTCCTTTCGCCTGATCCCGCAGGCAAATGCATTGAGCGCAGGGCTGTCGATGACGCCGACATAGGCCGTCGGCAGGCCGGCCGCGATCACCAGTGGCTCGACAATGCGGCAGAGCCGCGGCTCATCATTGTCGTCGACGAAGCGGAAGTTGGTCCTGCCGCGCACGGTGCGAACGTGCCAGGCCATCTGCACTGCGAACAGCAGGCCGCCGGCAACGGTGACGATCGGCACCCAGCGCACGAGGTAGCCCGTCCAGCCGTAGAGCGGCGCGTGCTCGGGGTCGAGCATGGCCAGCGGCACCACGAGCGCCAGTATCGCGAGCAGATGGAACGCGACGACGAAACCCGCGAACAATGCGAGCGAGCGCGTGTCATTGCGACGGACGTGGCCGTAGAGCCCGTTCACCCGCATGGCAAACTCTCTTCAATCAGAATTTGACCGCTAGGGGCTCGTCGATCAGGACGCGTTCGATGCCGAGGTCGTACGGCTTTCGTGCGCCCATCCTGAACAGGCGGCCGATGTAGCTGCCGGGAAACTGACGCAGCGTCGTCGCGTATTCCTCGACCGCCAGATTGTAGAAGCGACGCGAGGCGGTGATGCGATTTTCCGCATCGACGAGTTCGCTGCGCAACTCGGCGAAGTGCGTGGATGCCTTGAGCTCGGGATAGCGCTCCGCCATGCCGATCAGGGCGTTGATGTTTTGTGTCAGATCCCGCTCGGCGCTGAGCCGCAGCTCCGGGGTCGCGGCTTGCAGCGCGTCGGCGCGCGCCTGCGTGACGCCCAGCAGAATGTCACTTTCGTGCTTAACGAATGCGCGCACCGTCTCCACCAGGGGAGGAATCAGGTTGTGACGGTGCTTCAGGTGAACGTCGATATCGCCGAACGCCGTGTCACAGCGCTGATCGAGCGCGACCAGGCGGTTATGCGTCGCGTATGCGATGTAGGAAGGTAAGGCAATCAACAAAAGCAGCGTCGCGAGACAGACAACAAGCAATGTCAACAGCATGACCCGCTCTCCCTTGGGTACCTTCCGGAACGGTACCGCAATGCGGTTGCGGATTCGTTGCAAACAATAGCTAAAGTTGTCGAATGGCGTAACAGTGCCTTAAAACAATCCTGTGCCTACTCGGCGCCAATTTCATAAAAGGGGTTCGTCATGGCTGAATCGATTTTCGCGCGCGTGTCCCGTCTGCTCTCGGCAACTGTCGAGGACACCGTTGACCGTATGGAGCAGGCCGGCAGCGATGCCGTCATGCGCGAGGCCATCCGCGAGGCCGATCGCGCAATCGATCAGGTGAAAGCAGAGCTTGAAGCTGCGATGGCGCGTCGGTTGCAAGCGGCACGTCAGCAGAAGATGCTCGCCGAGCGGGCCGACGAGCTGACCGCCAAGGCCAAGTTCGCCTTGAACCAGCAACGGGATGATCTCGCCGAAGCTGCGTTGTCCCGCCAGATCGACTTCGAAGCACAAGCCAAGCAACTCGATGCCGTGCAGCAACAGGCCCGCGAGCTGGAGCAGCGACTTGAAGACAGCCTCACCGCGCTTCAGGCGCGCAAGCGTCAGATGGAGGATACGCTTCAGGCCTTCCTGATGTCACGGCAGGAGGCCGCGCTCGGCGGCGATGGCCCGGCTCGGCCGAACCGTGCTGCGGAGAAGAAAGTCGACGCGGCCGAAAAGGCCTTCGATCGCGCCATGGCCGGAGCGGGCGGTGTTGAATTCACGCGCACTGATGCGAGCACGATAAATCGCGTGGCCGAAATCGACGGCATGCGGAAGAGCGCAACCGTCGCCGAACGGCTGGCGGCACTGAAAGCCGAACAGGCCGCCTGATGATCCGAAAACCCGCCGCGGCATGGACTCAGCGGCACGAAGACGGAGCCGTCCGAACCATCCGCACGGCCTCTGCGCTCGCGAAGACCAGCTACAGCGGGGCACGACGCGCCGGCAAGGCCGTTGTCGGACTGATCTGCTACTTCTTCGCGGCGATCTGGGGCTTTGCCGCGCTTGCTTCGGGCCTTGCCGGCAGCCTTCCAAGCCTAGTCGGCATCGGCGCGATGGCTGCATTCATGTTTTGGGCGGGCCGCCGGTCCTTTGCAGCGGCACGCGCAGCTTGATTTCTACGCCACGCGAAGTGAGTGGCGGTCGGCCCGTTGGCCTCGTGGACGCCGCACGCAGCCCATCGGACTCCCCCAACGAGTCCTTCGAATTGCGGTTCGCGCTCCCTCGTAGACTATAGGAAGACCGCTGAAACCAAGAAGCCCTCGCTGGTTTCGAGGGCTTTCAACTCAATCACTTCCGTGCGCCGCTCTTCTTTGTGGACTGGCCACCTGGAGTGCTGGTGCCTGAGCTGTCGGTCGTGCTGGAAGACGTGCCCGTCGTCATCCCACCCTTCGATTTAGCGGTGCTCTTGGTGGTATCGCTTGTTCCGGCCACTCCGGCCTGCGCGCCCTGCTGGCTCTGACTCGGTTGCGCCAGTGCCGCGGTTCCCATCATCGAGGCGATCATCGTACTCACTAAGAGCTTCGTTATCATTGATCTATCTCCCGTCCTGATCGCGAACAACAGGCCGGCGCGCTCCGCGTTCCTCCGGCGCGGCGGTTCTAGGCCCGAACCGAACCTCATCGCGGATGGGGCCATTTGAGAGTTCATCTAACTCGCATCGCATCAATTTGATTCAACTGGCTGCGTTGGTCGCAAAGAAGCGTTCTCTGTTCCTGAAGACCGTCTTGACCGGATTCAACTGCCCTTAATGTCTGGCGCTTCAACCTGCCACAAACGGGAGCACGAGCATGCGTCTGTTGGTATTCGGTTTGATCGCCGTTGGCATCGCCGGTTTTGCTGCCTACGACCAGTACGACAAGAAGGCGAATTTTCAACGCGTCGATGCGCGCGTCAGCGCTGTGACCGATCAGTGCTACCTGGAGAAGGTCGAGCGCGGCATTTTCTCCAAGACGACGTCGACCTCTGATCTGCTTCGCTGTGACCAGGCCGAAATCCTGACGCGCGAACACCCGAAATGGCAGGGCTACGAAATCAAGCACAAGATCGAGGTCAAGTTCGCCTATGTGTCTCCGGTCGACGGGACCACGCATTTTTCGAGCCTGAGGATGTCCGGCTTCCCCAACGGTCAGCCTTTGCGCATGGGGGACGTCCTTCCGGTTCTGGCATCGAAGACCAAAGCGGACAAGACACGCCAAGCCTGATTGGCCGGGCCGGCGCGCGAACCATCGCAGGCACCGACGCCCAACAAAAATCTGCAAAGCCGTGTCGGATCGGCAGCCTCCCCGTCGTCCTCGTGACATGAATGGGCCATAGACGCCAAACTCGGCCCATCAATTCACTGAGGATAACAATCATGCCCAGCACTGTCCGTCTGCACCGCGTCTTGGCCACCAGCCCGGAGAAAGTCTATCGCGCCTTCCTGGAGGCCGACGCGATGGCGAAATGGCTTCCACCGAACGGCTTCACCTGTACCGTGCATCATTTCGAGCCCAAGGTCGGGGGCACGTTCAAGATGTCGTTCCGGAATTTCACGACGGGCAACAGCCATTCGTTTGGCGGCGAATATGTCGAGCTCGTCCCGGGCGAACGCCTCCGCTACACCGACAGGTTCGACGATCCTAACCTGCCGGGTGAGATCCAGGTCACCGTGATCCTGAAGAAGGTCTCGGTCGGCACCGAAGTCGACATCACGCAGGCCGGCATCCCCGACGTCATCCCGCCGGAGGCCTGTTATCTCGGCTGGCAGGAATCGCTGCGCAACCTGGCACGGCTCGTCGAGCCGGAGATCAACCAATAGCCGGTCCGCGTTTGACGCAGCGGGGTGATCTGTTCGACCAAATTCGCAGATTTCCCCGCCTCGTCGAATGAACTCTCCGAGAGAACAACTCACATCGAGTCTGCAGATATCTACGGAGCCCAATTGAGCTGCGGCTGCGTGCGAGGCAGATCCGATCCATTGCGAACGATCGTTACGCGCCCGCCCTCGATTCAAGCCCGCCGCCGGCGGTCCATCTGTCCGGGTCGGGGCTGTGTCCGATCAGCGCGAGACCATACGCGATCGACTCGAACTGGTCGCCCGACATCAGCCGTTCGTTACCGAAACGGTCGGCGAACAGCTTTCGGACGGCCGGCACGAAGGACGTGCCGCCGGTCAAAAACACCTTCTCCACCTCGCGCCCGGTGATGCCCGCCTCGCCCAGCACCTTGTCGACGGTGGCCCCTAACCGGGCGATATCGTCGGCAATCCAAGATTCGAAATTTTTCCGTGTGATGGCCGCGCCGATGTCGACCCCGCCACCTCCAAAGCGGAAGTCCACCTCGTCCTGCGCCGACAGCGCCACCTTGGCGTCGGACACCGCGCGGTACAGCGAAAAGCCGAGGTCGAGATCGACGATGGTAATGAAATCCTCGAGCAGAGCCGGCTTCAGCGCGGTGCGCGCAAGCTCGCGCAGCTCGCGCAAATCGCCGTTGCTCTTCATCATCGCGAGCTGATGCCAGCGGGCGAGGTTGGTGTAGTGGCCGCTCGGGACCGGCAGCACCTTGTCGAACGAGCGGAAGCTGGAGCCTTTGCCGAGCCGCGGCGAGACCACGTGGTCGACAATCCGATAGTCGAGCGTGTCGCCGGCAATGCCGATGCCGGCGTGTCCCAGCGGTTCGGCGCGAAGGCTGCCGCCTTTGCGCGAGAAACGCATCACGGAAAAGTCGCTGGTGCCGCCGCCAAAATCCGCAACCAGCACGGTGGCATCCCGCTCCAGCCGGCGGGCGAAGGAAAACGCCGCGCCCACGGGCTCATAGACGTAGCGGGCGTGGCCGGCACCTAAGCGCTCGAACGCGGCGCGATAGCGCTGCATCGCCAGCGCCTCGTCGGGATTGCCGCCGGCAAAGCGGACGGGGCGGCCGACCGTGATGTTTGCGGCCTCGAAGCCGAACCGGTCGCCGCCGTGGCGCGCCAGCGTCCGCAGGAACGCCGCCAAAATATCCTCGAACTTGTAACGCTGGCGGAACACCTGGGTGGTGTTGAAGCTGGAGCTCGCCGCAAACGTCTTGAACGACTGGAGGAAGCGGTAGACGTGGCGCCCTTCGAGAAACTGCTCGATCGCCCATGGACCGCCCTCGGCCTGGGCGCCGGCTCCCGGCCTTTCCTCCCAGAAGCACAGCGCCGACACGTAGACGCTGTGGCGCTGTCCGCCATGGTCGAAGCGGATGGCCTCGACCCGGCGGTCGTCCGCCGCGAGCGCGACGACCGTATTGCTGGTTCCAAAATCGATGCCGATCGAGACGGCGGGCGAGGCGCTCGACATGAACCACTCTGACGGATGATTGGATAAGGGGGCGGACCACTAACGGCTTTGCACGACCGTGCCAAGACCCACCGTTGCAGTGCGGCCGGAACTTGGCGTCCCATCGCTGCAAGATCCCGCGCGATCCGGGATGATTTAGCCAGCTTTTCGCACCTTCGCCCACTGGAACGACATCCCCGCCCGGGCATAAGCAATTTTATTTCCGAAACGGCTTCGTTAATCCAGCATTATGCTGCAATGCGAAAGCTTGCGTACTGCTATGCAAACAAGAGCATAGACACTGGTATCTGGTATACATAGATTGCCTCGAAATGAGACAGCAAGGCTGACTGTTCTCAAGAAAGGGATTTCCGATGTCCAAGACCGCTTCCGTTGCCCTGGCCCCCTCCTCCTCGCTGTTCGCCCGCCTGATGGCCGCGATCGACAGCCTCCTGATGGCGAGCGCCAGGATCTCGAATCACAACGGCGACCTGCCCCGTTTCGGCCTGTAAGAAGACCTTGCCCGCCCGCCCAACGGCGAGATGGCAGACCTAGCAGACCCTACGTTCGATCAAATGGCCTCGCATGTCGGGGCCATTTTCGTTTTGCGGCTTGCCCTGGCCCGCGACCACAACTGCGACGATTGGTCCGCTGGTGGGGCCCGCCGATCAGATTGTTTGACGGCTGGCATCTCGCATACCATTCGCCCGAACGATTGCGCGATCAAAGGCCTGAGAGGGGAAACAGCAACGCAGGGCGGGGCGGCCGAGGGGCACACCTGCCGCGAGCGTTGGCGGAGCCTTAGCCGAAAGGAGCGGATGCCGCGCATTGTCCCTACTCATAGAGTTTCTGCCGGACTGCCATGGGAAATCGACCGCAAGAGTGACCCCAGGCATCCGAATCGAGATGGGCTGACGCAAGCCGACAAAGATCGGCTGCGTTGAGGATTCGACAGGGAGAGAAACAAGATGAGGCCATTCGTTCTGAATGTCGCTTTGGCGGCAATCGCGATGTCGTGCGCCAACAGCACCGCAAGCCGTGCTGCCTGGGAGCCCGTCCGTCCGGTCGAGTTCATCGTGCCGGCGGGCACCGGCGGCGGCGCCGATCAGATGGCACGCACCATCCAGGGCATCGTCACCAAGCACAATCTGATGAAGCAGCCGCTCGTCGTCATCAACAAGGCCGGCGGCGCGGGTGGCGAGGGCTTCCTCGATGTGAAGACGTCGTCGGGCAATCCGCACAAGATCATCATCACGCTGTCGAACCTGTTCACGACGCCGCTGGCAACGGGGATTCCGTTCAACTGGAAGGATTTGACCCCGGTGGCGATGTTGGCGCTCGACGAATTCGTGCTCTGGGTGAATGCCGAGAAACCGTACAACACCGTCAAGGACTACCTCGACGCCGTGAAGAAAGCCCCGAGCGGCTCATTCAAGATGGGCGGCACCGGCTCCAAGCAGGAAGACCAGATCATCACCGTCGGCATCGAGAAGGCAATCGACGCAAAATTCACCTACATCCCCTACAAGGGCGGCGGCGAAGTCGCCGTTCAGCTCGTCGGCAATCACGTCGATTCGACGGTCAACAATCCGATCGAGGCGGTCGCGCAATGGCGCGGCGGCAAGCTCCGTCCGCTCTGCGTCTTCGACGCTCAGCCGATGGCCTATGACGAGCCGATCGCCGACGGCAAGGCCTGGAAGGATATTCCGACCTGCAAGTCGCAGGGCCTGGCGATGGAATATCTCATGCTGCGCGGCATCTTCATGTCGCCCAAGGCCACGAAGGATCAGATCGAATACTACGTCGAGCTGTTCAAGAAGGTCCGCGCCACGCCGGAATGGCAGGATTTCATGAAGAGCGGCGCCTTCAACACGACATTCCTGACCGGAGCCGAATACGCGAAGTGGGTCGAGGCCGAGGAGAAGCGCCACGAAGGCTTGATGAAGGAAGCCGGCTTCCTCGCATCGGGGAACTGACCCGCGACATCGACGGCTGAGGACGCTGGATCGTCCTCCCATCTGCCGCGACCGCGCAAGATTGCGTCCGCGTGGAGGTCCCATGACTGAACGATCCGGATCCGAATCCGGCCCCGCACACAAGACGCTGGAAATCGGCATGGCGCTGTTGATCGGCGTCTTCGGCCTGGTCGTGATCTTCGGCAGCCTGAAGGCCGGCATCAATTGGGGCGCGGAGGGCCCGCGTGCCGGCTTCTTCCCCTTCTATGTCGGCGCCGCCATCGTCGGCGCAAGCGCCATCAACCTCTGGAGCGCGCAGCGCCACGACGACGGCCGGCTGTTCGCAGAATGGGGACAGCTTCGCCAGGTCATGAGCGTCGTCGTGCCCACCGCGATCTATGTCGGCTCGATGCCGTTCATCGGCCTCTACGTCGCCTCGATGATCTTTATCGCCTGGTTCATGCGCTGGCTCGGCGGTTATCGCTGGCTGACGACCATCGCGGTGGCGATCGGCATGCCGGTCGTGACCTATCTCGTTTTCGAGCGCTGGTTCTTGGTTCCGCTTCCCAAGGGCCCGTTCGAGGAATGGCTTGGTTTGTAAGAGCTGCGCCGCCATCCCGTTATTGCTGCAGGACGTATCGATATGGAAGAGTTGGCCAACCTGTTTCACGGCTTCGCGGTCGCCCTGCAGCCCTACAATATGATGCTGATGATCATCGGCATCACGCTCGGAGTCATCATCGGCGTGCTGCCGGGGCTCGGCGGCGCCAATGGCGTTGCGATCCTCCTTCCCCTGACCTTCAGCATGCCGCCGACGTCGGCGATCATCATGCTGTCCTGTATCTATTGGGGCGCATTGTTCGGCGGCGCCATCACCTCGATCCTGTTCAACATACCCGGCGAGCCCTGGTCGGTGGCGACCACCTTCGACGGTTATCCGATGGCGCAACAGGGCAAACCCGGTGAGGCGCTCACGGCCGCCTTCACCTCCTCCTTCGTGGGCGCGCTGTTTGCCGTCATCATGATCACGCTGGTCGCGCCCCTCGTCGCGGGTTTCGCGCTGCGATTCGGTCCGGCGGAGAAGTTCGCGGTGTACTTCCTCGCCTTCTGCAGCTTCGTTGGCCTCAGCAAGGAGCCGCCGTTCAAGACCATCGCGGCGATGATGATGGGCTTTGCGCTCGCGGCGGTCGGCCTCGATTCGATCACCGGCCAGTTGCGGCTGACCTTCGGCGTCACTGAACTGCTCAACGGATTCGACTTCCTGATCGCCGTGATCGGCCTGTTCGGTATCGGCGAGATCCTGCTGACCATGGAGGAAGGACTGGCTTTCCGAGGCGGCAACGCCACCATCAATCTTCGGGTCGTGCTTCAGACCTGGCGGGAATTACCCGCGTACTGGCTGACCTCGCTGCGCTCCTGCCTGATCGGGTGCTGGATGGGCGTCACGCCCGCCGGCGCAACGCCGGCCTCCTTCATGAGCTACGGCATCGCCAAGCGCCTGGCGCGACGCGGCAACAATTTCGGCAAGGGCGAGATCGAGGGCGTGATCGCGCCCGAGACGGCCGCCCATGCCGCGGGCACCTCGGCGCTGCTGCCGATGCTCTCGCTCGGCGTGCCGGGCTCCCCGACCGCCGCCGTCCTGCTCGGCGGATTGTTGATCTGGGGCCTGCAGCCCGGCCCCATGCTGTTCGTCGAGCAGAAGGAATTCGTCTGGGGCCTGATCGCCTCGATGTATCTCGGCAATCTCGCCGGCCTCATCGTCGTGCTCACCTGCGTGCCGATCTTCGCCGCGATCCTCCGCGTGCCCTTCGGCATCATCGCGCCGCTCATCCTGGTGCTCTGCGCGATCGGCGCCTATTCGGTGCACAACAGCACCTTCGACGTGATGCTGATGCTTGTGTTCGGCGTGCTGGGCTACCTCCTGAAGAAGTGCAACTACCCGCTGGCACCGCTGGTGCTCGCCATCGTGCTCGGCGACAAGGCGGAGGAAGCCTTCCGCCAATCGCTGTTGGGATCGCAAGGATCGCTCGGCGTGTTCTTCTCCAATGGCCTCGTCAGCACCATCATGGCGCTCGGCCTGGTCGCCCTGTTCTGGTCCGCGATCCAGGAAGGCTACAGCCGGCTGCGGACGTCGATGGTGTGACGCGCGCGACCCGGCGTCGCCGCGCGCCGGCCGTGCGAAGCTCCCCAAGACTTCTGGGATAAGGAATTCCACGATTTGCAGTCGCCGACCCACCGGACGGCGCTGTGTGCGAACAGCGCGCAAGTGGTCGTGTGCCGAGGGCACGGGCTTTTCACAGCGTGCTTGCGGCTGCGCCGCGTTACAGAAATCTCTTGTTGGATCAATCGCTTGAAGTGGCACAGTCGCTATGGCCGCCGGCACTCCGGCAGCAATTCAGGCTTTACAATCCCGCAGCCAAGGCGCATGTGAACAAGCCCGCGATATTTCGCCGCACCCTCAGTCCCTCGCTTGAATCTTGGCATAATGAATACCAGGATGCGAGCCAGCGCATGCATAAAAAATGATCGGCGCGTTCGGGAGGGTTTTAATGACGGACATGGTGCAGTCAGCAGCGGCCCCTAGTGTCACACGTGTAAGCGATGCTTTTCGCTGGGCGCAATTGGCCATCGGCGTAGGCGCGATGGTGATGATCGCCAACTATCAATACGGCTGGACGTTCTTCGTCCCCGACATCCAGAAGACGTTCGGCTGGGATCGCGCCTCGATTCAATGGGCGTTCACCCTCTTCGTTTTGTTCGAGACCTGGCTCGTGCCAGTCGAGGGATGGTTCGTCGACAAATACGGCCCGCGCATCGTCGTGCTGGTCGGCGGCGTGCTCTGTGCCATCGGCTGGGCGATCAACGCGCAGGCCACCACGCTGAACGGCTACTATCTCGGCATGATCATCGCGGGCATCGGCGCCGGCGGCGTTTACGGCACCTGCGTCGGCAACGCGCTGAAGTGGTTTCCGGACAAGCGTGGTCTTGCTGCGGGTATCACGGCCGCAGGCTTCGGTGCAGGCTCTGCGCTGACCGTCGCGCCGATCCAGGCCATGATCAAGGACAGCGGATTTCAGACCACCTTCCTCTATTTCGGCCTCGGGCAAGGCATCATCATCTGCATCCTCGCCTTCTTCCTGCTGGCGCCGAAAGCGGGCCAGGTGCCGAGTGTGGTGGCGAACGCCAATCTGCTCCAGACCCGCCGCAACTATCAACCGACCGAGGTGCTGCGTCAGCCGCTGTTCTGGCTGATGTACTTCATGTTCGTGATCGTCGGCGCTGGCGGGTTGATGGTGACGGCGAACCTGAAGCCGATCGCAGCCGACTGGAAGGTCGACAACGTGCCGGTCACGCTGATGGCGGTGACGATGACGGCGGTGACGTTCGCGGCGACGATCGACCGCGTGCTCAACGGCCTGACGCGTCCGTTCTTCGGCTGGATCTCCGACATGATTGGCCGCGAGAACACGATGTTCATCGCCTTCGGCATGGAAGGGTTCGGCATCTGGATGCTCTACCTCTGGGGCCATGATCCGATCTGGTTCGTGCTGCTCTCGGGCTTCGTGTTCTTCGCCTGGGGTGAGATCTACTCGCTATTCCCCTCGACCTGCACCGATACGTTCGGCGCCAAGTTCGCGACCACCAATGCCGGCCTGCTCTACACCGCGAAGGGCACCGCCGCGCTGCTGGTGCCGATCGCCAACTACATGCAGCAATCGTCGGGCACCTGGGACAGCGTGTTCATCATTGCGGCCGGCGCCAACATTCTGGCTTCATTGCTCGCAATCGCGGTGCTGAAACCCTGGCGCAAGGTCGTGGTCGCGAAATCGACCGTCTGACCCGCTCCGCTACAATTCACTCAGCGGGACGCCCGGCCTCACGGTCGGGCGTTTTCGTTTGGTGCGAAGGCCCCCGCGATGCCCCCCGAAATCACGATGGAACTTCGCGCATTCTTCAATGTGGCGCCAAGTTAGGGCTTGCAATCTGGAATATCGTATACCAATGTTCGGCCCGCGCCTGCGACGATAAGCCACAATATTTGCGACATCAGGTCATCTTGCGATCCTGCGTCGCAGCTAATCAGGCGCCTTGGGAGGTTCTTGATGATTTCCAGCCCGGATGGCGCCGTCACGGCCGCGCCACTTCGCACCGGTTTCCGCTGGCTCCAGCTCGTGATGGGCATCGTCTGCATGGCGATGATCGCCAATCTGCAATACGGCTGGACGTTGTTCGTCGATCCGATCGATGCGGCCCACCATTGGGGGCGCGCCGCGATCCAGCTCGCTTTCACCATCTTCGTCGTCACCGAGACCTGGCTGGTGCCAGTCGAAGCCTGGTTCGTCGACAAATACGGTCCACGGATCGTCGTCATGTTCGGCGGCGCGATGATCGCGCTCTCGTGGATCCTCAACTCTTACGCCGATAGCCTTACCCTGCTCTATGCCGCCGCGATCATCGGCGGCATGGGCGCGGGCGCGGTGTACGGCACCTGTGTCGGCAACGCACTGAAATGGTTTCCCGACCGCCGCGGGCTCGCAGCGGGCGCGACCGCCGCCGGCTTCGGCGCCGGCGCCGCGCTTACCGTCGTGCCGATCGCGAGCATGATCGTCTCCAGCGGTTATCAGCACGCCTTCCTCACCTTCGGCATCGGCCAGGGCCTGATCGTGTTCGTGCTCGCCTTCTTCATCCAGCCGCCGCGGATCTCGATCCCGCCGAAGAAGAAGCAGCTCAATTTGCCGCAGACCAAGATCGACTTCACCCCGCCGCAGGTGCTGCGGACCCCTGTTTTCTGGGTGATGTATCTCGTCTTCGTGATGGTCGCCTCCGGCGGCCTGATGACCGCGGCGCAGATCGCTCCGATCGCGCACGACTTCAAGATCGCCGACACGCCGGTCACGCTCGCCGGCTTCCAGATGGCGGCCTTGACCTTCGCGATTTCGCTCGACCGCATCTTCGACGGTTTCGGACGTCCCTTCTTCGGCTGGGTCTCCGATACGATTGGCCGCGAGCCCACCATGTTCATCGCCTTCGGCACCGCTGCTTTGATGCTTCTGGCGCTGTCGGCCTATGGCCATGTGCCCGTCGTCTTCGTGCTCGCCACCGCGGTCTATTTCGGCGTGTTCGGCGAGATCTACTCGCTATTCCCCGCGACCTGCGGCGACACCTTCGGCGCGAAATTCGCGACCACCAACAACGGCATGGTCTACACCGCGAAGGGCACGGCATCCCTGCTCGTCCCGCTGGCGAGCGTGATCTCGACTGCTTATGGCTGGAAGGCCGTGTTCGTGGTGGCAGTGGCGCTGAATGCGACGGCAGCGCTGATGGCGCTGTTCGTGATCAAGCCGCTGCGCCGCTCCTTTATCCTCGGCAAGGAAGCCGAGACCATTGAGGCCGCGACCGGCAATGCCAAGACCGAGACGGCATAAGCCACCACACGGCTTAGAGGATTGAACAGGGGCGCAGCGATGCGCCTCTTTCTTTTTGGCGCCCACAAACGTCAGCAATGCTGCCGCAAGATTTTTCGGATCAGCCAAATCCAGCGCTTGACGATTGGCATTATGTATACCACACTTCTCCCTGTCATTCACCCAGGGAGGTTGCAATGCTGGTCGGAGACATTCTGCGCAAGAAGACGCCGCGCGTTGTCACGGTGCGAATGAACGAAACCGTGGGTATCGCCGCCAAGCTGATGCGCGCCAACAACATCAGCGCGCTGGTTGTGAAGGACGTGGTCCGCTCCGAAGGCAACACTGCGGTCGGCATGTTCACTGAGCGCGATGTGGTGCGCGCCGTCGCCGATCACGGCGCCAATGCCATCAACGTCAAGGTCTCGCAGCTGGTCTCGGTGCAGCAGCTCGTGTCCTGCACCTCCTCGGACACGATCGAGCACGTCCGCCACTTGATGAACCGGAATCACATCCGCCATCTGCCCGTCATCGACGACTACAGCCTCGTCTCGGTCATCAGCAGGCGCGACATCGCCGCTGCCGTGGACGAGGCCACCAACTCTACGCCGCAAGCAGCCTAGAGCCCTCCACACTCCCCCTGCGACTGCCGGCCCCGGCTCGGACCCTTCCGAGCCGGACCGGATCTTTCGTGCCAAATTCCGGCTTTCAGCTCCTTCGCGAGGACTTCATGAAAATCTGCATCTACGGCGCCGGCGCGATCGGCGGTTATCTCGGGGTTCAGCTCGCGCGCGCGGGCGCCGACGTCAGCCTGGTCGCACGCGGCGCGCACCTTGCCGCGATGCGCGAGCGCGGCCTGACGCTGCTCGCGGGCGAGGAGCAGCACACCGTGCATCCGCGCTGCACCGACGATCCCGCCGAGCTCGGCGTGCAGGACTACATCATCATCACGCTGAAGGCGCATTCGATCACCGGTGTGATCGAGAAGATGCAGCCGCTGCTCGGGCCTCACACCCGCATCGTCACCGCCGTCAACGGCATTCCCTACTGGTATTTCTACAAGCACGGCGGCCCATACGAGAACTCGACGCTGGAGAGCATCGACCCCGGCGGCCGGCAGTGGCGCGAGATCGGCGCCGAGCGCGCCATCGGCTGCATCGTCTATCCCGCCACCGAGATCGAGGCGCCCGGCGTGATCCGCCACATCTACGGCAACAATTTCCCGCTCGGCGAGCCCTCCGGCGAGATCACGCCGGACGTGCAGCGCCTCTCCGATCTCTTTGTCGCGGCCGGGCTGAAGGCGCCGGTGCTCGACCGCATCCGCGACGAGATCTGGCTCAAACTGTGGGGCAATGTCTGCTTCAATCCGATCAGCGCCCTGACCCATGCAACGCTCGACGTGATCTGCACCGATCCGGCGACGCGTGCATTGTCGCGCGCGATCATGGTCGAGACGCAAGCCATCGCCGAGACGTTCGGCGTCACGTTCCGCGTCGACGTCGAGCGCCGCATCGAGGGCGCCCGCAAGGTCGGCGCGCACAAGACCTCGATGCTCCAGGATCTGGAGCGCGGCCGCCCGATGGAGATCGATCCGCTCGTCACCGTGGTGCAGGAGATGGGCCGCCTCACCGGCATTGCCACGCCCGTGCTCGATTCGGTGCTGGCGATGGTGACGCAGCGCGCACGCATCGCCGGCCTCTATGACGGCGTTTCGGCACCATCAGATCCGCGCGCACTGGCGGTGGCGTGATGGCGGGCGAGATGAAACGCTGGCTGCGCTTCCGCCATGGCGGCACGACCGGCTTCGGCACGCTGACGCCATCAGGCATCAGCGTGCATGAGGGCGACATGTTCGGCCGCAATGCCAGCAGCGGCAAGATGCTGGCGCTGTCGGATGTGGAGCTGCTCGCGCCCTGCGCGCCCAGCAAGATCGTCGCGCTCTGGAATAATTTCCATGCGCTCGCGGCCAAGCTTAACCAGCCCGAGCCGCCGGAGCCGCTGTATCTCCTGAAAGCCACCACCAGCATCACGACGCCTGGCGCCGTGATCCGCCGCCCGTCTTACTACGACGGCAAGACCACCTATGAGGGCGAGCTCGGCATCGTGATCGGCAGGACCTGCGCACGCGTCTCCCCTGGCGAAGCGGACAGCTTTATCTTCGGCTACACCTGCGTCAACGACATCACCGCCAACGACATCCTGACCAGCGACCCCACTTTCCCGCAATGGGCTCGCGCCAAGGGCATCGACGATTACGGCCCGTTCGGGCCCGTCATCGCCACCGGCCTCGATCCGGCCAAGCTCACGGTCCGCACTATCCTCAACGGCGCGGAGCGGCAGAACTATCCGATCTCGGACATGATCTTCAGCGCGCAGCAGCTGGTGAGCAGGATCTCCCACGACATGACCCTGCTCCCCGGCGACCTCATTGCCGTCGGCACTTCGGTCGGTGTCGGCGTGATGAAGGAGCCGCTGAACACTGTGACCGTCGCGATCGACGGCATCGGCGAGCTAACGAATGAGTTTCGGCTGTAGCCGCCAGCGCGCCGCCGCAGCCCGAATGCGCGCAGCGACAGCCCAATCCCCGGCCGTCACACACTCCGAAGTATCCCTAAACATCACATCTGCGTACGCCCGACATATGCCGTCAACATGTCCCGCGCGTGCCGCAACTTGGACGCATTCGGCCGCCCTTCTGTGATGCGTGTCTGGGGGCACGGCGCCGCCGTGTTTGGACCAAACTTCTAGGGGTATGACTGTGAAGAAGATTGTATTTGCTCTCGGTGCCACGCTTGCTCTGGTCACGGTTGCGAACGCTGCGGATCTGCCGCGCCGCCAGCCCGTGCCGGCCTATCCGGCTGAGCAGGCTCCGATCGGCAAGATGCCGATCGGCAAGAGCCCGGTTGGAAAGGCCCCGATCGGCAAGGCGCCCGGCCCGGTCGCAGCGCGGTACTGACACGCAACACGAATCTGCGTAAGCGGGCGAGAGTCGAGGGGCACAGCGTGACCTACAAATCTGGTCGATCGGGATCCTGCATCCTCGCGGGCTTCGCGCTCGCGGCCATGATCGCATGCACGATGCCCTCGGCCTCGGCCCATGAAGCGAACAAGCGCGTTGCCGATGCGAACGCGCTTGCGACGACCGACACCACATCGCGACCGGCGCCGCAAGCGACGCGGCGTCCCGTCGCGCGTGCGGAGAAAGGTCCGTACTACGTCGACTTCCGGGCGAGAACCGCCGCGAGCTGGGGCCACGCCTTCGTCTGGTACGGCAAGACCAGCGAACGCGCGGTCGAGGTCGCGGGCCTCACACCCGCCGGCGACACGCTTGCTTACGTGCTTGGCCACATCACCTTTGTGCCCTCCGAGACCGGCGCCAGCTACGGCGATCTCGATCCGGAATATCTGACCGCGAGCTATCGCGTGTACCTGAACGAGGCTGACGCCAAGCGCGTGTTCGCCTACATCAAGAAATTGCAGGCGAACTCGCCGGTGTGGAACGCGGAGACCACTAACTGCACCGGCTTCATCGGCGACATCGCCGAGTTCATGGGATTGCAAGTCCCCAACCGCTGGCAGCGCCCGGAGAACTTCGTCAACCGCCTCAAAGAAATGAACGGCGGCCGCCAGATGGTGCGGCTGTCGGCGGAGTAGCTCTTCGCTCCGTCCGGCAGCGGCAATTATCCGCCCCACGGAATCCCTTCGCGTCCCGCATGATGGCCCCGCCTGCACCGCACGGCGCGACGAATAGACATTTCCCGGTCCGGGCGGCATCCTCCCCTGCATCAACCGAGACCAGAGCGCCACACCGGCGGGGGAAACATTATGCTGCAGACACGGTTCACTAAGCTCGTCGGCGTCGAGCACCCGATCGTCCAGGGCGGCATGCAATGGGTCGGGCGCGCCGAGCTCGTTGCCGCGGTCGCCAACGCCGGCGCACTCGGCTTCATCACGGCGCTGACCCAACCAACGCCGGAAGACTTGACCAAGGAGATCGCGCGCTGCCGCGACCTCACCGACAAGCCCTTTGGCGTCAACCTCACCATCCTGCCCGCGATCAAGCCGCCGCCTTATGCCGAATACCGCGCCGCCATCATCGACAGCGGCATCAAGGTGGTCGAGACCGCCGGCAACAAGCCGCAGGAGCATGTCGACGAATTCAAGAAGCACGGCATCAAGGTCGTGCACAAATGCACCAGCGTCCGTCACGCGCTCTCGGCCGAACGCATGGGCGTCGATGCCCTCTCGATCGACGGCTTCGAATGCGCCGGCCACCCGGGCGAGGACGACACCCCCGGCCTGATCCTGATCCCGGCCGCCGCGAACAAGATCAAGATTCCGATGATCGCCTCCGGCGGCTTTGCCGATGCGCGCGGCCTCGTTGCCGCGCTGGCGCTAGGCGCCGACGGCATCAACATGGGCACCCGCTTCATGGCCACCAAGGAGAGCCCGATCCACCAGCTCATCAAGGAGAAGATCGTCGCCAATGACGAGCGCGAGACCGAGCTGATCTTCCGCACCATGCGCAACACCTCGCGCGTGGCCAAGAACGCGATCTCGACCAAGGTCGTCGCCATGGAAAAGGAAGGTGCCAAGTTTGAGGACATCCGCGAACTCGTCGCCGGTGCCCGCGGCAAGATGGTCTACGCGACGGGTAACTCCGACGAGGGCATCTGGTCGGCCGGCCAGGTGCAGGGCCTGATCCATGACATCCCGAGCTGCGCCGAGCTGGTCTCCCGCATCGTGCGGGAGGCGGAAGCCATCATCCGCAGCCGGCTGGGGGGCATGATCGTTCAGCCGCAACACGAAGCGGCGGAATAATCACTGTAAGAAGCGAGTGTAAGACATGAAGGCTTATGTCTACGGTCCTGACGGCGCTACGATTTCCGATGTCGCTCAACCGAAGCCTAAGGGCACGCAGGTGCTGGTCCGCGTCCGCGCCTGTGCCCTGAACCGCGCCGATACCGGCATGCGCAAGGGTCATGCCCACGGCGCAGCCGGCGGCGTCGGCACCGTGCTCGGCATGGAATGGGCTGGCGAAGTCGCCGAGCTCGGGCCGGACGCGAAGGGCGTCAAGATCGGCGACCGCATCATGGGGTCGGGCAGTGCCGCATTTGCCGAATATACGCTGGCCGATCACGGCCGGCTGTTCCACGCGCCCTCGAACATGAATTTCGAGGAGGCGGCCACCCTTCCCGTGGCGCTCGCGACCATGCACAATGCCGTCGTCACCGTCGGCGGCGTGCAAGCGGGCCAGAGCGTGCTGATTCAGGGCGCGAGCTCCGGCGTCGGGCTGATGGCGATGCAGATCGCCAGGCTCAAGGGCGCCAAGCTCGTAATCGGCTCGTCGACCGACGCCACTCGCCGCGGCCGGCTGAAGGAATACGGCGCCGATCTGGCCGTCGATAGCTCCGATCCGAAATGGGTCGACGAGGTCCTGAAAGCGACCGGCGGCGAAGGCGTCGATCTCATCGTCGACCAGGTCTCGGGCAAGGTCGCGAACCATAACCTTGCCGCGACGAAGGTGAAGGGCCGCATCGTCAATGTCGGCCGGCTCGGCGGCACCCATGCCGACTTCAACTTCGACCTGCACGCCGCACGCCGCATCGACTATGTCGGCGTCACCTTCCGCACCCGCACCATCGAGGAGGTCCGCGAGATCTTCGAGCAGGTGCGCAAGGACATCTGGGGCGCCGTCGAGTCGCGAAAGCTGCAACTGCCGATCGACAAGGTGTTCACATTCGATGACATCGATCAGGCGTTCGCGCACATGGAGGCGAACAAGCATCTCGGGAAGATTGTCGTGACGGTGCCTTAAGCGCCATTCCGGAGCGCTTGAAGAGCCGAACCTGAAATCTCGAGAGTCGGGTCTGGTCGCCATCCCAGGAATGACATCGCCGTCGCTCCTGCAAGTCACTTGCGACTACGGCTGTGGATCGTCGCTTGATGTTCACCTACGTCCTGCTAAATCCCCGCCATGATCTCCCAGCACAACAAGACCTCGGTCGCCGCGATCTCGATCTTCGCCAGCGGCGGCATGGCGGCGGCCAAATTCGTGGTCGGAATTGCGATCGGCTCGCTGGCGCTGATCTCCGAGGCCCTGCATTCCTCGATCGACCTGGTCGCGACCATCATCACCTGGGCGGTGGTGCGGGTGTCCGACAAGCCGGCCGACGAGGAGCACCATTATGGCCATGGCAAGCTGGAGAGCGTCTCGGCGCTGGGCGTCACCGCCCTGCTCTACGTGCTCGCCGGCGGCATCCTGGTCGAGGCCTATAGCCGGCTGCGGGAGGGAACCGCGCCGCCGACCATTTCGGCCGTGCCCTTTGTCGTGCTGGTGATCGACATCGCCGTCAATCTTTGGCGCGCCCGCGCGCTGCACCGCGCTGCGCGGGAGACCAGGAGCCAGGCGCTCGCCGCGGACGCACTGCATTTCGCCTCCGACGTGATGGGCTCATCTGCGGTGATCGTGGGCCTGATCCTCGCCGGACTCGGGTTCTGGTGGGGTGACGCCGCCGCGGCCGCCGCCGTCGCCGTGATGATCGCGGCTCTCGGCCTGCGCATGGCGGGCTCGACCGTGCAGACGCTGGTCGACCGCGCGCCGGAGGGCGCCCATGAGCAGGCCACGGCCGCGATCCGCAGCGTGCCCGGGGTGATCGACGTCGAGCGGCTGCGCGTGCGCATGGTCGGTGCAACCTATTTCATCGATACCATCGCAAAAGTGCCGCGGACCTATCCGATCGACCGCGTCGAGGACATCAAGCGCAATGCGCAAGCCGCCGTCAGCAGAGCGTTCGGCGACGCCGACCTCACCTTCACGGCCGTCCCCGTCGCGCGCAACAACGAGACCGTGCGCGACCGCATCATGGTGATCGCGCGCAATTCCGGCCTCGCCATCCACCATGTCACGGTGCACGACCTCGGCGCCAAGCTGATCGTCGGCATCGACCTCGAGGTCGATGGCGAAATGCAGCTCGAGGCCGCCCACGATGTCGCCAACACGCTGGAGCGCAGCATCCAGGAGGAATTCGGCGAGGACGTCGAAGTCGACGTCCATATCGAGCCGCTGGAACCGGAACTGCCGTTCGGTGTCGACGCCCCCGCGGAGCGCGTGCAGGCCATTGCCGCCGCGTTGACCGAATTTGCCGGCGAGGGCGAGATCCACGACATCCATAATGTGCGCGTCCGCAACACCGAGGCCGGCGAGATCGTCAACTTTCACTGCCGCGCCACGCCATCGATGAGCGTGATCAAGGTGCACGAGCATGTCGATGCAATCGAGCGTGCATTGCGGCGCGCGTTCCCGAGCGTGAAGCGCGTGATCAGCCACGCCGAGCCCCCGCGTGCATGACAGCGCGCGAAGAGTCACACGTTCTCGTTTCGGACCTGTCGCGCACGTCACTTTACGGACAAGCGATGCGCAAACTGCGCGTTGGATAAGAATAATTTCGCGTTAAGGATTCGTTGACTCTCGACAGCCCGCGAAAACTGGATTCAAATCGGTGTGATTCGAAAGCGACGTGGGGCCGCTTTCGACACTCGTCGTAAGCAGGTTTTCAGGGGGCCGAAGGCATGGCGCGTGCAGACGCCGCGAACGCATGCGTTCAATCCGATTCGATCAAGGGATTGGCGCAATCGATCGCGAAACCTGCCTATCACCGGCTGCTGATCGCGGAGCCGGCGCTGCGCCGCGCCGTGCCAACGCTCATCATCGCCTTCCTGATCACGATCTGCCTCGGCGCGTTCGTGCAGGTCGTCGACCAGACGCGCCAGAAGCGGCTGGTGATCCGGCACGACATCTCGGCGCTCGCCGATTTGCTCGCCGAACGCATCGACCGCCTCACCTCCGTGCGACAGGAGCGGCTCAAGAACATCGAGAGCCTGCCGAAGCTGCTGCCCGATCTCATTCCGTCATGGGGCACGGCCTTGGGCCGCCACATCATTGTCGCCTCGGCTGACGTCGACCGCCGCATCCTCGCCCGCGTCCCGGTCGATAGCGACCCTTCCGGCAACGACCGCCTGCTCGACGCGATCACGACGGCGCAACTGCTCGCGGCGCCCCCGCGCGACGGCAACGTCGCCGACATGACGCTGCCGAACGGCAACGCCGCGATGGCGACCTCGCGCCAGATCAAGTCGCTGCCCGGCTTCGTCACGGTGATCCAGGAGCGCAACGAGCCGATCTGGGGCTCGGATGCCGCGCTCTCGGTGACGCTGTCGGCGACCACCGGCTTCGTCGTCCTGATCCTGGGCTTTGCCTTCCACTGGCAGTCGACCCGCGCCCGCGAAGGCGACCTCATCAACGACGCCGTGCGCGGCCGCATCGACACCGCGCTCAATCGCGGCCGCTGCGGACTGTGGGACTGGGATCTGTCGCGCGGCCGGATCTTCTGGTCGCAGTCAATGTTCTCGATGCTCGGCCTCGACGGCCGCAACGAGCTCCTCACCTTCGGCGAGGTCAACGCGCTGGTGAAGTCCGACGATATCGATCTGTTCGAGATCGCCGATCAGCTCATCTCCGAGAAGATCGACCACATCGACCAGACCTTCCGCATGCAGCATGTCGACGGCCACTGGATCTGGCTCCGCGTCCGCTGCGAGAAGACGCGCGGGGCGACCGATTCCAGCGTGCACTTGATCGGGATCGCGGTCGACATCACCGAGCAGAAGAGCCTCGCCGAGAGAACGGTGGAAGCCGACCTTCGCCTGCGCGACGCGATCGAGACCATTCCGGAAGCCTTCGTGCTGTGGGACGCGAGCGACCGCCTCGTGCTCTGCAACTCGCACTTCCAGCGGCTGCACAAGCTGCCCGACACCGCCGTGATCCCCGGCACCTCCTACGAGACCGTGCTCGAAGTCGGCCGCATGCCGGAGGTGCGCACCCGCCATAACGAGACCGCGAGCCAGGGCCCGGGCGCACGCACCTTCGAGGCACAACTCGACGACGGCAGCTGGCTGCACATCAGCGAGCGGCGCACCAAAGACGGCGGCTACGTCTCGGTCGGCACCGACATCACCCGCATCAAGGAGCACGAGCAGAAGCTGGTCGACAACGATTTGCGCCTGCGCGCCACCGTCATCGACCTCAAGCGCTCGCAGGCCGCGCTCGAACGCCAGGCGGTCGAGCTCGCCGACCTGGCCGAAAAGTACCAGCGCGAGAAGACTCGCGCCGAGGAAGCCAACCAGACCAAGTCGAAATTCCTCGCCAATATGAGCCACGAGCTGCGCACGCCGCTCAATGCGATCATCGGCTTCTCCGAGATCATGGGCTCGGGCATGTTCGGCGAGCTCGGTTCGGAGAAGTACCAGGAATACTGCCAGGACATCCTGACCAGCGGCCACTATCTGCTCGAGGTCATCAACGACATCCTCGACATGTCAAAGATCGAGGCCGGCCGCATGAAGCTCGACATGCAAGAGCTGGACCTGTCGCGGACGCTGGCGGAATCCCTGCGCGTCGTCACCGGCCGGGCGCAGGACAAGCACCTGACGCTCGATGCTGACATCGCCAAATCCATCTCCGTCGTCGCCGACCGCCGCGCCACCAAGCAGATCATCGTCAACCTGCTGTCCAACGCGGTGAAGTTCACGCCCGACGGCGGACGCGTCGTGGTGCGCAGCCGGCAGCTCGACGACCGGATCGTGCTGATGATCGCCGACACCGGCATCGGGATCGCGCCGCATTCGCTGGCGCGGCTCGGCCGCCCGTTCGAGCAGGTCGAGAGCCAGCTCACCAAGACCTATCACGGCTCCGGACTGGGCCTGGCGATCGCCCGCTCGCTGGCGCAGCTCCACGGCGGTTCGATGCGGCTGCGTTCCAAAATCGATGTCGGCACGGTGGTGCGCGTGACGCTGCCGCGCGATGCGATCAAGGCGGCGGCGGCGATATCGGCAGCGGCTTGAGGCGATCAACAGGCCACAATGAATTGAACCGCTGTCGGCCCCAGAGCTTGTTCACCTCTCCCGTAGGGAGAGGTCGGATCGCATCGCAAAGATGCGATCCGGGTGAGGGGTTACACTCCCACCAATCGCGGCGGCCCCTCACCCGGATTGCGCTGGACGATGCGACGCATCGCCCAGCGCAATCCGACCTCTCCCCGCTGGGGAGAGGTGGCACCTAGGCTGCCGGCACACCTGATCTCGTAATGCGCTATGATTGTAGCGAGGGCGCGACCTCGCGCGCGACATTGACCAGCGCCGCGATCAGCGGCGTCATCGGATCGCGCTGCGGGATCACGAGGCCAATGCTGTAATTGACTTCGGGGTCGGCGATCGGGATCGAACGCACCGTGTCGGACAGGCCGAGCGTCTCGGCGAGCTTGGCCGGCATCACGCTCGCCCAGCGCCCAGTCTTGACGTGCGTGAACAGCACCAGCAGCGAGTTCGAGGTCAGCGTCGGTGTTGCCTCGGCACCGACCGAGCGCAGCGCGCGATCGATGATGCGGCGGTTCTGCATGTCGGGCGTGAGCAGGCACAGCGGCACCTGCCCGACCTCGGTCCAGGTCACCGTCTCGCGGTCACCGAACATCGCATCGGGGGCCGTCAGGAGCCGGTAGCTCTCGTTGTAGAGCGGAATGGTTCGCACCTTGCCGATCGGCTCGTTCTCGATATAGGTCAGCCCCGCATCCACCTCGAGATTTTCCAGCAGCCCCAGCACCTCGGACGAGGTGGTGGACTGGATGCGGAAGCGCACCTCGGGATGCCTGGCGCGGAACGGCGTCGTCAGCGCGGCGACCATGCCGAGCACGGTCGGGATCGCCGCGATGCGGATCTCGCCGGAGAGCTGATGCTTCAGTCCGTTGATCTCGTCGCGCATGGCGCGGGCATCGCCCACGATCCGCCGCGCCCAATCCAGCGCCCGCTCGCCTTCCGGCGTAAAGCCCTGGAAGCGCGACCCGCGCTGGACCAGCATCACGCCGAGGATCTCCTCGAGCTGCTTGAGCCCGGTCGACATCGTCGGCTGCGTCACGCCGCAGACCTCCGCCGCGCGTCCGAAATGCCGCTCCTTCGCCAGCGCCAGCAATAGTTCAAGCTTGTCGATCAACCGGTCGTCCCCTCGAATTCTGTCGTGGCATGCAAGCTAGCACGCTCGCCCCCTTGCAACACGCAAAAACCGCCGAGCGGAACGCCCATAATTGCATTTTCGGATCGACCGATCGCCCATGCCAATCGATCCGAATTCGCAATCGCAGCACGGGACAGCTTTATTGATCTTCGAGTGACTCCAAATAGTTTGCGATCAGAAACGCTTAAGTTGAGAACGAAGAATGACAGCGGTTTACGAGCCTTGCTACGAGCCTTGCTATGAGCCTTGGGGCGAAACGCGCGGCGCCGAGATCATCGCCGAACACGCTCGGCAGGAAGGCGCGACGCTCGTCATCCTGCATGCTCTTCAAGAGGCGTTCGGTTACGTGCCGGAGGCCGCCATTCCGATCGTGGCTCAGGCGCTGGATCTGTCGCGCGCCGAAGTGCACGGCGTATTCACGTTCTATCATGATTTCCGGCACAGGCCGGCCGGCCGCCATGTGCTGAAGCTCTGCCGCGCCGAGGCCTGCCAGGCTGCGGGCGGCGATGCGCTCGCTGCACGCGCCGAGGCGAAGCTCGGCGTGCCGCTCGGCAGCACCACCGCCGACAATCGTGTCACGCTGGAGCCGATCTACTGCCTCGGCCTGTGCGCGACTGCGCCGTCCGCGATGCTCGACGGCCGCCTGATCGGACGGCTCGATCAGAAGCGCCTCGATGCGCTGGTTGCGGAGGCGCAGCGATGAGCATGCGTCTATACGTCTCGCGCGATGCCGGCGCGGTGGCCGTCGGCGCCGACGAGGTCGCGCTGGCGCTTGAGCAAGCCGCCGCCAGGCGGGGCGTTGCAATCGACATCGTCAGGACCGGCTCGCGCGGCCTATACTGGCTGGAGCCGCTGGTCGAGGTGGCGACACCGCAGGGCCGCATCGCGTTCGGCCCCGTCGCCGAAACCGACGTGCCCTCCCTGCTCGATGCGCTCGCCAGCAACACGCCGCATCTACTGCGGCTGGGGGCGGTCGACGAGATCCCCTGGCTGAAGCGCCAGACCCGCCTCACCTTCGCCCGCTGCGGCGTGATCGATCCGCGCTCGCTCGACGACTACCGCGCCCATGGCGGCTACAGGGGCCTGGAGCGCGCGCTCTCGCTCGGCACGGATGCGATCCTGAGCGAGGTCCCCGCGTCCGGCCTGCGCGGCCGTGGCGGCGCGGGCTTTCCGACCGGCATCAAATGGAAGACGGTCGCGCAGGCCAAGGCCGACCGCAAATTCATCGTCTGCAACGCCGACGAGGGCGACAGCGGCACCTTCGCCGACCGCATGATCATGGAAGGTGATCCCTTCCTGGTGATCGAAGGCATGACGATTGCTGGCCTCACCGTCGGCGCGGCCAAAGGTTACATCTACATCCGCAGCGAATATCCGCACGCGGTCGAGGCGATGAACGCTGCCATTACGGCGGCGAAGCGCAGCGGCTATCTCGGCAGCAACATCGGCGGCTCGAAACAAGCCTTCGATCTCGAGGTGCGCGTCGGCGCCGGCGCCTATGTCTGCGGCGAGGAGACCTCACTGCTGGAGAGCCTCGAAGGCCGCCGCGGCCTCGTGCGCGCCAAGCCGCCCCTGCCGGCGCATCACGGCCTGTTCGGCAAGCCGACCGTCATCAACAACGTGCTGTCGTTCGCGGCGATCCCCTTCATCCTCGCTGAGGGTGCCAAGGCCTATGCGGATTTCGGCATGGGTCGTTCGCGCGGCACGATGCCGATCCAGCTCGCCGGCAACATCCGCCATGGCGGGCTGTTCGAGACCGCGTTCGGCGTGACGCTCGGCGAGCTCGTCGACGACGTCGGCGGCGGCACGTTCACCGGCCGGCCCGTTCGCGCGGTCCAGGTCGGCGGCCCACTCGGCGCCTATTTCCCCCGCGCCCTGTTCGACACGCCGTTCGACTATGAGGCCTTCGCCGCGCGCGACGGCCTGATCGGCCATGGCGGCATCGTCGTGTTCGATGACAGCGTCGACATGCGCAGGCAGGCGCGCTTCGCCATGGAGTTCTGCGCGGTCGAATCCTGCGGCAAGTGCACGCCGTGCCGGATCGGCTCGACCCGGGGCGTCGAGACCATCGAGAAGATCATGCGGGGCGAGCGCGTCAGCGAGAACATCATGCTCGTCGAAGACCTCTGCAACACCATGAAATTCGGCTCGCTCTGCGCGCTCGGCGGCTTCACGCCCTATCCCGTGCTCAGCGCATTGAAGCACTTCCGGGAGGATTTCCTTCCGGCGCCGACCACGCTTCAGGCCGCGGAATAGGAGAACGACCATGTCTCTGATCGAAGAAATCGACTTCGGCACGCCGCCCTCGAAATCGGAAACGGTGGTGACGCTGACCATCGACGGCAAGCAGATTTCGGTGCCCGAGGGCACCTCGATCATGCGCGCGGCGATGGAGGCCGGCCATCAGATTCCAAAGCTCTGCGCCACCGACATGGTCGACGCGTTCGGCTCCTGCCGGCTCTGCCTGGTCGAGATCGAGGGCCGCGCCGGCACGCCGGCCTCCTGCACCACGCCCGCGACGAACGGCCTCGTCGTGCGCACCCAGACCGAGCGGCTGAAGCAGCTTCGCAAGGGCGTGATGGAGCTCTACATCTCCGACCATCCGCTCGATTGCCTCACCTGCGGCGCCAACGGCGATTGCGAATTGCAGGACATGGCCGGCGCCGTGGGCTTGCGCGACGTGCGCTACGGCTATGAGGGCGAGAACCATGTCTTCGCGAAGACGGATGGCTGCAGCAACGACAAATGGATGCCGAAGGACGAGTCCAACCCGTACTTCACCTACGATCCTTCCAAGTGCATCGTCTGCTCGCGCTGCGTCCGCGCCTGCGAGGAGGTGCAAGGAACCTTCGCGCTGACCATCTCGGGCCGCGGCTTCGACAGCCGTGTCTCCCCCGGGATGAACGAGAGCTTCCTCGGCTCCGAATGCGTCTCCTGCGGCGCCTGCGTGCAGGCCTGCCCGACCGCGACGCTGACGGAAAAATCCGTGATCGAGATCGGTCAGCCCGAGCACTCCGTCGTCACCACCTGCGCCTATTGCGGCGTCGGCTGCGCCTTCAAGGCCGAGATGCGCGGCGAGGAAGTCGTGCGCATGGTGCCGTACAAGAACGGCAAGGCCAATCGCGGCCATTCCTGTGTCAAAGGCCGCTTCGCCTGGGGCTACACCAACCACAAGGAGCGCATCCTCAAGCCGATGATCCGCGAACGGATCGAGGATCCCTGGCGCGAGGTGTCGTGGAACGAGGCGTTCTCGTTTGCCGCCGCCAGGATGCGGGGCATTCAGAAGAAATATGGCCGCGACGCCATCGGCGGCATCACCTCGTCCCGCTGCACCAATGAAGAAACCTATCTGGTGCAGAAGCTGATCCGCGCCGGCTTCGGCAACAACAATGTCGACACCTGCGCCCGCGTCTGCCACTCCCCGACCGGCTACGGCCTCGCCACCACCTTCGGCACCTCCGCCGGCACGCAGGATTTCGACTCGGTGGAGGACACCGATGTCGTGCTCATCATCGGCGCCAATCCTGCCTCGGCGCACCCGGTATTCGCCTCGCGACTGAAAAGGCGGCTGCGCCAGGGTGCAAAGCTGATCGTGATCGATCCGCGCCGCACCGAGATGGTGGAATCGCCGCATGTGAAGGCGCTCCACCTGCCCCTGATGCCCGGCACCAACGTCGCTGTGATGACGGCGCTGGCGCATGTCATCGTCACCGAAGGGCTCGTCAACGAAGCTTTCGTGCGCGAGCGCCGCGACTGGAGCGAGTTCGAGGAATGGGCCGCCTTCGTCGCCCAGCCCAAGAACAGCCCGGAAGCCACCGCCATGCTCACCGGTGTCGACCCCAAGGCGCTGCGGGAAGCGGCCCGCATCTACGCGACCGGCGGCAACGGCGCGATCTATTACGGCCTCGGCGTCACCGAGCACAGCCAGGGCTCGACCACCGTGATCGCGATCGCCAACCTCGCGATGGCGACCGGCAATATCGGCCGTCCCGGCGTCGGCGTGAACCCGCTGCGCGGCCAGAACAACGTACAAGGCTCCTGCGACATGGGCTCGTTCCCGCACGAGCTGCCCGGCTACCGCCATATCTCGGGCGATGCCGTGCGCGACCAGTTCGAGGCGCTGTGGAATGTCAAGCTCAACCCGGAGCCAGGCCTGCGCATTCCCAACATGTTCGATGCCGCGGTCGAAGGCACCTTCATGGGCATTTACGTGCAGGGCGAGGACATCCTCCAGTCCGATCCCAATACCTCGCACGTGGTGGCGGCGCTGTCGGCGATGGAATGCGTCATCGTCCACGATCTCTTCCTCAACGAGACTGCAAACTACGCCCACGTCTTCCTGCCCGGATCGAGCTTCCTCGAGAAGGACGGCACCTTCACCAATGCCGAGCGCCGCATCCAGCGCGTGCGCAAGGTGATGACGCCGAAGAACGGTCTTGCCGACTGGGAGGTCACTATCGGCCTCGCCAAGGCCATGGGCTTCGAGATGAACTACAGCCATCCCTCCGAGATCATGGACGAGATCGCGGCGTTGACGCCGACCTTTGCCGGCGTCTCCTACGCCAAGTTAGATGAGCTCGGCTCGGTGCAGTGGCCCTGCAACGAGAAGGCGCCGGAGGGCACGCCGGTGATGCATATCGACGGCTTCGTCCGCGGCAAGGGCAAATTCGTCGTCACCGAGTATGTCGCGACCGACGAGCGCACCGGCCCGCGCTATCCCCTGCTGCTCACGACAGGGCGCATCCTCAGCCAGTATAATGTCGGCGCTCAGACCAGGCGCACCGACAACGTGATCTGGCACGCCGAGGATCGGCTCGAGATTCATCCGCACGATGCCGAGCAGCGCGGCGTTCGTGACGGCGATTGGGTGCGGCTGAAAAGCCGCGCCGGCGAGACCACTCTGCGCGCCGAGATCACCGATCGCGTCGCGCCCGGCGTCGTCTACACCACCTTCCATCATCCGGACACGCAGGCCAACGTGATCACGACCGACTATTCGGATTGGGCTACCAACTGTCCCGAATACAAGGTCACGGCGGTGCAGGTCTCGCCGTCGAACGGACCATCCGACTGGCAGAAGGCCTATGACGCGCAGGCACGGCAGTCCCGCCGCATCGTGCCCGCCGAAGCCGCGGAGTAATGGCATGCACGTAGCGGTCCAGGCTATCGATCGTGAAATCTGGCGCAACGGGACGGCCTCTGAGGGCGCGCGGCTGATCCCGGAGGAGACGGCGCTGGCGCTGACCTATAATGGCGGCACCTACGCCGTGATGATGGGGACGCCGCAGAACCTCGAGGACTTCGCCGTCGGCTTCAGCGTGAGCGAAGGCATCGTCGGATCGGCCGACGAGATCCGATCGCTCGAAATCGTCCGCCTCGACGACGGCATCGAGCTGCGCATGTGGCTGGCGCCGAAGCTTGCCGCGCGCATCAACGAGCGTCGTCGCCACATCGCAGGTCCGACCGGCTGCGGCATCTGCGGCATCGAGTCCATTGCCGAGGCGGTGCGCCCGGCGGCCGTGGTGCCGCAGGGGCAGAGCTTCACGCCGGAAGAAATCATGATGGCGATGCAGGCCATCGCGCCCCTGCAATCGATCAACCTGCAAACCCGCGCCGTTCACGCTGCCGCGTTCTGGTCCCCTGCCGGCAACATCGTCGCGCTGCGCGAGGACGTCGGCCGCCACAATGCGCTCGACAAGCTCGCCGGCGCCCTGGCACGCAGCCGCACCAATGCGCGCGGCGGCATGGTGCTGCTCACGAGCCGCGTCTCGGTGGAGATGGTGCAGAAGACAGCCGCGATCGGCGCCCCCGTGATGGTTGCCGTGTCGGCGCCGACCGCGCTCGCGGTGCGCACGGCGGAAGCCGCCGGCATCACGCTGATTGCCATTGCCCGCCAGGACGGCTTCGAAGTGTTCTCGCATGGTGACCGGGTCGTCGCCCGCCATGCCAGGGAGGTTGCTGATGTCGCCTGACCGTCTGATCTACATGGCCAACCAGATCGGCACATTCTTCCAGAGTCAGGGCCACGACAGGGCCGTGCCGGGCATCGCCGAGCACATCAAGAAGTTCTGGGATCCCCGGATGAAACGCGCGATCTTCGCCCATCTCGATGCGGGGGGCGCGGGCCTTGCGCCTGATGTCCGCGAGGCCCTCACCTCGCTGAAGCAGACGACGACCCTTCCAGCAGCACCCTGAACACGCGCCGCACCTCGCTCTGCGTCTCCTTTACACGCGCCTGCAGCGACGAGAAATCCGGCGCGTCGCCGGCGCGCGCCATCACACGCAGGAGGTCGGTCCCGGCGGTCTCCGGCTTGAAGCGGTCGCTGACGCAGAGCCGCAAGATCTGCGTCAGGTCGTGATAGAGCCGGGCCGCGGCGCGCAATATCTCGGTTTCAGATTGCGCGAGCACGCCGAGCCTACATGCGTTCTCCAGCACCTGCATGGTGCTGACGTCGAGGATCTCCGGCTTGTCGTGGGCGTGCACGAGCTGAAGATATTGCGCGATGAAGTCGATGTCGACCATGCCGCCGGCGGCATGTTTGAGATCCCAGCAATCGGCCTCGCCCTTCTCCTGGGCGATGGCGCGCCGCATGTCGGCAACGTCGTTGGCGGTGATGGCGGGATCGCGGCGGCGGGTCAGGACGTCGCGGATGACGCGCTCGATTCGTTCCCGGAATTCGGGCGAGGCCGACACCACGCGCGCGCGCGTCAGCGCCATGTGCTCCCAGGTCCAGGCCTCGTTCGCCTGGTAGTCCGCGAACGAAACCAGGCTCGAGGCCACGGGACCGGCGCGTCCCGACGGACGCAGCCGCATGTCGATCTCATAGAGCACGCCGTAATTGGTGCGCGTCGTGAAGGCGCTGATCAGACGCTGGGTGAAGCGGGCGAAGTAGTGGGCACCTTGCAGCGATTTCGCACCATCGGAGTCCGGATTGTCGCTGTCGAAATCGTAGAGCAGGATCAGGTCGAGATCGGACGACGCCGTCATCTCGCGGCTGCCGAGCCGGCCCATCGCGATGATCGCGGTCTGCTGATCCCTAATGCGGCCATGCTGGGCGGCAAAGCGCTCGGCAACGAGGCCATGCACGGTGTGGACGATGCCCTCGGCGACGTCCGCAAAAGCGGTACTCGCCTGCTGCGCCGACACCGTGCCGGACAGGATACGCGTACCGATCAGGAACAGGCTCTCCTGTCCGAACAGGCGCAGGCGATCGAGGAACTCTTCGTAGGAGCCCGCGTCCTGCACGGTCGCAGCTAACCGTCCCGACAATTCCTGCCTGTCCGGCATGGCGCCGAAGAAGCGCGGATCGATCAGGCCGTCCATGAGCTGCGGCTGGCGCGCCAGCATCTCGCCGAGCCGGGGCGCCGCGCCTAGCACCAGCGCCACCAGTGCGACCAGATCGCGGTTCTGACCGAGCAGCGTGATCAGCCGGCCGCCGCGCTGAAGCGCGCCGAGGAAATGATCGAACGCCACGACCGCACGGTTCGGCTCCTCGGCATGGGCGAGACCATCGATCAAGGCCGGCACGAATTCGACGAACGCGTTGCGCGTCGCCTCATTGCGGAACACGCGATAGTCGCCGGTGATCCAGTCGCGCACGGTCTGCGCGACGGCGGCCGGCTTCTTGAAGCCGAGCGCCGCAATGTGCTGGAGCAGGCGCGGATCGTCGGGACCGGCACTGTAGTCGAGCGCCGGCAGTTTGGCCGTCCCGGTCGGATCATCGCCCTCGAACAGTTTTTCGTAGTGCCCCTGGACGATCTGGAGCTGGTGCAACAGGTCGCGCGCAAAGGCCTCCCGGTCCGGGTAGCCGAAGAACCAGGCGAAGCGCTCGACCGCCTCCTTGTCCTCGGGCAGTGTATGGGTCTGCTCGTCGGCGATCATCTGGAGGCGATGCTCGACCCGGCGCAGGAATTCGTAGGCCGTGGTCAGTTCGTCGCGCGCCGTGAACGTGATCCAGTTGCTGGAGGCGAGCACGTCGAGCGCTTTGAGCGTCGGCCGGACCCGCAATTCCGGATGGCGGCCACCCGCAATCAACTGCTGCGTCTGCGCGAAGAACTCGATCTCGCGGATGCCGCCGCGCCCGACCTTGACGTTATGGCCCTCGACCGCGACCTCGCTCTGGCCGCGATAGGTCTGCATCTGTCGCTTCATATCGTGCACGTCGGCAAGCGCGGCGAAGTCGAGATGCTTGCGCCAGACGAAGGGCGCGATCTCTGCCAAAAGCGCTTCACCCGCGCGGGGATCGCCGGCGCAGGCGCGCGCCTTGATCATCGCGGCGCGCTCCCAGGTGCGCCCTTCCCGCTCGTAATAGTTCAGCGCGGCATCGCGGGAGATCGCCACCTGGGTCGAGGACGGATCGGGCCGCAGCCGCAGATCGACGCGGAAGACATAGCCGTCATAGGTGCGCTGCTGGAGGATGCGCGCCATGCCTTGCGTCACGCGCACGAAGAACGGCTGCGGTTCGATATCGGGCGCGAGCGTGGTGGCATCGGGATCGAAGAACACGATGAGATCGATGTCGCTGGAATAGTTCAGCTCCCCCGCGCCCATCTTGCCCATCGCGAGCACGATCAGCCCGCAGCCTTCTTCGGGCGCCTCGGGATCGGGCGGTGAGAGCTTGCCGCGTGCAGCTTCCTGCCGCAGCAAGTACTGCAGCGCCGCCTGCACCGAGAACACCGCGATATCTGTCAGCGCCGCCGTCACCCGCATCACCGGCCAGACGCCGCCGATATCGCACAGCGCGATCAGCAGCGCCGCCTCCGCCTTCATCCGGCGAAGCAGGCGCATCACCTCGGCTTCATCCGGCGCCGCGAGTACGGCGGCCCTCGCCTCCGCCATCAGCGCCCCCAGATGCACCTCCGGATCGCATTCGAGCAACCGCATCAGGCGCAAGGGATCGGCGCGCATCAGATCGAACAGATAGGACGAGAATTCCGCGATGCCGGTCAGAATATCCCGCGCGAAGGGACGAACCAGCAGGGATTGGAGACGAGTCGATTGCACCGGCTCGAGCTCGGCCAGCCAATTTTCGAAGCGTCTTTGGTCGGTTGTGGAAGCGGCAACATAGGGAGCCTCCGCGAAGCGTGCCGCGAGGCTCTCACCATGTTTGTCCGCGTTTCCCGGCGCGGAGTGGTTCATGCCACCTTCTGTGGCACATCCGGCATTGGCGGAGCAACCCTGTCGCCGGCGCCCGCGCGCGCCGGCAGCACCAGCGTGGCGACGAGACCGGGATGGGCATCGCCTAGGCGCAACTCACCGCCATGCAATGTCGCAACGGCCGAGGCGAGGCTGAGGCCGAGGCCGGAGCCCGGCAGCGTGCGGCTGGCCTCCAGCCGCACAAATCGCTCGACGACGTGCTTGCGATCCGCTTCGGGGATCCCCGGACCACGGTCGGTGACGCTGAGCAGCACCTGGTCGCCATCGCGCCTCGCCTCGATCGTGATTTGCCTCACGTCCATGCTGACCACGGTTCCCGCGGTCTGCGCCGCCGGCTTGCCGTATTTGATTGCGTTCTCGACGAGATTGGCGAGCGCCTGGCTGATCAGTTCGCGATTGGCGTGAACCGGCGCCGGCTCGCATTTGACCTTCAGGGTCATGCCGTCATCCTCGGCCAGCGGCTCGTAGAGTTCGTGCATGCCATTCGCGACCTCGGCAGCGTCGAAATCGTCCATGTTGCCGCGCGCCTGCCCGGATTCGGCACGCGCGATCATCAGAAGCGCGTTGAAGGTGCGGATCAGCCCGTCGGATTCCTCGATGGTGCGCTCCAGCGCTGCACGGTAGTCCGCCTCGCAGCCCGATTTCGCCAGCGCCTCTTCGGCGCGGTTGCGCAAGCGCGTCAGCGGCGTCTTGAGATCGTGGGCGATGTTGTCGGAGACTTCCTTCAGCCCCGCCATCAGCGCCTCGATCCGCTCCAGCATGGCGTTGAGGTTTTCGGCGAGACGGTCGAGCTCGTCGCCGCTGCGCCCCACGGGCAGGCGCTCGCTGAGATCACCGGTCATGATCCGCTGCGCGGTGCCGGTCATGGCATCGATGCGCCTCAGCACGCGGCGCGCGACGAAGACGCCGCCGCCGAGGCCGAGCACCACGACGATCAGGATCGACCATTGCGCCGCCTTCGCGACGATGCCGAACAGCCGCCGCCGCTCGTCGAGATCGCGGCCGATCAGAAGCCGGAAGCCGTTCTCCAGCTCGGTGACGCGCACCAGCGCGCGATGATCGCGTTCGTCAGCATCCTCGATCCGCCGATAGGCTGTCTCGGACCAGCCGCGCGTCGCCATCACGCCGGGCGCGAGCGAGCCGACGTTGCCGGCGATCGCCTGCCCAGTCGGCGTAGTCACCAGATAGAGGTTGGCGCCCGGCCGCAGCGCCCGGTACTCGATCGCGAGCACGAGGCCCCGCAGGCCGCGGCGGCCGTAGATCTCGTTGATCTCCGAGGTCTCGGAATTCACCGTCTGCGTGATCTCCTCGGTGATCAGCCGCCGCGTATTCCAGGCGAAATAGGCGAGCAGCGAAGCCGCGAACATCGCGAACAGCAGCAGATAGACCAGCGTCAGCCGGAATGCCGTGGTGCGGACGAGTTTACCGAATGCCGTCACGGATCATGTATCCGGCGCCGCGGATCGTATGCAGTAGCGGGCGCTCGAAGCCCTTGTCGATCTTGGAGCGCAGCCGCGAAATGTGCACGTCGATCACGTTGGTCTGCGGATCGAAATGATAATCCCAGACGTTCTCGAGCAGCATGGTGCGCGTCACCACCTGGCCGGCGTGCTTCATGAGGTATTCGAGCAGGCGGAATTCGCGCGGCTGGAGCGTCAGCTCGTCCTTGCCGCGGGCGACGCGGTGGGACAGCCGGTCGAGCTCGAGATCGCCGACGCGGTAGAGCGTGTCCTCGGCGGGCCCGCCGCGGCGGCGCGAAAGCACCTCAACGCGGGCGAGCAGTTCGGCGAACGAATAAGGCTTTGGCAGATAATCGTCGCCGCCGGCGCGCAGCCCCTTGATGCGGTCGTCGACCTGTCCGAGCGCGGAGAGAATCAGCACCGGCGTGGTGTTGCCCTTGTCGCGCAGCGCGCCGATCAGCGACAGGCCGTCGCGCTTGGGCAGCATGCGGTCGACCACCAGCACGTCGTAATCGCCGTTCTCGGCCATGGCAAGGCCTTCCTCGCCGTCGGCGGCATGATCGGCAATGTGTCCGACTTCCCGAAACGCCTTCACGAGATAGTCGGCGGATTCGCGGTCGTCTTCGATGATGAGGAGGCGCATCGTGCGTTCGGCGGCAGTCAAGGGAGTGAACCTTCTCTAAACATGGCGCGAGCGGCAATCGCATGCAAGCCGAGCGGAACGATCTCGGATCGGGGAAAAGGCGGGCGGTGAAGCTGGGGGGACTTCACCGCCCTAGGCCTTCCGACGGAGGGGGGCGTAATTCCACCGGAAGGTAGACAGGGGAAGCAAACGTTGCGCTGCTCCCCCGAAGGGCGCCGTCGGCGGGGGCGACTGATGCCGGCGACACCCTTCATCTCGTAAGCCTCCTGAGGCCTCAGCCCTTGGCGATGGGCACGGCGACGAAGCGCGACTGGCCGCCGCTCTTCACGCGCATCAGGACGCTGTTCTTGTTGTCGGTCCGCGCCGTGTTGATGGCATCGCGGACTTCGGCGGCGGTGCTGACGCTCTTGCCGCCGACTTCGAGAATCACGTCGCCTTCCTTAAAGCCGCGTTCGGCCGCGGCGCTCTTCGGATCGACTTCGGTGACCACGACGCCTTCCTTGCCGGCGCCGGCCACGGAATTGGCGGGCGCAACGGTCATGCCGAGCTTGGGCACGTCGGTGCCGCGGCTCGCACCCTTGCCACTGTCATTGTCGGTGTCGGCCTTGGCCTCGACCGTGTTCGGCAGCTGGCCGAGGGTGAGGTTGACGACCTTATCCTGGCCCTTGTGCAGCACGTTGAGCTTCACCGAGGCGCCGGGCGCCATACCGCCGATGGTGCGGGCAAGCTCACGAGCGTCCTTGACGGGCTCGCCGTTGACCGCGGTGATCACGTCGCCGGACTCGATGCCGGCCTTCGCCGCCGGACCGTTCGCCTGCGGCTCCGCGACCAGCGCGCCTTCGGCCTTCTTCATGCCGAGGCTGTCGGCGATGTCAGACGTCACCGGCTGGATCTGTACGCCGATCCAGCCGCGGCTGACCGAGCCCTTGTCCTTGAGCTGGGCCACCACGCTCTTCACGGTGTTGGCGGGTATCGAGAACGCGATGCCGACGCTACCGCCGGAGGGCGAGTAGATCGCGGTGTTGACGCCCATCACCTCCCCCTCGGTGTTGAAGGCCGGACCGCCGGAATTGCCCTTGTTCACGGGCGCGTCGATCTGGATGAAATCATCATAGGGACCGTTGCCGATGTCGCGGCCGCTGGCCGAGACGATGCCGGCGGTCACGGTGCCGCCGAGGCCGAAGGGATTGCCGACCGCGAGCACCCAGTCGCCGATCCGCGGCTTGCCGTCGGCGAGCTTGGCGAACGGGAAATTCGAGCTGCCCTCGACCTTGATCAAGGCGAGGTCGGTGCGCTGGTCGGTGCCGATGACCTTGGCGGTATAGGTCTTGCCGTCGTCGGTGGTGACCTCGACCTTGTCGGCGCCGTCGACCACGTGATTGTTGGTCACGGCATAGCCATCGGGCGAGATGAAGAAGCCGGAGCCCTGGCCCTGAACGACGCGGCCACGACCGCCCTTCAGGCCCGGGAAACCATCCGGACCACCGAAGCGGCGGAAGAAGCGCTCCATGGGCGAGCCCGGCTGGAACGGCGAGGAGGAATCATCGCCGTCATCGTTGCTCGCGGTCTTCTCCTTCATGTTCACTTTCACCGAGATCACCGACGGCTTCACGCGCTCGACGATGTCGGCAAAGCCGATCGGACGCTCGACCTTCCGAACCTCTTGGTTGACCTGCGCATGCGCCGGGCTGGAGAACAGGTCGCCCGGCGAGGTCGACGGGCTGAAGCCATAGACGGATGCGCCGAGGCCGGCGACGACCGAGGCCATCAGCGCGATCTTGCGCGCGGAGAATACCGACCGGCGCGGCTGCCGGTAGGACGGGAGGTGGGAGAGGTCGGAACGGTCGGTCATGCAGAAATCTCCAGGGCCTTGAATTCTTTTAGGTGCCGGATGCCAGCACCTTGCGGACCTGAAGATGGGGGCTCCCGCCTTACCGCGCGCTGGCGGCGGGGTTAAACTTTCGTAATGAAGGGCAGCGGCGATGCGGCAGTTTAACGCAGGCTAAAAGTTCTGGTCCTACAGGAACTTAGTCGAGTTCCGGTGAAACGTATCGGAACAGCTTTTGGTGACCTGGATTGCTCCGCAGCGGCACCACTCGAGGCCGTTGGGCTTTCTGGGCCGCGCCCCGTTTTCAGCTACTGCGACTTCGCATCGTCCGACATCAAGCCGGCGAGCCGCGCCTCTTCCTCGGGCGTGAGCGGCGGTGCTGGCAGATCTGCACCGCTCCGCGCGCGGCGCCGGATTTGCAGCCATAGCGCCAGGCCGCCGCCAACCAACAGAAGCGGCGCGAGCAGCCATAGCAGCAGGGTCTGGCGTTCGAAGCGCGGCTTCAGCAGCACGAACTCGCCATAGCGCGCGACCAAGAAGTCGAGCACCTGCGAATTGCTGTCGCCGGCGGCAATCCGCTCGCGCACCAGCAGCCGCAAATCGCGCGCCAGCGGCGCGTCGGAATCGTCGATCGACTGGTTCTGGCAGACCATGCAGCGCAGCTCGCGCGACAGTTCGCGCGCACGCGCCTCCTTGACGGGATCCGACATGATCTCGTCGGGCTGCACGGCGTGTGCCGCAGGCGAGGCCAGCAGCATCAGCGCGACGATCACGAACCTTATCCGGCGCATCGGATTACTCCGCGGGCTGGAGCCGCTGCTTGGCCCGCGCCGGCTTGGGCGCGCCGACCCGCAAGCGGCGATCGGACAGCGACAGCACGCCGCCAAACGCCATCAGCACCGGTCCCCACCAGATCAGCAGCACCATCGGCTTGTAATAGATGCGCACGGCAATGGCACCCTCGGCGGTGGCATCGCCGAGCGAGACGTAGAGCTGGCTCGCGCCGCGCGTCAGCAGGGCCGCTTCGGTGGTGGACGAGCCGCGCGTGGTGAAGCTGCGCTTGGACGGCGTCATCATGCTCAGCGTCTCGCCGTCGCGGCTGACATTGAACTCGGCGATCATCTCCCGGTAGTTCGGGCCCTGACGCTGAAACAACCCCTCGAGCTTCACGTCGTAGCCGGCGACATGGGCGACGTCGCTCTGCTTCATCGTCGCGATATATTCGCTGTTCCAGGTGGTCTCGCAGACGATCCCGATCAGCGCGACGCCGAGGCCGGCATGCGCCAGCGTGGTTCCCCAGGCCGAGCGCGGCAGGCCACGCGCCCGGTTCAGCACTGTGGCGAACGGCAGGCGAACCAGGCCCGTCCGCTCGACGATGTCGGTGACAGCGCCGGCGATGACGAAAACACCAAGCCCGATCGCCAGCGGCGCCAGCGCGCTGCCGCCGCGCGCCCAGGCCCAGGCGACGGCGATGGCGACAAGGCTGGCAACGCCCGCCGCGAGCAGGCGCTGCGTCACGCCGAGCAGATCGCCGCGCTTCCACGCAAGCATCGGCCCGAACGGCACGGCGAACAGCAACAGGGCAAACAGCGGCGCGAAAGTGAGGTTGTAGAAGGGCGCGCCGACCGACATCTTGAAGTCGGCCAGCATCTCCATCGCCAACGGATAGAGCGTGCCGAACAGCACGACCGCACAGGCGACGGTAAGCAGCAGGTTGTTCAGCACCAGCGCGCCCTCGCGCGAGATCGGCGCGAACAGGCCGCCCTGCTTGAACGAGGTGGCACGGCCCGCGAACAGCGCCAGGCTGCCGCCGATGAACAGGCAGAGGATCAGCAGGATGAACACGCCGCGGGTCGGGTCGGTCGCGAAAGCATGCACCGAGGTGATGACGCCGGAGCGGACCAGGAAGGTGCCGAGCAGCGACAGCGAGAAGGTCAGGATCGACAACAGGATGGTCCAGACCTTCAGCGCGTTGCGCTTCTCCATGACCAGCGCCGAATGCAGCAGCGCGGTGCCGGCGAGCCACGGCATCAGCGAGGCGTTCTCGACCGGATCCCAGAACCACCAGCCGCCCCAGCCGAGCTCGTAATAGGCCCAGTACGAGCCCATGGCGATGCCGAGCGTGAGGAAGATCCAGGCCACCAGCGTCCACGGCCGCACCCAGCGCGCCCAAGCCGCGTCGATCCGCCCCTCCATCAGCGCCGCGATGGCGAAGGAGAACGAGATCGAGAAGCCGACATAGCCGAGATAGAGCATCGGCGGATGCACGGCGAGACCGATGTCCTGGAGCACCGGATTGAGATCGCGTCCCTCGAGCGGCGGGCTCGTGATGCGCAGGAAGGGGTTCGATGTCATCAGGATGAAGAGATAGAAGGCGCTGGCGATCCAGGCCTGGACGCTCAGCACGTGCGCGCGCAGCGACAGCGGCAGATTGTTGCCGAAAGCCGCAACCAGCCCGCCGAACAAAGCGAGGATCGACACCCATAGCAGCATCGAGCCTTCATGATTTCCCCACACGCCGGTGATCTTGTAGAGCAGCGGCTTCATCGAGTGGGAATTCTCGTAGACATTGGCGACGGAGAAATCCGAGTTCACGTGCAGCATCACGAGCGCCATGAACGATGCCCCGACGAACAGCAGTTGCGCCAGCGCGGTGGACCGCGCCACGTTCATCAGCGCGGTGTCGTGCAGGCGTGCACCGATCAACGGCACGACGGACTGGATCAGTGCAAGCCCGAGCGCCAGCACCAGCGCGTAATGTCCGGATTCTGCGATCACCGCATGGCTCCCTGCGGGTTACCCTGCGCCGTCGTGGCCGCAGGCTTGCTGCCGCCCGAAGCCTTGCCATCAGAAGCCTTGGCTTCAGAAGCCTTTGCGTCGTAATCGTCCTTCCAGTGGCCCTGCTTCTTCAGGGCATCGGCAACGTCCTTGGGCATGTAGGTTTCGTCGTGCTTGGCGAGCACGGTGTCGGCCTTGAACACGCCGTTGCCGTCGAGTGCGCCTTCGGCAACGACGCCCTGCCCTTCACGGAACAGGTCCGGCAGGATGCCCTTGTAGGCGACCGGCAGCTTGGCGTTGCCGTCGGCGACCTCGAAGGTCACCGCGAGATTGTCGCCGCGCTGGAGCGAGCCGGGCTGCACCAGCCCGCCGAGACGAAACCGCTTGCCGGGTTCGACGTGCTTCTCGGCCACCATGGTCGGAGTCGAGAAGAACACGATGGAGTCGCGCAATGCGTTGAGCACCAGCGCGGCGGCGAGCGCAAGCACGGCGAGCGAGCCGCCGATGATGGTCATACGTCGCTGCTTGCGCGTCATGGCGTATCCGTTCTCCGCTCGTCTGGTCCCGAAATCGTCATCCGTCGAGCCCGAGAGTCCTGAGCCCTTCGTTGAGCTGGCGCAGCCGCTCGGCATCGCCGGCAACCGCCTGGCGGGCATCGGCCGATGCCCCCACCGCCTTGCCGCGGTCGCCCATCACGAGATAGGCGCGCACCAGGCGCAGCCACCCCTCGACGTCGCCGCCGTTCTGCTTGAGGCGGGTGGCGAGGCGTTCGACCATGCCGCGCACCATCGCGTTGCGATCGTCCTCGGCCATATCCTTGGAGGCTGCGATCGTCTCGTCCGACAGCGCTGGCATCGTGCCGCCGCCGACCCGCGCCAGCGAGGACTGCACCAGAGATCGCCACGGCGCATCCGCCGGCGCCTTCGCCAGCAGCGCGCGCCAGATATTGGCCGCATCATCCTTGCGGCCGTCCTGCTCGGCGGCGAGCCCCAGGAAGTAGTTCGCCTTGGCATCATCGGCATCGAGCGCGTGCGCACGCTCGAATTCCGCTTTGGCCTCGGCGGTCACGACCCCGCCGGCGGCCGCCGAGAGCGCCTCGCCGAGATCGGACCGGCGCTCGGCGCTCTCGCCATTGTAGGTGAGCGAGTTGCGATAGGCGCGCACGGCATCATCGAAGCGGCCGAGCCGCTCCAGCACCGGCGCGAGCACGTTCCAGCCGCGACCGTCAGTCGGATTTTTTTCCAGATGTTGCTCGACCTGCACGACGAGATTCTCGACCGATTGCGCCATCCCGGATCCGGATCCACGCTCGCGCTGCGCCAAGGGAAAGTCCTGAAGCCTGGGCGAGCCCAGCGGCATATAGACGCCGACCGCAACCAGCGGCAGGCCGGCCAACGCCAGCACCGCGGCCGCGCGGCGCCATTTGAGGCTCGATTTCGGCGCCATGGCAGGTTCGCTGGCAGCGGCGAGCAGCCTGCGGCTGATCTCGACGCGGGCCGCCTCGGCTTCAGGAGCGGCGATCAGTCCGGTGCCGAGATCACGCTCGATTTCGGCCAGTTGGTCCTTGTAGACGGCAATCTCGCTGCCTTGATTTTGCGCGGCTCCGCTGCGGCCGAGCGGCAGAAGCACGGCGAAAATCGCCGCGACTGTCATCAGCGCGAACACGAACCATAGCGTCATCTGGCAGGCTTCCGGCGGCGCGCGATCCGCGCCCATAGGTGGCTTTACACCACGGCCGGAGGAGGCGGCAATTGACAATTGTCAATTCGGCGCGACCGCGCCTGGTCCCGAAACGGAGAAACTCCAACAGCTTAGCCGATGTCGAAGTCCGCACTCTGCGCGGCATCCTCGCCGTGCCCGTTGAAGGCCTTCAGGAAATATGTTCCCGGCCTGACAGCATCCGGCAATCGGATGCGCAGCGCCCCGACTGGAACCGGAGACGCGACCCTGGTGAGCGTTTCAGACAATTGCCGGCCGCTTGCCTTCTCGACCAGCACCACCTTCGCGCCGACCATCAGTCTCTGATATTTGGCAACAACGACGCGGTTCTCGATTTCGATGGAGCTGATAACCGGTTTCATGCGCCCACAAATAGAAATTCCCCAGACTTGCTGGCGACCGTAGGGCGCGATATCGGTACCGTCAACCAGAAATTGTGACAACGAAAATATGCGCTCGGATCAGCTTGCGCGCGACGATTTGCGCTCGCCCGTCGCCGCATTCTCGGCCGCGCGACTCATCAGCGAGGCGTAGTCGTCGCCGAACAGCACCTGACAGAAGCGGATCGCGGCCTGCACCTGCTGCTGCCGATAGGTGCGGACCTTGTGATCGGCGGCGCGCAGCGACTGCACCAGTTGCTCGGTCGAGCGTTCGACATATTGCTGGAGGTCGGAATAGGTGCGCAGCGTCACCTCGTTGATCGCAAGCTCACTCGCATAGTTGCGGCAGGTCGCGACGAAATCGATCAGCGCCACGGTTTCCTCGACCTCGGTGCTGTCGATTCGCGCCCCTGGCGGAATGTCCTTCTCGGCGCGTTGGCGCAGGATGCGACGAACGCGGCCGGGAACGCTGTCGATCTCGGATTGCAGCGCATTGGAGATGTCGGCCCGGATCGAGACCAACTGCTTGCCCCAGGCGGAATCGTTCCGCAGATCGAGCTCGGTGCGCAGGCCGCGCACGCCGTCATGCAGCGCCTTGAGATTGTCGGCGACATTGTCGAAATGGCCGCGCTTGATGTCCATGCGCAGGACCGCGGCCACACAGGACAGATCGTGCAGGGCGATCGTGACGGCGACACCATAGGGCGTTGCCGCGACGCGGATCTCGTCGTCCGAGGCGGCAATCTTGATGGCGAGGCGGATGATCTGCCACGGCGCGGTCATCCGCTGCACCACCATGGACAGCGCGAAGGGCAGCATCTGCGGGGTCTGGAGGACTGGAATGTTGAGCGCCGACGTCACCGAGGCGATCTGGGAATCACCGAAGACGCGCAAGAAGCGCGGCAACTTCTCGTTCAGGGCGGCGATGGCTTCGCGAACCTGGAGCACCGCACCGATTGAATAGAGGTCCTCGATCACGTTGGGCGGGCCGACACGGGCCAGCGCGCGCGACTTGTCGCCGCCGCCTGGCCCCGTCAGCTCGAGGATGGCGTTCGCCGCCACCGCCTGGAGCCTCGAGGCCAGCGCCTCGACCTGGCCTGCACTGTCTAGCGGTATGCGTGCCAGCGCCGCCTCGAATTCCTTGACTTTGTCCGGGGCGCCGTCACGGCCGAGCCATTGCCAGATTGGATGCAGCGAGGAGCGGCGGATTTGTCCGACCCGGACCGGGGCGCCCGCCTCGACCAGGAACGGTTCCAGCACTTGGAAGAGAAGCCGCGACAGATCGTCCGTGCGCGGCGGCGGGGCTTCGTCGGCTTCGGTCTTGCGGACGATCTTGCGCAACTGCTCGAGCACGAGGGTCGCGACAGCCGTGTCCTGGCCGCGCTCCAGCGCGCGCTCGAACTCTCGCATCAGCAGTGCCTGCGACTGCGGCGGGAGCTGCGCGAGATATTCCCTCAGCCGCTCGATCGATGTCTGGCTCATGCGCCCGGGTCATGCACGGTAAATGGCGGACATGGGATGCGTCCGGGCGCGATCTTAGGAGCTCCCCACTTAAGAAGCCGTTTAGGAAGTCGCCTCGAATGCCACCGGCTTTTGCCGAGAAGCATCGGCCACGGCGAAAAATCAAGTGAGAACAAGAGATTACAATCCCGGGAGGACCAGCTCGGCTCGCAACCCCCCGATCGGCGCGCCGCCGAGGGAGAGGCTGCCGCCATAGAGCGCGGCGAGGTCGGTCACGATCGACAGTCCCAGCCCCGAGCCCGGCTTGGACTCGTCGAGCCGCTGGCCACGCCGGGAGACCTGGGTGCGCTCGGCCTCCGACAGGCCGCGGCCGTCATCGTCGACGATGATCCGCAGACGTGGGCCGGAGCCGGCCAGTTGCGGCGTCTCGACCGCAACCTCGATGAAGACGCGTGAGGCTGCCCATTTGCAGGCATTGTCGACCAGATTGCCGACCATCTCATCCAGATCCTGGCGCTCGCCCCGGAACCTCGCAGACGGATCGGCCTTGGCCTCGACCACGATGCCGCGGTCGCGATGGATCTTCTCCATCGTCCGCCGCAGCGCCTCGATCGCGGGCGCCACCTCCGTCACCGTCGCGACCACCGAGACCCGTGCCGCAATGCGCGCGCGCTCCAGATGATGGGCAACCTGGTCGCGCATCACGTCGGCCTGCTCCATCACCTTGGCCGCGAACGGATCGGCCGCGTGGGCGCCGGCCTCGTTGAGAATGACGGAGAGCGGCGTCTTGATCGCATGGGCGAGATTGCCGACATGGGTGCGCGCCCGTTCGACGATTTCGCGATTGGCATCGATTAGCCCATTGGTCTCGCGCGCCAGAGGCGCGATCTCGACGGGAAATTCACCCTCGAGTCGCTCCGCCCGACCCGAGCGGATGTCGGCGATGGATTCCGAGATGCGCTTGAGCGGCGCCAGACCGAAGCGGACCTGGAACACGGTCGTCAGCAGCAGCACGATGCCGAGCGCCGTAAACGTGCCGCCGAGGTAATAGTCGAAGCTCCGCGTCTCGTCGAAAATCTCGGTGGCGTCGCCGGCCACGCTGACGAGAAATTTGCCGTCGGCGCCCAGATCGACCGGCCGCTCCACCATACGCAGGTTCTGCCCTTCCGGCCCGTCGACATAGGCGAGCCGGATGCCGGCGGCGGTGAGCTCGGCCCCCTGCTCTTCCAATTTCGGCAGTTTCTTGTCCCAGAGCGAGCGCGAGGAGCGCACTTCCGGCTTCTCGGTGTCGGTCCGCGTGATCTGCCAGTACCAGCCGGACAGCGGCAGGTCGAACAAGGGCTCGCCCAGCGACTGGAACTGGCGGTCGGGCGGCTCGTCGGGGGTGGCGACCTCGGCGATCAGCGTGCGGAGATAGAGATTGAGACGGCGGTCGAAGGAGCGCTCGGTGGCGTTCTTGTAGACCGAGGACAGCACGACGCCGGTAATGGCCAGGATCACCACGAGCCACGCGGTCGCCGAGAGGAACAGGCGGTTCGCAAGTGAGCTAGCGGGCATCGGAACGATCCCGGGAGGCGCAGGATGGCAAAGCGTCGGTCATGACCGGACCAAGGCCCCTGGCGGGCCGCCCGTCAAGCCGCTTCAAGCGCCGGGACTGGGCGGGGTCAGGAGATAGCCGAGCCCGCGAACGGTCTGGATGATGTCGACGTCGAGCTTCTTGCGGATGCGGCCGACGAAGACCTCGATTGTGTTGGAGTCGCGGTCAAAATCCTGGTCGTAGAGATGCTCGACCAGCTCGGTGCGGGAGACGACACGCCCGGAATGGTGCATCAGATAGGCCAGAAGCCGATATTCGTGCGAGGTCATCTTCACGGGATTGCCTGACACGCTGACCCGGCCTGTCCTGGTGTCGAGCGTAACGGGACCGCAGCTGAGCTCGCTCTGGGCGTGGCCGGTCGAGCGGCGCAGCAGCGCGCGGATGCGTGCCAGCACCTCCTCCAAATGGAACGGCTTTGCGACATAGTCGTCGGCGCCGGCGTCGAACCCCTGCACCTTATCGCTCCAGCGGTCGCGCGCAGTGAGGATCAGGACCGGCATGGTGCGGCCGTTGCGGCGCCAGGCCTCCAGCACCGAGATGCCGTCCTTCTTCGGCAGGCCGATGTCGAGCACCACGGCGTCATAAGGCTCGTTGTCGCCGAGATAATGCCCCTCCTCCCCGTCGAAAGCGCGGTCGACGACGTAACCGGCGTCGGTCAGCGCCTTGGTAAGCTGGCGATTGAGATCGGGGTCGTCCTCAACAACGAGCAGGCGCACGCTTCTCTCCAAAGATTAGCTGCAAGAACAGGCTGCATGACCACGGCCAGAGATGAGCAATTCCGGCGTGAACCCAATATGAACGCGGGGAACCGGCCAGGTTACTTTTTGGTCATATACGACCTCTGACGCGCCGACGCGACTGCGCCCGCCAGGCAACCGGGCGAGCCGGCAGCATGGCGGGCGCAAAGTGTTGCGTCACGCGGCGAATATGAAGATCCGTGGCGTTCGGATCCAGCCGGGTCAGGTCCGGAAGAACACGAACCAGACGACGGCGAGGATCAGGACGGCAAGGCCCGTCGAGATGGCAAGCAGCGCCGCCACCGAAGGCCCGGGCTCGCCCTGGCGCGCCTCGGTCGGAGTTTCCACGATCTGATGCCGCTCTCGCGTGGTTGCCATAATGCCCTCAATCTCTGGACGTCGCTTCGATAGCCGCGACCTCCTCGCAGCCGATGTCCCGAGCCAACGCCTGATTGAATATGATGTTCCGGCCTTTACGCTTCGATCCGCAGGAGAGCAGGCCCAGCGGCCGGTTAACGCAGTTGCAAGATTCAGCAACCCGCCTTGCTATGATTCGTTGTGCCCTGATGGTATCCTAGTCGTCTGTCCCCGTTGCGTTTGGAGTAGCCCATGGCCCCCCGCGCCAATTGGAAGGGTTTTCTGCGTCTATCGCTCGTGACCTGTCCGGTCGCGCTCTATCCGGCCACTTCGGATACCGAGAAGGTCTCCTTCAACCAGATCAACCGCAAGACCGGCCACCGGATCAAGTACCTCAAGGTCGATGCCGAGACCGGTGACGAGGTGACGTCGGAGGACATCGTCAAGGGCTACAAGGTCGATACCGACACTTATATCGAGGTCACCAAAGACGAGCTCGACGAGATCGCGCTGGACTCCACGCACACGATCGAGATCGACGAGTTCGTGCCGAAGGCGGACATCGACAGCCGCTACCTGATCCGTCCCTATTACCTCGTGCCCGATGGCAAGGTGGGCCACGACGCCTATGCGGTGATCCGCGAAACGATCCGCAGCATGGATAAGGTCGCGATCGGCCGCGTGGTGCTGACCAACCGCGAGCACATTATCGCGCTGGAGCCGCTCGAGAGCGGGCTGATGGGCACGCTGCTGCGCTATCCCTACGAAGTGCGTAGTGAAAAGGAATATTTCGACGACATCCAGGACGTGAAGCTGACCAAGGACATGCTCGACCTTGCCAAGCACATCGTCGAGAAGAAGTCCGGCGCTTTCGAGCCCGAGCTGTTCGAAGATCACTACGAGACCGCGCTGATCGATCTCATCAACAAGAAACGCAGCGGCATGCCGATCACCGCCAAGGCGGCACCGAAGACCGGCGGCAACGTCATCAATCTGATGGACGCGCTGAAGAAGAGTCTCGCGAGCGAGCGGGAGACGGCTCCCGCGGCGGGGGTCGCCAAGGAGACCGTCAAGGGCAAGAAGCCGAAGAAGCGCGTCGAGGGCCAGCGCGAGATGCTGCTGCCAATCGCCGGCAAGAGCGGCAAGGACGCCGCGGCGAAAACCGCGCCCAAAGAGGCTTCGAAAAGGGCCGACAAGCCAGTACGTGCGCCAGCGCGAACGAAGAAGGCCGGTTAGCGACCTCACACTTACGATCTCGCGTGATGTCCCCCCTCGCCGGTCGGCCGGACTGACATGCCCTGGTCGACGGCGTTCGACGATCCGGTTCGTGTGAGCAACAAGCGCAACTTGCTCACGCTTCAGGAAGCGGCGGACTACATCATGCAGCTCCCGGACGATGCGCAGCACGAGGCGCACTGGCAGACTGCCATCGAAACCTTGATCAATGCGGCCGAGACCGGCGGCGGCTGGGTGATGTTTGCCCGCATCGCCATGTTGCGGGCGCTGAATGCGGACGGCCGGCGCGCATGAGAGCGATGGCCGCGACCTTCGGTTGGCATGCTTGCCGACCCCTTGACGAACAGGCTCAATAATCCGTTAAGCGAGACCCTCGTTTTCCAATATGCGGCGCTCTGCGCGTGAACCAGGGTATTCCTGCGCGAGACGAAGTTGAGCACTGGGCCGCGCACACGGCGCAGTCGCAGCCCGGCAAGATGGGCCTTCGTCGGCCGCCTCGCCGCCGTGCTGAAACGCCGCCTGCTGGCACAATGATGCCGTCCTAGCGCACGCTGCGGCTGCCACAGAGAGTGCACCGAATTGCGCGCATTTGGATGGGATGAGGGAACTTTAACTTAATGAATGGCAACGTATGAAGCAGTGGCGCGCTCGCCTGGGTTTAATTGTTTTGGCGCGAAGAAAATCTATTCGATCGATTGACGAGTTCGAAAACAACGCGGCCATACATTGGATCGGATGAAGAGGAGTTGGCAATGAGTTTGCTTAGGTCTTTCCTTGCCGATGAGACTGGCGCCACCGCCATCGAATACGGCCTGATCGCCGCCGGCATTGCATTGGCCATCGTCACCGTCGTGAACAACACGGGCAGCCAGCTCCTCAACAACAAGTTCAACTCGATCAGTTCGTCGATGAAGTAACGGCCGCCCTCGCCTGAGGCGGCGGACTTCCCGCGCACTGACTTCAGCATGGCTCGCAGCGCCTTGCCGGAGCATGCCGCCTTCCCCATCTCGTCATTCCGAGCGCAGCGAAGCTTCGCAGCGCCGCGCTTTGACGGCCATGTAAGTCCTGATATCCTTCGGCACGACATGGCTCGACGAGCCATGCCTACGATGGCTTCAGCATAGGCACCGCCGACGACCATGACACCCCAAGTCAGGTGACGCCGCCCGTGAGGTCACGCGCAGCAAAGGGCTCCAGTTCCAATCTGGAGACAAATGGCCTCGCGGGGCAATCATCGATTGATCAGGACGATGAGGCGTTGAAGCGAAAGCTGACGATTTGCAAGAATTGCAAATAGGGAAGTTTCTCGGCCGTTGGCAAAAGCGGCTGAGTGGCTGGCAAGATTGTAGCCCGCTTGGAGACGGAGCGAACACCGGGAGTGGCTCCGCGGATGCAGTTTTCCGGATTGCACTCCAGCCGGGCTACCGCAGCACACCGCATGGCTGACCTACCGCGACTACCGTCTGCTCGCGCTTTACCCTCACCCAATTTCCTGATCCTCTCTCCTCCAATCAGCCGGGCCAACCGGCCAAGCCTCAGGAGAGAGACGCCATGAAACTCGGCACCGCAATCGCGGAAATCATGCGGCGTGAGGGGATCGAGATCCTCTGCGGCTACCCGGTCAACCATCTGATCGAGCATGCGGCGAAAGCCGAGATCCGGCCCGTGATGGTGAGGCAGGAGCGCGTCGGCATCCACATGGCGGATGCGATCTCGCGGGTGTCATCGGGGCGCAGCATCGGCGCGTTCTGCATGCAGCATGGGCCGGGCGCGGAGAACGCGATGGGCGGGGTTGCGCAGTGTTTCGGCGAATCCGTTCCCGTGCTGGTGTTGCCGATGGGCTATCCGCGCAGGCTTGCGCATATCGAGCCGAACTTCAATTCCAGCGAGGCGATGAAGCCATTTGCGAAATCCTCCGAGCCGATCACCTCGCGGCCGAGGTCGCCAACATCTTCCGCCGCGCCTTCACCAAGCTGAAGAACGGCCGCGGCGGGCCTGTGATCGTCGAGATACCGGCCGACATGTGGAACGAGGAGGTGCCGGAGCCGCTCGACTACACGCCGGTGCTGCGCACGCGCTACGGCGCCGATCCTGTTCACGTGAAGGAAGCAGCCAGCCTGCTCGTGAATGCAAAACGGCCGGTGATCTATGCCGGCCAGGGCGTGCATTACGCGCAGGCGTGGCCGCAACTGAAACGGCTGGCCGAACGGCTGGCTATCCCCGTCACCACCAGTCTTGGCGGCAAGTCGTCCTTTCCGGAAACACATCCGCTCTCGCTCGGTTCGGGCGGGCTCGCGGTGCCGCGCGCGGTCCCGAAGTTTCTGGCTGAAGCCGACGTCATCTTCGGCGTCGGCTGCTCCTTCACCGAGACCAATTTCGGCATCGCGATGCCGAAGGGCAAGACCATCATCCACTCCACACTCGACCCGAACCATCTCAACAAGGATGTGGAAGCCAGGATCGGCCTCGTCGGCGACGCCGGCCTCGTGTTCGATGCACTGCTGGAGGAGATCGGCAAGTCGGTTACATCCGATCGTGATGCCTCTGTGGTCGCGGCGGAGATTGCGGCCTCGCACGAGCAGTGGCTGGCGAAATGGATGCCGAAACTCACCAGCAACGATGCGCCGCTCAGCCCGTATCGGGTACTCTGGGACCTGCAGCACACCGTCGACATCCACAACACCATCATCACGCATGATGCCGGCAGCCCGCGCGACCAGCTCTCGCCATTCTGGAAATCGGTCGAGCCTCTCAGCTATCTCGGCTGGGGTAAGACGACGCAGCTCGGCTATGGGCTTGGGCTCGCGATGGGCGCCAAGCTGGCAAAGCCGAACAAGCTCTGTATCAATGTCTGGGGCGATGCTGCCATTGGCTTTACGGGCATGGATTTCGAGACCGCGGTGCGCGAGCGCATCCCGATCATGTCGATCTTGCTCAACAATTTCTCTATGGCGATCGAATTGAAGGTGATGCCGGTCTCGACCGAGAAATATCGCTCGACCGACATTTCCGGGGACTACGCCGCGATGGCGCGCGCCTTCGGCGGCTATGGCGAGCGTGTGTTGAGGCCGGAGGACATCGTGCCCGCGATCAAGCGCGGCATCCAGAAAACGCGGGAAGGCGTACCGGTGCTGCTGGAGTTCATCACCAGCAAGGAAACCGAGGTGTCGCGGCCGGGCACGTGAGCCGGCCGGGCTTCAGTGGCATGGCGGGGCGTTGGCTCAGGCAGCAGAAGATGTGATAATCCGGCCCGGTGCCGCGCTTGTCGCGGCATCAAGCCGGATTAGGAATGACTGCCCCTTCCAACGAAATCGAAGAACTCGAACAGCGATTGCAGTCGGCCGCAACCGAGAATGCACGGCTGCGCGGCGAGCTTGCGGTCGCGCGGGATCGCCAGAACGCCAGCGCCGAGATCTTGCGTACCATCGCAGCCTCGCCCTCCGACGCCCGGCCGGTCTTCGCGGCGATCGCGTCCAGTTCGAAGCGCCTGCTCGACGGCTTCTCCGCCACCGTACTTCAGTTCATCGGCGACGAGTTGCACCTCGTGGCGTTCACGCCGACCAGTCCGGAGGCTGACGAAGGGCTCAAGGCATCGTTCCCGCGCAAGATCGCGGACTTCCCGACCTTTGCCCTGGCGCGATGGCGAGACGATCCAGTTCCCTGACAGCGAGGCCGCCGACGTCCCGGAGCTGAACCGAAGGCTGGCGCGGCTGCGCGGCTTCCGCAGCGTGCTGTTCATGCCGCTGATGAACCGGGGCGCCCCGGTCGGCATGATCAGCGTCACGCGCGCCGAGCCTGGCGCGTTCGCGCCCGATCTCGTGCAGCTGCTCCAGACCTTTGCCGACCAGGCCGTGATCGCGATCGAGAATGCACGGCTGTTCAACGAGACGCGCGAGGCGCTGGAGCGCCAGACCGCAACCGCCGACATCCTCAAGGTGATGGCCGCCTCGCCATCCGACGTGCAGCCGGTGTTCGAGGCCATCGCCGCCAACGCCAATCGCCTGATCGGCGGCTTCTCCACGGCGGTGCTGCGCTACATCGACGGCGCCGCACACCTTGCGGCATTCACCCCGACCGATCCGGCCGGGGATCGCGTGCTCCAGAATTCCTTTCCGGTGCCCTTTGCGCAGTTCCCGCCATACTCGCTCGTGGCCAACGGCGCCGCGGCGCAATTGCCCGACACCGACCTCGAGCCGGCCGCGCGCGACATCGCGCGCGCCCGCGGCTATCGCAGCATGCTGTTCACGCCGTTGATGAGCGAGGGCGAAGCCATCGGCATCATCATCGCCACGCGCCGGGCGACCGGCCGCTTCGCCGAGCATCACGTGCGGCTGCTACAGACCTTCGCCGACCAGGCGGTGATCGCGATCAAGAATGTGAGCCTGTTCAACGCCACCAGGGAAGCGCTGGAACGTCAGACCGCGACTGCCGACATCCTCAAGGTGATCGCGGCCTCGCCTGCCGACGTCACCCCGGTGTTTCAGGCCATATCCGACAGCGCCAAGGCGCTGATCGGCGGGCACTCCTCCACCGTCACACGGGTCGTCGACGGCATGCTGCATCTGGCAGCCTTCACCACCGACGTTGAGGCCGGCAACGCAGACCTGCTCAGCTCCTTCCCGACGCCGCTGTCGGCGTCAGGCATTCACAGCCGGGTGGCAAGAAGCGGACAATATGCCTTCCGCAGCGACATGCAGAGCGAACCCGATCTCACCGAGGCCATGAAGGAGTTGGCGCGGACGCGGGGCTATCGCAGCATCCTCGTGGTGCCGATGCTGCGCGACGGCATCGCGATCGGCACCATCGCGGTGACGCGGCGGGAGCCCGGTCATTTTCCGGAGAAGGCGATCAATCTGCTCAAGACCTTTGCCGATCAAGCCGTCATCGCGGTCGAGAACACGCGCCTGTTCAACGAGGTGCAGGACCGTACCCGCGAGCTCGCCAAATCGCTCGACGACTTACGCGCCGCGCAAGACCGGCTGGTTCAGACCGAGAAGCTTGCATCGCTGGGCCAGCTCACCGCCGGCATCGCCCATGAGATCAAGAACCCGCTCAACTTCGTCAACAATTTTGCTTCTATCTCCGCCGAGCTGACGGACGAGCTGAACGAGGTGCTTGCGCCTGTCATGCTCGCAGACGACATTCGGGCGGAGGTCGACGAGCTGACGGGGCTTCTGAAAGGCAATCTGCAAAAGGTTGTGCAGCACGGACGACGTGCCGATTCCATCGTCAAGAACATGCTGCTGCATTCGCGAGAAGGCGGCGGCGACCATGGGCTGAGCGACATCAACGCGCTGGTCGAGGAGAGCCTCAACCTCGCCTATCACGGCGCACGCGCCGAGAAGCCGGGATTCGACGTGACGCTGAAGCGCGAGCTGGATCCTGCGGCCGGGCAAGCCGAAGTGTTTCCGCAGGAGATCACCCGGGTGCTGCTGAACCTGATCTCGAACGGCTTCCATGCGGTCACCAAGCGCAAGGCCGAGGGCGCTGCCGATTACGAGCCGGTGGTGATCGCTGCCACGCGCGACCGCGGCGACAGCATCGAGATCCGCATCCGCGACAATGGCACCGGCATTGCGGACGAGGTCAGGGAGAAGATGTTCAATCCGTTCTTCACCACCAAGCCAGCCGGCGAAGGCACCGGCCTCGGGCTGTCGATGAGCCACGACATCGTGGTGAAGCAGCACGGCGGCACCATCGACGTCACGACGGAGCCCGGCGCGTTCACCGAGTTCACGATCCTGCTGCCGCGGAAGAGCAGTTTCGCGGAGAACGACAAGGGATAGCGCCAACCAGGGGGGTGTTTTGAACAGTCTCGCGTGGTTCATTCGACGGCACCTGCTCTCGCTGTCCGGTGTCGGCCTGGCGCTGGGCGCGCTGTTCTTTGCGGCCGCGCTGACGCCGACGCTGATCCCACGGAGCTACCTCACCCAGGGCGCCCTCGCCGGCGGCTGCTTTGCGATCGGTTATTGCGCCGGCGTCCTGTGGCGCTGGCTTTGGCGCCATCTCGAATTGCCCGAACCTTCGGCGCACGCGAGATCGATAGCGAATGCGCTTGTCGCAGCCGGCTGCCTGCTTGTCGTCGTCGTCTTTCTGCGGCGCAGCGCCGAATGGCAGAATTCGATCCGCGCTGTGATGAAGATGGCGCCCGTCGAGACCGCGCATCCGCTCAAGGTCTGCGCCGTCGCCCTGATTGCATTCGTGGTGCTGCTGGTGCTGGGGCGGGTGTTCGCGCTTGTCGCGCGCTTCCTTGCTGCGCGCACCAGGCGCATCATTCCGCGGAAGATCGCGAACGTCGTCGGCATTGTCCTCGCAGGCCTGTTGTTCTGGTCGATCGCCAGCAATCTCCTGATCGACACGGCGTTTCGCGCACTGGATTCCTCCTTCCGCGAACTCGACGCCTTGCATGAGCCCGAGCGGCCGCAGCCGACCGCTCCCGGGCGAACGGGAAGTCCTGCGTCCCTGGTGACATGGCAGGACCTCGGGCGTACGGGGCGCCGGTTCATCACCTCGGGTCCAACAGCAACCGAGATCAGCGCCATCACCGCAAGGTCCGCGCAGGACCCGGTGCGCGTCTATGTGGGCCTCGGTAGCGGCGATGTGAAGGCGCGCGCGCAGCTTGCGCTCGAGGAGCTCAAGCGGCAGCACGGATTCGAGCGCAGCGTCCTGATCATCATTACGCCGACGGGCACCGGCTGGATCGATCCGTCCGCCATGGATACGGTCGAATATCTCCATCACGGCGACGTCGCGAGCGTCGCGATGCAGTATTCCTATCTTAACAGCCCGCTGTCGCTGCTGTTTCAGCCCGAGTACGGCGCGGAAGCTGCGCGCATCCTGTTCGCGGAGATCTACGGCTATTGGACGACGCTGCCGAAGGACCGCCGGCCGAAGCTGTATCTGCACGGGCTCAGCCTCGGCGCCATGAACTCGGAAAAATCCGCGGAGCTGTTCGAGACAATCGGCGATCCGATTGCCGGTGCGCTGTGGAGCGGGGCGCCCTTCGAGAGCCGCATCTGGCGCGCGGTCACCGCGAACCGCAATCCGGGCTCGCCGGCGTGGCTGCCGGAATTCCGTGACAGTCGCGTCGTGCGCTTCATGAACCAGAACGGACCGACGGTGCCGCCGGATGCGCCCTGGGGGCCGATGCGCATCGTCTACCTGCAATATGCCAGCGACGCGATCACCTTCTTCGCGTACCGCGACGCCTATCAGGCCCCCGCCTGGTTGACGCCGCGCGGGCCGGACGTGTCACCAGAGCTGCGATGGTATCCCGTCGTGACTATGCTGCAGCTCGCCCTCGACATGGCGGCCGCGAACGGGGCGCCGATGGGCTTTGGCCATGTCTACGCGCCCGAGCATTACGTCGATGCCTGGGTCGCGGTCACCGATGTCCATGACTGGTCCGCCGAAGCACTGGCGCAGCTCAAAGAGCAGCTTGCAGCGAAGGCGCGGAAGGCGAGCCAAGGCAGCGCCGGGGACGATCCCTACGCCGATCGCGGCGGGTGAAGCGCCCTACTCCGCCATCTCGACCGGCTGCGCGGTGGCGGGCCCGGCGAGCGGCCGCTCCTCCATCGCAATCAGGCAGAGCGCGGCGGTGGTCATCAGCGCGGTGGCGGCACCGAACACGTAACGGAAGGCGTGCCGCATCTCGTCGGCGGGGATTGCGATGCTGCCTGCGGCGTGATGCTCGCCCGCGAGCGGAACGTCGGTGCCGAGGGCGATCAGCAGGATCGCCGCGAACGCCGCGACCGTGAACGAGGACATCAGCGAGCGGAAGAAATTCATTGCGCCGGTGATGGTGCCGACTTGCGGACGCGCAACCGAGTTCTGCAGCGAAACCACGCACACCGGGAAGGTCGTGCCGAGCCCAAGCGCGAACGCGGCCATCAGCGTGAGGAGGCCCCATAGCGGCAAGGTCGTGAGTGTGAGGCCAAGGCCGCACAGCGCAGCCCAGGACGTCCCGATGATGGCGACGCGCTTGTAGTGCTTGGCGCGCGCCATGGTGCGGCCGGCAATCGCCGCGCCGCAGGTCGAAACCGCCGCGAGCGGAATCAGAGCAAGCCCCGCCTCGCTGGCGGTGAGATGATAGACCTGCTCGTAATAAAGCGGCAGTTGCACGGTGAGGCCTGTGATCGCGCCGAGACCGCAACCGCCAGCCGTCAGGGCGAACGGCGCAACAGTCCCACCGAGCAGCGGCAGCGGCAGGAACGGCTCGTCCGCACGCCGCGCGTGCCAGACAAAGGTCACGGCGAGCGCGACGGCGCCACCCAGCATCGCAAGCACGGCCGGCGATAGCCAGGCATAGCGCGTGCCGCCCCAGGTCAGCACCAGCATGAACACAACGGCGGACGCCATCAGCAACACGCCGCCGAGCCAGTCGACCTTGCGCTTGCGGTGGAACACCGGGATCTTTTTCATCCTCGGCAGCAGCAGCGCGATCGCGGCGGCTGCCAGCGGCAGGTTTATCCAGAAGATCATTGACCAGTGCAGATGCTCGGCGAACACGCCGCCGATGACCGGGCCGAGGATGCCGCCGACCATCCAGACGCTGGAGAAATAGGCTTGATATTGCCCGCGCTCGCGCGGTGAGACGACGTCAGAGATCACCGTCTGCACCACCGGCATGATGCCGCCGCCGCCGAGGCCCTGAAGACCGCGCGCCAGAATCAGCATCGGCATGTTCGGCGCGATCGCGCACAGCACCGAGCCCGCGACGAACAGGCTGAGCGAAGTGATGATCATGGCCTTGCGACCGTAGATGTCGCTGAGCGTGCCGAACACCGGCGCGACCGCGGTCGAGGCGAGCAGATAGGCCGTGATCACCCAGGACAGGCTGGAGACGTCCTGGAACTGGCGTCCGATGGTCGGCAGCGCGGTCGCCACGATGGTCTGGTCGAGCGCGGCCAGGAACATCGTCACCATTAGGCTGATGACGATGGTGCGGACCTCGTCCTGTGACAGCGGCACCGGCGGGGCGATGGACGGCGCGTCATCGACGCTGATGACTTCGCTCGGAAGGCGGGACAGCTCTTCGGCAATGTCGTCAGGCAACGCCTGGATGTCGGCAGAACTGCTCTGCCGGTCGAACTTGTTCATCTCGCTCGGACGTCGTGTGGCGGCGCAACGCCGCGAAGGATTCGTTCTATGCAGCCCAATGTAGACAGCAAAATCCTTCCCGGGCAGGCACCGCGGCGCATGGGTGCATCCCGCCGCCGGGTCATCCCGAACACGTGATGCGGAGCCTGCGGCGGGTCAGCTCTTCGGCCGTCGCTTCAGGCGGGCTCGTTTCGGCAGCACGGCCGGCCATCGCACGATGTGGTCCTCGAGATCCTCGTCCGGGATCTCCTCCTCGCTGCCCTCGACCCGCCCACGCACGGAGACGCCGGCCTCATGCACGGTATTGGGATCGCCTGACACCAGCGGATGCCACCAATAGAGGTCGCGCCCCTCGGCAACCAGCTTGTAGCCGCAACTCGGCGGCAGCCAGTTCAGGGTGCGGACATTGGCCGGGGTGAGGCGAACGCAGTCCGGAACCTTGTCGGAGCGATTCGGGTAGTCCTTGCAGGCGCAGCTCGCCCCATCGAGCAGCTTGCAGCCGATGTGGGTAAAATAGATCTCGCCGGTGTCCTCGTCCTCGAGCTTGTTCAGGCAGCAGCGCCCGCAGCCGTCGCACAGGCTTTCCCATTCGTCCCCAGACATCTCTTCCAACGTCTTGGTTTTCCAGAAGAATCCTTCCTGGCCGGAAGGTCGTTTGGGAGCTGCGGTCATGCGCCTCAACAAGAGTTCGAAAGAGCTACGGCGATGTCATCTACGGCGTGCGGCTGTGCAGGTGCAAGCAGACGCCCTTTGAGGCCCGTAATGACCCGGGGTCAATTAGGCCTGTTGTTCAAAATCGCGAGCGTGGCCATTGGTTTATGGGCCCTGCTCGGCTAGAACGAACAGCAAGTCCCCAAAGGACGCGAACCGGGCGCCTTGGGTTTGCCGCAACATTCCCGCAGGACGTCTCGATGCCGCCCCGGCCGGGTGCTTGAACGCTTTCGAAGCAAGCCGCAAGGGTTCTAGGTGCGCCAGATCATACCACCGCATTGGAAGCAGAAGATCCGGAATTTCCTCCTGGATCTCGATGCGCGCATCGACTCTTCGCTGTTCTCCTCGGCCAAGGGCATCCGCGAACTCTACGAGCGCTACTCGACCTTCATGGACCGGTTCTATGTCGGGCGCTGGAAGCGCTGGGTCTTCATCGAGCCGCTGTCGGAAGCCGCGACCCTCGGCCTCGGCGGCCTGGTCGTGATGCTCACGCTCGCCATCCCTGCCTTCCGCGAGACCGCGGACGAGGACTGGCTGAAGAAGTCCGACCTCGCGGTGAGCTTCCTCGACCGCTACGGCAACCCGATCGGCAGCCGCGGCATCAAGCACAACGACTCGATCCCGCTGGAAGACTTTCCGGACGTGCTGATCAAGGCGACGCTGGCGACCGAGGACCGCCGCTTCTACGACCATTTCGGCATCGACGTCGCCGGCACCGCGCGCGCTCTCGTCACCAACGCCCAGGCCGGCGGCGTTCGCCAGGGCGGTTCCTCGATCACCCAGCAGCTCGCCAAGAACCTGTTCCTGAGCAACGAGCGCACCATCGAGCGCAAGGTCAACGAGGCTTTCCTCGCCATCTGGCTGGAATGGCGCCTGACCAAGAACGAGATCCTCAAGCTTTATCTCGACCGCGCCTATATGGGCGGCGGCACCTTCGGCGTCGATGGCGCCGCGCATTTCTACTTCAACAAGTCGGCGCGCGACGTGACGCTGGCGGAAGCGGCGATGCTCGCCGGCCTGTTCAAGGCGCCGACCAAATACGCCCCGCACATCAACCTGCCCGCCGCCCGCGCCCGCGCCAACGTCGTGCTCGACAACCTCGTCGATGCCGGTTTCATGACCGAGGGCCAGGTGTTCGGCGCCCGCCGCAACCCGGCCTTCGCGGTCGACCGCCGCGACGAGGCGTCGCCGAACTATTATCTCGACTACGCCTTCGACGAGATGCGCAAGCTGGTCGACACCTTCCCGAAGTCCTACACCGAGCGCGTCTTCGTGGTACGGCTTGCGATCGACACCAATGTGCAGAAGGCCGCCGAAGACGCGATCGAGAACCAGCTGCGCCAGTTCGGTCGCGATTATCACGCGACACAAGCGGCAACCGTCGTCGCCGATCTCGATGGCGGCATCCGCGCCATGGTCGGCGGCCGCGACTACGGCGCCAGCCAGTTCAACCGCGCCACCGACGCCTATCGCCAGCCCGGCTCCTCGTTCAAGCCCTACGTCTACACCACCGCCCTGCTGAATGGCTACACGCCGAACTCGGTCGTGGTCGACGGCCCCGTCTGCATCGGCAACTGGTGCCCGCAGAATTATGGCCATTCCTATTCCGGCTCGGTGACGCTGACCCAGGCGATCACGCGTTCGATCAACGTCGTGCCGGTGAAGCTGTCGATCGAGATCGGCCGGCGGGATCAGCCGAAGGCGCCGAACCCGGCCAAGGTCGGCCGCGCCAAGATCGTCGAGGTCGCCCGCCGTTTCGGCATCAAGGCCCCGCTGCCCGATACGCCGTCGCTGCCGATCGGCTCGGACGAAGTCACCGTGCTCGAGCATGCCGTCGCCTATGCGACGTTCCCGAACCGGGGCAAGGCGGTGACGCCGCATTCGGTGCTGGAGGTGCGCACCGGCGCCGGCGACCTCGTCTGGCGCTGGGACCGCGACGGTCCGAAGCCGCGCCAGGCGATCCCCGCCTCCGTTGCCGCCGACATGGCGGGCATGATGAGCCACGTCGTCAGCGAAGGCACCGCGCGCCGCGCTGCGCTGGACGGCATTCCGACCGCGGGCAAGACCGGCACCACCAACGCGTATCGCGACGCCTGGTTTGTCGGCTACACCGGCAATTTCACCTGCGCGGTGTGGTACGGCAACGACGACTATTCGCCGACCAACCGAATGACCGGCGGCTCGCTGCCGGCGCAGACCTGGCACGACATCATGGTCGCGGCGCATCAGGGCGTCGAGGTGCGGGAGATCGCCGGCATCGGCATGGGTCAGAAGCTGCCGCCGCAGCATGTCAGCAATGCGCAGGCCAATGCGGCGCCGAAGGTGCTGGAGACCAAGCCCGGTCCGCCGCCCGTGCTGACCAAGCGCGGCGCCGACGTTCTGGTGCGCGTCGAGAAGCTGCTGGATGATGCGGCCAAGACGGCGAACAAATCGGCCGCCGACACCAAGCCGGCCTCGTCGACGAATGCGCTCGCCTTCCCGCAGAATTATGCGGAAGAGAACGCCAACGCCTCCGCCCCGCGCAAGAACTGATCGAAACCCGTGCGGCTGATCCTGATCACATTGACGGCCCTTCTGCTTGCGACGGTAGTCGGCGTCGGCGCGACCTGGATGACGACGACGCGCGGCACCGAGATCGGCGCGCTGACCATCGGCGCCTGGACCGCGCGCCCGCGCACCGGCACCGCCGACGTCGATCCCTATTCACGCGCCACTATTGTGCGCAACGGCGAATTGCCGATCGGCACCGGCGACGGCGTCGCCTTCACCGCGACCACCGACGACAAGAAGAAGGCGCTCGACGGCCGCTGCGACGTGATCGTCTCCGGCGTGACGCCGCCGGCGCGGTTCTGGACCCTGACGCTGTACGACCGCAAGGGCCACCTCGTCGCCAATTCGCTGCAGCGCTACGGCTTCACCAGCCAGGAGATCGTGCGCCAGTCCGACGGCTCGTTCGAGATCCGCATCGCCTCGCGCTCGCGCGCCGGCAACTGGTTGCCGACCGGCGGCATCGAGCGCTACGCCTTGATGCTGCGCCTCTACGATACCCCGGTCGGCGTTGCCACCCGCACCCAGCGCGATGCGCCGATGCCGCAGATCACGACGGTGGGCTGCTCATGATCCGCCTGTTGTTCACCATCGTTGCCGGCATCATTCTGGGTCTCGTCGTCCATCTCGTCAGCGTGCTGGCGCTGCCGCGGATCGCGACGCAGGACGCCTATTCGCGGCTGACGCCGATGACCAAGGTGAACGCCGTCACCCAGCTTCCCCTCGCCGATCCGCAGACCTCACCGATGCCGTTCATGGATCCGGCCTTTGCGCTCGCGATCTGCCGCTACGATCTGTCGGGCGGACCGATCAAGCTGACCGTGCCGGTGAGCCCGGCCTACACCTCGGTGTCGTTCTACACCCGCAACGAGATCGCCTATTACGCCATCAACGACCGCTCCGCGGGCCGCAAGGTGATCGAGCTCGACCTGATGACGGAGGCGCAGCACAACGAGCTGCCCGAGGACGAGGAGGTCACCGCGGCCGACCGCCTGATCATCGATTCCCCTGCTACCACCGGGCTGATCGTGATGAAGGCGCTCGCCCCCGAGCCCGGCCTGATGCAGCAGGCGCAAGGCTCGCTCGCGGCCGCGACCTGCGCCCCCCAGACCGAGCCGCCGGCCAAGGCCGAAGCGCCGCGCAGCCGGCGTTGAACCGCGCTGCTTTGGCAGCGCAGCAACAAAAACTGCGAAAACAACCCCATGCACAGTAGCCAAGTTACTGAAGTCCATACCGCTTTCATGTCGGCATTTCCTCCACAGCGGCCGCGAGGGCACCGGGCTGGCCAAACGTCCTTTTGACACGTCGGGCAAAACACCGGCACGATGCCATCATCGAGGGATCGGCCGTTGCGCGTGCGGAACCGCGCGGCCGACACCTGCTCCCCAGTCATCTGACCGCAGCTGCGATGGCGGGAGATGTCAGGCGACAGTAGGACGCAAGCGAAAATCGATTGCGCCCGTTGAAGCAGCACGTTTCCAGCGCTATCGATCTGCAAAACTGCGTCAAGCGGGAGGAACGCATGAGCACCATCACCGGCGGCTGTCACTGCGGCGCAATCCGTTATCAGATCGAGGGCGAAGCAATCGTGCACGCGCTGTGCCACTGCCGCGATTGCCGGCTTCACGCCGGCGCTCCGCTCGTCGGCTGGACGATGTATGCGGAGGATGCGGTCAAGGTGACCAAGGGCGAGCCCAAGGTGTACCGGTCTTCGGAACATGCTCGGCGGCGCTTCTGCGGTGACTGCGGAACTGGCCTGTTCTACGTCAACGCCAACATGCCTGGGATCATCGACGTCCAGAGTGCGACCTACGATAATCCCGATGCCGTGCCGGCCACGATCCACATCCAGGTCGCCGAGCGTCTGCGCTGGATGGAGCGTGCACACGAGCTGCCGACGTTCGATCGGTTTCCTCCGCAGCCGTAGCGACAACCCCGGTCCGGCTTCGCGCCAACGTTTAAGGGCATTCCAGCCGCGAGCTTAATCCGCGCCTCAAAACTCCAGCTTGTCACGGATGGCTTCGATTCCGGCTTTCGCGCACGCTTCGTCCGCGTCGCCGCCCGGAGCGCCGGACACGCCGACCGCTCCGACCAGAGAGCCGCCTGCTTCGACGATCAGCCCGCCTCCGATGATGACTGTTCCGGGCAGATTTCGAATGCCCGCCTGCATCATGCCGGGTTGGCTGATCGCATTCAGATCGGTCGTACTGGTCTTGAACGACGCAGCTGTCCACGCTTTGCCGATGCCGTTATTGGCGTGTGGGGACCTGCAAAGCGGTCGCGCAGCATCACTTGCGTCAGACCGGAGCGATCGACGACAGCGACGGCAACCTGGTAGCCACGGGTGCGGCAGCTGTCCAACGCGGCACGCGCGAGATCGAGCGCCAGCTCCGGACTGAGCGATTTGTAGGCAACCAGGGCTTCTTGCGCCTGCATTGGACTGATGCACGCGATCAGCAGGGCGGTCGCGACCGACAGACATCGAGCGTTCATGGCTAACTCCGGCGAGGTTGGGCAGATGCTATTTGACCTCACCATATGCCAGATCATCGAACAGGGTCACGCTATCCGCCTTGGTCCACAGGCCGATCATGCCGGCGTTCGTAATCGTGGCGTCCTCCACCTCGAATAACGGCTTTCCATCAAAGGTCACCTTGAATCGATGTCCCGCGAAGTCGCAACGCAACGCGTGCCATTGCCCGGACGCCACCGGCGTGCGAACGCCATATCCGCCCTTGCGACCGACAATCTCCAGCGACGTTCGAATGCCATTGATTGTCTTGTAAAGCACGACATTGTCCTCCAGTGCGTTGGCCCGCACGACGTAGTAATTGTCGGCATCCTTGGCGCGCCAGATGATTCCCGCGGCGCGATCCTCGGACCCGGTAACCGCCTTGAACTTCACTTCAACAAAACCGTCGCGGATGGTGGTACCACTCTTGATGGCCACCGGAAAAGTCGCCCGTCCGGATTGCTTGAGGACGTTCGGCTTGCTTGGCGCCGTGGGCTCGGCCTCGACAGTCCATTTCGATTCTCCCTGACCGGTCTTCGTTAAAGTCCATCCTTCCGGCGGCATTCCGGCCGGAACGTTGTCAAAATTCAGGGTCTCGGCCATGGCGTTCCCTCCCAATAACCAAATCAGCATGGATGCAAGAGCAAGCCACGCCCATGCGGAAGGTCGCGACGGAAAGTTTGTGGCGGTGCCTATCATCAATTGTCCTATCATCAACTTTTCGGGCCATGGGATCGGCGTGCGGCTTGCCTCGGCTCATCTGCAGTCATCGTTCGCCGGAGAATACCAGAAGGCGATCACCTCCAGGCAGTCGGGCGCCGTGTGCGCAATGAAGACGCCGCGCGTCTTCGGATCGACGGCGGCGTGATCGAAATCGCTGTTCAGGCCATTCGGGACCGGGATGAAGCCCAAGCTCTTCAGTGGCATGAAGCCCTCATGGTCAGCGGGAGGAAAACGGCAGTGTCGACGCGATCAGCGAGAGCCCGGCGATCAGCAGCAATGCCAGCACAGCCTTGCGAAAGGTCTCGTCATCGATCGTTCCGAACAGCTTGAATCCGGACCAAAGGCCGGCGACCATGAAGGGAACGCCGAGTGCGTACATCATCAGTGTTTCCTTGGTGATCGTGCCGGCCGCCGCCTGGGACAGAGAGATGACCACGAAGGCGACGAACAGCACCGGCTGAAAGACGGCCCGCTGCACATCCTTCGGCCAACCTCGCCACTGGCAGGATATCGTGGAGATGACGCCGCCGAGTCCTGTCAGCCCGCCAAGCATCCCGTTTGAGATGCCGATCGCGATATCGGCGCCGGTCCCGATCTTCATCGGCGCGAACACCGGCCGTGTGAGGCCATATATCGAGTAGACCAGCAACAATAATCCGACGCCGAACCTCAGATAGACGGGATCGAGATAGGCGAGAATTCCAACGCCCATCGGAATGCCGATGACGGTTCCTAGCGCGAGCGGCCATGCTTTGCGCAGATCCAGCACATGTCGCAGCTTGTACATGCCGTAGCCCTGGGTGAGCAGACCGTATCCAGCGATCAGAGTGGCGGTCTGTATCGGCGTGATGATGTGCAGCCAGACGCCGGAAACCACCAGACCCATCGCAAAGCCCGAGAAGCCGCTGACGAAACCGCCGACGAGGGCGGCAAGAGCAAAGACAGTGAAGACAAGAACATCCATATGACCGTCCCCGGAACGAGGTGGCGAGCGCTTGGATGGGAATCCATCTCACGGGGAGCTCGCGGTACCCCCGAAATCATAAGGTGTTATGTCAGACGCTTCTCCCGCTTACCTCCCGTCCTCGCGATATGCTGCAAGATGCCGGCGAGCACATAGCTGCTGGCCTTGGCGCCATAATCGACGTGACAGGTGCTCGTACATGTTGAGCGCCAGAATCGGCGTTCCGCCGGCGAGGCTGTCAGGGACCCGACGCCCACTGATTGACGAGCCTGCGATCGCGCGGCGACCGGCCGACCGCGAGGTCCTGACGCGCGAGAGGAATAGAAGGGCTTGGAGATGGATAGGCAAACGGCAGACATGCAGCGTCCTTCGAAAAAGGGACGCGATTCTTGGGCATGTCGCCTCACGGGGAGATCGCTTCCCCGTACCCGCAACTATTGCGCAGCGGGCGGATTTGTCAAATGCCCTCCGCACTCCGCTCTGACCAGCGGATGGATATTTCAACTGACTCGTAGACAACCAGCGCTTGCGAGCGTCCGGAGGTTGGCTGTCGATTCACCGCCGTTCAGGATCGTCAGGATGAGCTCGCCAATCTCGACCCACGGTTTGATGCTCCTGCCCGGATGACTCAGCTCGACCCGCGCGTTCGCCTTCGCTGCCGCCTTGCGCTTTCCAATCACGGCCAATCTGAACGTCTTCAGCATCCTTTCTGTCCTGCTCGCGGGCCTGCTCGGCCTGCCCGGGCGTTTGATCCGGTTGCACTGGAACGGCGGCCGGACCCGACTGCGTCGGGGCCTTCTCCACTTCGGCGGCAAGTGAGGGGCCGACAGCGCAGGACAGCAGAACTGCCGTGATCATCGCAAGAACACGCATGGTTTCCTCCTCTGTTCGATGAACGGTAACAACCGGTCCGCACATGAGTTCAGAAAGGATCGCAGCGCTTGGCGCTGCACGGCGGGGCAAGGCACGACAAGTGCCTTGCTCCACGCCCATGCATTGGACCAGCGCTTTGGATGACTTGGACTCGGTCAGCACGCGACTGGCTCGACGAAGACCACCGTGCGCAGCCCCCTCCCTGGCGTCAGCTCTTCGTGCTGGCGGTCTTGTCGAGCGCCGCGCGCAAGCCCTCTGCAAGTTTGACGGCATCGTCGTTGGCCCAGAAATGCATGAAGAAGAGCCTCGGCTGCTCGTCCAGCATGTGGCTGTGCAGCGCCGTCACCTCGATGCCATGCGTCCGCAGCGCCGCGAGGACCGGGTTCACCTCGTCGCCGGTCAGGACGAAATCGCCTGTGATGGCCGCCTTGCCGCCGCCGGTCGGCTGAAAGTTAATGGCTATCGCAACGCCCATCGCGCCGACCGGAGTCAGCGGCATGCCGTCCTCCGTGATCGGGTCGCGCCGCTTCACGTTGAACTGGTAGACGCCGCCATTGCCCTGCCCCTTGACGCCGATGATCTGGTCGAGCTTCGCCGTGTCGAGCTCGATGGCAGGCGGCGCGTTTCCCGGCGCCGCCACCGTCAGCGGCGTCTTGCTTTCGGCAAGCCCATCATGGATGGCCGAGGCCAGTTTGACTGGATCTCCGTGTCCGGCGATGTGCATGTAGAATGTGGCCGGGCTCGCGCGAAGCAGATGATTGTGTACGGCGGTGATCTCGAGACCGCTCGCAATCATCTTCGCCATGACGGGATTGACCTCGGTCTCGAGCAGCACGAGGTCGCCCATGACCATGGCGCCGCCATGCGCCGGCTTGAACGCGACCCAGCCGCCAAGCGCCAGCGCCGGCTTGATGGTTACGCCGTCGAGCGTCACCGTGAGATCGGTGCGAGGAAAGCCGTAGCGATGGACATCGTCCGTAACAGTGGGCTTGCGGCCCAGCGTCTCATCAACCTTCTGCCAGTCGACATTCTGGGCGTGAGCCGCCACCATGAAGCAGGTGCCGATGAGCATCAGAACCGGGATTGTCTTTCTCATTGAACTGCTCCCTCAAGCTTGGATTTCGTCCGCCAGTGCCTCACTTCTGCTCCTTGATCTGGCCGCCACTATCGACCACGAGCCGCACTTGCTTGCCGTTCTTGACGGCCTTTGCGGTCGTGCCCTCGGCGGTCGACTTGACGTCGCTGACCTGCGAATAGCCGGCAGCCTGGATTTTGGCGATGAATTCCTCCTGTGTTAGAGCGTGTGCGCTCGACAGCCCTGACGCGAACGCGAGAAACAGGGCGGCATGAAGGATGCGTGTACACATGGTCTTTCTCTCCTGGTGAACTCCCTGCCCCAGGTTAGATCGGCTTGCGACGTGGCGCCCGGATGATCCCGGGAGACGCAACACGATGCGGCCATCGATGCGCTTCGGCGTGCGCACGATGAACCAAGAATTGTTCGGATGAGATCGGGTAATCATGACATGCGGCGCCCTTGGTGATCAGGACGCGATGCTTGGGCATGTCGCCTCACGGGGAGATCGCATGTCCCCGTTGCAGCGAGTAAAAGCCTCGACGGACGAGCTGTCAACGCGCGCATGCCCGCGGCCGGTCAAGAAATGTTCAACGTTCCGACGGAACCGAGCGAACCGGGGTCTTGAAACATGAGAACCATCTCACGTAGATTACCTGCGTGGGGATGAAGCAGACTCCCCGTGAGACTCCGGTCCAAGCTCTGCGCAGCACGCAATTCGTGGAGCTTGCGCATGGACACCGAGGAACACCCCACTTCCCGCAACACCGTAGCCATCCTCTCGCGCGGCGATGCTGCCGCGCGCCGGGAGGCGACGGCGCAAAACAGCCGCTTCGTCCGCGTCTTCGAAGCACTCGCCGCTCTCGGCATCGAAGCCCAACCGGTGATCTACGACGAAAGCTTCGCCGATGCGGTGCGCGACCAGTTGCTCGCTGCCGACGGCGTGCTCGTCTGGATCGATCCGATCCATCAAGGCAAAACCCGCGCCGAGCTCGACGACCTGCTCCGCGACGTTGCAGCGCAAGGTACATGGGTGAGCGCACATCCCGACGTGATCCTGAAGATGGGCGTCAAAGAGGTGCTCTACCGGACGCGTCACCTGGGCTGGGGCACCGACACGCACCGCTATGATACCGCCGCGGCCTTCCGCGCCGAATTTCCATCGCGCCTGCGGGCAAGCGGCCCGCGCGTGCTGAAGCAAAATCGCGGCAATGGCGGCCAAGGCGTTTGGAAGGTCGAAGCACTTCCGGACACGGACGCCATGGTCCGGGTGCTCCATGCCCAACGTGGCAGCTTGCCCGAGGACACCCAGCTCGATGCCCTCATCGCGCGCTGCGAGCAATATTTCGGCTGGGGTGGCTGCATCATTGACCAGGCATTCCAACCTCGTCTGCCCGAGGGGATGATCCGCTGCTATATGAGCGGCGCCAGGGTCGCAGGCTTTGGGCATCAATTGATCAAGGCCTTGATCCCGCCGCCGCAGCGAAGCCCGGATGCTGCTGAGGCGCAACCGGGACCGCGAATCATGCACGGGCCTGATGCGCCGCCGTTCCAGTCGTTGCGAAGATCGATGGAGCACGAATGGACCCCGCAGATGATGGAGACGCTCGGCATCGATGAATCTTCGCTACCGGTGATCTGGGATGCGGACTTCCTGTACGGGCCCCGCGATGCGTCGGGGGCCGACACATACGTTCTGTGCGAGATCAACGCGAGTTCCTGCTTTGCCATCCCCGACGAGGCGCCGGCAGCGATCGCGCGAACAGTCAGGCACCGCTTGCTGCGGACTCAGGAGGTGCGCTGCGGCTGACAGAAACTCTCGGGACCAATAGGAGTGCGCCGGCCTCGTCCGCCATCCGGCCGTGGCGGTCGCGCGACCCTGGAAAACACCTTTCGGGCCTCCGCCCCGCTGACCCGCCCCGCTTCATCCTTGGGGAGCCTTGTGGCGCGTTTGCAGATATGCTGCTGATGACTTAGCTGCTCGGACACTCGCTCGGCCAGTCCAATCCCTGTTGCGGAGGCAACCCGATGACCGTCACGATCTATCATAACCCGGCTTGCGGTACCTCGCGCAATACGCTTGCGATGATCCGGCAGAGTGGCGTCGAACCTGTCGTCATCGAATATCTGAAGACGCCGCCATCCCGCGAAACGCTGGTCGAGCTCATCAAAGGCTTGGGGATCTCCGCTCGCGCACTGCTGCGGGAGAAAGGCACGCCCTTTCACGACCTCGGCCTCGATGACCCAAAATGGTCCGATGACGAGCTGATCGACCAGATGCTCGCGCATCCCATCCTGATCAACCGTCCGATCGTGGTGACGCCAAAGGGCACACGACTGTGCCGTCCCTCGGAAGCCGTGATCGATCTCCTGGAGAATCCCGTCGGCCGGTTCGTGAAGGAGGACGGCAAGGTGGTGGAATCGCGATAGGCAGGTGCTGCTCTCGCCGGCCGCCCGTCCGCAAGGCTATCCAAGCAGCCCCTTCAAGCCGGCGTAGATCGAGCCGACCGCGGTTGCAGCGACACCGGCCAGCGGTCCGGCGGTCTGCATGAGGTCCTGGATCAAGCGGGCGCGGCGGCGCAGTTGTTCCTCGCCGACATGTTGCCCCAGCAGGCGCGCCACGCGGAAGGCGAACGCGTTCGGTTTGCCCCCGTGCGACAGCACACGCGGCAAGACCTGGAAGATCACGACGCTCAAGATATTGCCGGAGACGAAGGCCAGCAGGATGCTCGCGCCATATTCGAACACTTCCCGCCACTCGATCCAGATCGTCGGCAGGATCGGGACGTGATCGTGGATCCCGGTCACCGTCAGCATCGCGAAGATGCTGACGCAAGCCGTCAGGAACCCCAGCACAAACGCCGTCAGGGCGAAAACCCGATGCAGTGGATAGGCCACGAATCCGAACAGCAGCGGTATGGCGATCGATGCGATCCGAAGCGGGATCGGGGACACGTTGAAGGTGATGGTCACGAGCACATGCGCGATCACCAGCAGCAGGGACGGAATGGCGACATAGAGCACCGCATGCGTTCCGTAATAGCGCAGCGGATTGTTATAGCGCTCGAGGCGGACATTGACACGATCGAGATCGCGCCTGATCTTGTCCAGATCGGCAACAATTTCGTCAATCTCGACAAGCGTCGGCCGCACGACGCGCAAGTCCCGCGAGCAATGCTTGCACGCGATGGCTTCGTCCTTGATCGTCTCGGCGCAAAACGGACATTCCATCGCTAGCGCGACTTCCTTCGCCTCATGATGGCCTCGACCTCGTCTCTGGCCTGCCGCAGTTCATCGCGCAGCTCCTCGCGCTTGCGCAGGAGATCGTCGCGCTCGGCGATCAGCGTGGCGGGAACGGCGATGTCGCGCCCACAGGACGCACAAACCAGCGCACCCTCTGCAGTCCCGGACCGGCAGTAGGGGCACATCATTTGGGTGCGACCTTCAGCGTAAAGATGGTCGTGCCCGGCCGACCATCACTGTCCTTGATATCGACGCGCACCGTGTATTCGCCCGGCGGCAGTTCCGCATCCTGCATGTTGATGCCGTCGGGCTGGACGAAGGGCTTGACCCGCGGGGTCAAGTCGACATTCGGCGTCCGGAGGAAGATCACCCTGACCGATTCCGGATCAATCTTTGCCCCGCCATAGGACTGAAACTTCAATACCAGTCGCAGAGGTGAACTCGCCGAGTCGCCCGGCGAGACGAACTCGACTTTGGGGCCGCGCATGATGCCGCGCTGATCGACGGCAACCGCGCCCTTCGGCGGCGGCAGCTTCGCTTCCTCTTCCGTGATCAATGGCGTGGCGCGCGTTGGTCCGGAGAACAGCAAACCTGCGGCCATGAGGCCCAGCAAGACATTCCGCTCCATTGTCCGTGCACCCCTTCCCCGGTTGGTCAACGCAAGCCGCCATCGCCGATGATGGTGTACGGCGCCCAGAACAGCGGATGCGCATAGGTGAACTCGGTCTTGCCCTCGTTGTTGAGATAGCCGGGACCATCGATGAGAGCCATCGTCGCCTGGCGCAGCGCCTCGCTGCGCGACAGCTTGGGATCATCGGCCTGCCGCTTGAACAAGTCTGTCACCAATTGCCGTGCCGACTGCGAATGCACCGACCAGTTCGTCACCAGCAGCGCCCGCGTTCCGGCGTAGAAGAACGCGCGCCCGAGCCCGGATGCCGCCTCGGCCCCTGCGCCAGCGCCGGCGCCGGTGTTACAGGCTGACAGGACGACCCAGTCCGCGTCCAGCTTGAGACCGAGGATCTCCTCCATGGTCAAGAGCCCGTCGCCGCCCTCGCCCGTCACCGCCGGTGACGACAACGCGAGCGCCGGTTGCGTCAATCCGTTCAGCTCGCCCGGGACCAGACCGTGGGTGGCAAAGGCCAGGATTCTGAAGCCGGACAGATTCATCGTCTTCACGGCGCTCTCGGTCGCGCTCTTGCCAAGGAACAGCACCTTCGAGGGGTCCGCCTGCAGCGCCAGCGCGATCGATTTCAGCTCGTCCGCGGTATCGGGCAGACGAGGCAACAGACCGAGCTCGGCGCTGTCGACGCCCTCGAGCTTGGGACTGTTGCGTCGCTTCAGCGGCCCGCCGCGCGTGATGTTGCCGCTGGCGTCGGCGACCTGAATCTTATGCCCGCCTTCCGCTTCGGCCTGCTGATCGCTGTTGAAATAGGGATCCCCGAAGGCCACGAGGTCGCCGCGGCCGGGCTTGCCCGGCGGCAGCTGCCGCAGTGTGCGCAACGCCGCCGCCGACGGCACCGTCGACACGGCATGGGTTCGCGCCAGCCAAGGCACGTTGCGATAACCGATGAAGAGCGGGTCCTCATCCGCAGCCACCTCTGCCGGTGCCGTCGGCAACAACGCCAGCGGCAACAGTCCCAGCGCGCCATTGGTCACGACGATCAGGTTCCTGGCCGGCTTCCAGCCGCTCTCGACCGGCTTGAGCAGCAGCTCGTACAGTTCATGGCCGAGCTTGAGATCGAAGGGCGGAATGTCCGAGATCATCGCGGCCTGCGGCTCGAGCGCTTCGCGCAGCTTGCGGATCTTCGTTTCGATGTCGCCGATCCTGGCCTGGACGGCCGCGAACGCGACCGGCCCCGACTTCGGCACGGCCCAGACGAAGCTGCCGTTCTGGCCGAAATAGAACGACAGCATGGCCTCGTCGTCGGCCAGCGTCGCACGGATTTCGGCAACGCTCGGCGGCTTGGGCGAGACGAGATCGGCGTAAGTCGGAAACTTCTGCTTGATCTCCTGGCGCGCCTTGTCGCGCTGGCCGCGCAAGGCGGCGATCGCGGCCTGGATTTGCGCAACGCCCTTCTCGTCGCGCTCCGCCGCGGGGAGCGCGAGCACGTTGTTGAGCGTGCCGAGCTGGGCATTGACCTGCTTGGTCAGGTCCTGCTCCTTGCGCACGAGCTCGGCGAGCGCGGGATCCTTTGCCGCCGCGCGCGCGCTCGATGCCGCCAGCGCCTGCTGCACCGAGCGACCACGGACGGCGTCGGCGAGGCTGAACGTCTCTTCGCCGACGTCCTTGCCGGCTCCTTCCGCCCTGCCGAGCAGCAGCATATAGCTCTCGACGATGGTCTGCAGCCGCTGACTCCGCGCAGCCACCACGGTCGTGTTCTCGTCATCGGCATTTTCGTTGGCGCTTGCCATCATGACCGGAATGGCAGCCTTGAACTCCCTGATGGCATCGGCATCGCGCCGAGCGCGCATCAATCCGACCGCCAGCGTGCCACGCGCCGAAGCCGCGTCGAAATGATTTTCCCCGACCCGGGCGATCTGCTTCTTCACGAGCTGCTCGGCGGCGGCAATGCCTGCGTCGAGCTGCCCGGAACCATAGAGCGACAGGATCCGGGCCGGATTGAGCTCGAACACCTGGCGGCGCTGCGGCTCCCAGCCGGCCACAGCCTTGTCGATCCGAGCAAACATCGCGCTTGCTTCGGCGTTGTTGCGCCGAAGCGTCAATATGCCGGCGAGCTGTGACAGCAGCTGCACCGTCGCGTGCGAATCCTCCGGCACACCCACGGTCTTGTTGATGTCGAGGGCAACACGGCCGAGCTTCTCCGCCTCCTCGTAACGGCCCTGATCGACCAGAATGCCCGCCAGCGCCATCACGAAACGCGGCGTCACGGGATTGTACTTGCCGGTATCCTTCAGGCGCGAGAGCAGCGCGCGGCGCGCGTCCACCTCGGCCTCGGCGAGCCTGCCCTGCTTCGCCTTCATGCGCGCCTGGTTCAACACGGTGCCGTCGATCGCCTGCAGCAGAAGGGTCTCGGCCGGTGGATTGTCCGATTCCATGATGGCCTTCGTGCTTGCGCGCTTGCGAAGCTCTGCCGTGCGATAGGCAGCCTCGGCTTCGGCAAACTGTCCGCGTGCCTCGAAGATCAAGGCGCGAGCGAGCTCCAGCTCGCCTTCCCAGCTCTGGCCAAATCGAGCATAGGCGGATCGCCAATTGGGATGACCGCTGGTGCGGGCCTCCTGTATCGCGGTCTGGGTGCGGCGAAGATAGGCCTCCGCTTGCGCGACGTCTCCCATCTGAATGAGAACGGATGCGATCGCGCGGTTCGTATTGAACTGCATTCCCTTAGCGCCCGGCATGCTGGCCGATTCGCGCAGAAGCCTTTGCATGATCTCGAGCGAGCGTTTCGGATCGCCTGCGAGAGCGTGCTGCAGGGACTGGAGCTGCATCATCCGCCCCAGCAAATGAGGACTGACGGCGCCGCGCTCAACCTCCACGGCCTTGTCGGCGTCGGTGATGGCTTCGCCGAGGCGGCCGAGCTGCGCGCGCGCGTTGGCGCGATCGAAATAGAACTGCGCCAGATCCTGACGGGATTCCTTCCCGCTCGGTGCGGCATCGGCATCCGACTTCAGTTCGGCGATCATCTTCTCGTCGGGCTTGTCGCCGTCGAGGATCGCCGTGATGTCGGCGATGCTGCGCGGCGGCGCAACGAAGTCCTTCGGAAGCGCGGCGCCTTGCTCGAGCTTGGGCGCCGCTTCCTTCGGAATCTCGACTGCAACATTGGCGCGGCCATTGGCGGCATTCAGCGCCGCTTGCACACAGGCCCGGACCTGAGGCGTGGCCTTGGCGCGGCAAGCTTCCAGATTGGCGCCCCCGGCGGGGCCTCCTCCTGCGCGCATGCACCCCTGTACGATCGGTCGGCCGACGGTCATCCGGCAATTCTCGATCGCCGCCTCCTTGGTCAGCGCGGCTGCGGAGCCTGTCGATCCAAGCAGAATGGCAAGTGCCAGCAGGTGGTGTGGTGAAATGTCCAGACGGCTCTTAAACGGACGCGTGGCGTCTAAGCTCATCTTGAAGGACCTTTGGGTAAAATGACTTGAAGAAACGAGATAATCCTATCCAGACGGCTCGGAAGGACAAGCACAATCAATGCGGTTCCCGATGCCCAAGAGCGTTAGCGGGCTACCGCCGGCGTGAGGTCCCAAAGATCGCGCACGACAGGCGGCTCCACCTCGTCGCGCCGATTGGCCGCGAGGTAAGATGGCCGCTCTCGACAGGCAGCGAGCTTACGCGGCGAGCTTGTACGTCAGCCCTTCGAGACGAGCGCGCGGCCGTAGGGCGGCTGCGCTGCGACCGGCGGGTTGGCGGTCTGGGCGGCGAGTTCGCCGATCAGGCGGTCGGCGTCGGCGGCCATGCCGTCGGGGGCCTGGATCACCAGTCGCTCCAGCGCCCAGCGGTAGGATGAAACCCGCTGCTCAAGACATTGCTGCACCCACTGCACGATCAGCGAGTTCTCCTGCATGCGCGCGACCGCGTCGTCCTTCTCCCTCGGCGAGAGCGCGGAGACGCGTGCCATGCTGGCATCGCGCTTCCTGTCGAGATCGATGACGCGGATCGCGCTGGCGAAGAACGGCTCGAAGCGCGTGATGTCGTTGCGCACGTCCTCGATCAGCTGCGCATAGCGCGAGGAATGCGAGCGGTGCGGCTCGTCGATCAGCGTGCGCCCGTACATGGTGCGGTCGAACACGATCTTCTGCCGCCAGGGCGATGGCAGCGGCTTGTAGTCGCCGAACACGCTCTTCCAGGCGGGGCGCGACAACGGCGGCTCGATCATGGGATAGGCGAGGTCGCGAAGCTGGCGTTCTTCGTCGGTGAGCTGGAATTGCGAGGGCTTCAGGCCGACGCTGGAGGTGACCTCCGCACCTAACCAGCGATGCATGTCGTCGCTGCGCATGTCGGCGCGGGTGCGGCCGAAATCGCCGCCGCTACAGGCGCCGAGCGTCGCGCCGAGCAGCGCGAGCAGGAGGGCCGATACGAAAGGCCGGATCTGGCGGATGGTGTCCGGCATTGCAAAGCCGGACGTCAGCGGCGGCGACGACGGCGCCCCGGCGCTGTGCCCTGCTCTGGCCCGCGATCGCCGCTGGTTTCGTCCGCAACGCGCTCGATACGGACCACCGGGAGAATCAGAACCGTTCCCGTTTCCGTGTGCGGTGTGGCATCCCCCGACGAGCCTGCCCGGCGACCGGCCGGAAATTCGATGATCGTCCCCATATCCAGCTCTCTATCAATTGCCGTGCGACCAAACCGCTCATGCAACATGCATTCATTAAGATCAGTTCATGGTTAACGGGATGTAAACGCGCTTTCCGGACCGTAACCGCACGGGCCCTGGCGTCCCGTTGCGGCACGACAATGCCTTAAATTGCCGGGCCGGCTTCACGCCTCATTTTCCTTAACGAGGTTTTAAAAGACCTGCGATAGGCTCGTGACAAGTGTCTCTCCCGAGTTGCGTACGCCTCAATGACCAAGTCGCTGTTTCCCGGATTCGACGGGCTGATGACCCTCTCCCGTCGCGAAGGCGTCGACATCCGTCCGACGCTGCTGCGCGTGCTGACCGACCTCTATGTCCAGACACGCGTCCACAGCGATGACGAACAGCGGCAATTCGTCGAGCTCGCCACACGTTTGATCGACCAGGTCGACGAGGCGACGCGCGCCGCCGTCAAGGCGCGGCTCGCGGTCTATCCATCGACGCCGGTCCCGATCCTCCAGAAGCTCGGACTGGTCGCCGCCCAGGAAGGCCGCAGGGTTCCGCTGGCGCGAGAGATTGCGACGCCGCCGCCGGCACCCGCCCCGGTCCGCACGCCCACCGAGGCCGAGCAGCGCTTGGCCTCGAACATGGCGATGCAGCCGAAGGATGCCGCCGAGATCCACGACATGTTCTTCGGCGCCGGCGCCTCCGAGCGCGCGCTGATCCTGCACAATCTGGCGCAGACCCCGCTCAAGGCGGCGCCGCGGATTCCGACCGTGCGCGCCAAGCGCGCGATCCAGATCCTGGAGATGGCGGCGATCGCGGGTGACATCGAGAACTTCACCCTCGAGCTCGGCGACAGCCTGATCCTGCCCTCGCGCGTCGCGGCCCAGATCGTCGATGATGCCGGCGGCGAAGCGCTCGCGGTCGCCGCGCGCGCACTCGACATGCCGAGCCCGGTCTTCCAGCGCATCCTCTTGTTCTTCAAGCCGGAGATCGGGACCTCCGTGAACGACGTGTACCGGCTGTCGCGGCTCTATGACCGGCTCGGCGAACGCTCGGCGCTGGTGATGCTGGCGGCCTGGCGCGGCTCGACGCTCGCCGTCACCCGCGCAAAGTACCAGTCCTCGCTGCATGACGGCGAGCGCCAGCGCGCACGTACAGGCGCAAGCCAGACGCGGCCCGGCGTGCAGCCGGGCACGAGCCCGACGGTGCGCACCCGCACCGGCGGATCGTCCGATCGCTGATCAGGTCCGCGCCAGCTCCAGAAAATGCCGGCCCGCGCGGTCCTCGGTCTCGACGATCCAGGCGTCCGGATCGAAGCGAATTTCCTTGGTCAGCCGTTCCTCGATGGTGTGTTCCGGCAAAGGCTGCGGCGCGACCGGCACGAAGAAGCGGTCGACGGGGCGGCCGTCGTCATAGACGGTCTGCGGCGCCGGGGCGTACAGCATCGCATGGCCGTCGAGCAGCGATACTTTCACGAACACCGCGCCCGCCTCCTCGGCGCCGCGGCGACGCACCGCGCCGAATACGCCCTCGGTTTGGCAGCGACGCAAATAGGCGGCCACCCATATGTTGGATTTCAAACGCATGAGTCGAACGATAAGCCAGCGCTGCAAGCAGCACCAGCCTCCGTGCAGGCGCCAAGACTATTCGACGGGATGGCCGATCGCGGCCGCGAGCTCACGCAGCAGCCGGTCCGACACCTGACCGGTGACCTGCATCTTGTGCTCGCGCTCGAATTTCTGGATCGCGGACTGGGTCTCGCCGCTCATCGTGCCCGTGATCTTCAGATTGCCGTAGCCATATTCGGACAGCGCGCGCTGCACGCCGGCGATACGTCGCGCGGCCGGGCTCTGCACCGGGATCGGCGCCGGCGGGCGCACGACCGAGGGCGACGTCGAAGTCGTGGCCTTGACCAGATTGGTCATCGGATCGTTCGAGCGCGTCGAGGCGGTCGCCTCGACGGGCTTTTCGGGAGCCTTCTCGGCGACGCGCTCGACAGGTTTGGGCTCGGTGCGAAACTCCGTCGCGCGCGGCTCGAGCGGCGAAGTGTCGGCGCCAACGGGGCGCGGACGCGGCAAGGGGTTCGACAGTGACACGGACGACGGCGCGGGAAGATTGATCACCGTGCCGAACATCGGCGCGGGGTGCCGGCCGGTCTGGAGGAACAGCGCATTGGCGACGATCGCACCGATCGCGGCGGCGGCGACGAGGCCGGCCAGCGTATCCTTGGGGCTGTGCAGCAGCACGCGCATGACGAGGTTGCGCTCGGTCTCGACATCGATGACCGCGGCCTTGGCACCACGACGGCGCGGAGCAGCTTCGTCCTTTGCAGACTTCTTAGGCACTTTTCTTCACCAGCGCAGGTTGGTCGTGAGATTCTTCGTGAAGTTGGTCGTGGGGTTCCTGGCGCAACACCGGCGTCAGCGTCGCGATCTTGCTCTCCGCCGGCTTGACCTGCGGCGGCGTGTAGACGAGCGGCAGCTTGACGGTGACGGTGGTGCCCTCGCCTAACCTGCTTTGTACCGTCAATTCACCGAGATGCAACGCTATGAGGCTCTTCACGATCGAAAGTCCGAGGCCAGTGCCTTCGTGGCGGCGCTGATAGGTCTTGCCGGCCTGGAAGAACGGTGCGCCGATGCGCTTGAGATCGTCGGGCGCAATGCCGACGCCGGTGTCACTGATGCGCAGCGCAAGCTGCGCGCCCGACACTTCCGCCGTCACGGTGACCTGACCGCCGCGCTCGGTGAACTTGATGGCATTGGCGACGAGGTTGAGCACGATCTGCTTGAAGGCCCTGGGATCACCGGTCATGACGGGCAGATCCTGCGGCGCATCGGTGATGAGGTCGATGCCGTTCTCCCGCGCCTTCAGCGCCAGCAAATTGCAGCAATGCAGCAGCGCTGCGCGCGGCGCGAACGGCTCCGACGCAATCTCGAAATTGCCCGATTCCATCTTGGACATGTCCAGGATGCCATTGACGAGCGACAGCAGATGCTGGCCGGAATCGTTGATGAGCTGGGCGTATTCCTTGCGCTGGGCCGCACCCAGCATCAAGGTCTGCTCCTGCGCGATCATCTCGGAGAAGCCGATGATGGCGTTGAGCGGCGTGCGTAATTCGTGGCTCATGGTGGCGAGAAAGCGCGTCTTGGCAGCATCGGCCGCCTCGGCGGCGCTGCGGGCCTGATCTAGCGCCTGCTGGGAAAGCTTGCGATCGGTGACGTCGCGCATCACGGTAACGACTTCGGCCTTGCCCGTGACGTCATGAGCCCTGTCCTGTTCGAGCGGGCGGCAGCGCATCTCGACCCAAATGAAGTCGGTCTGGCCGCGCTCGGAGCCAGCAGGCTCCCGCCGCAACCGGAACTCGACGCTGCACACGTCACCGCGCGCCGCATCCGATAACGCAGTGAGATAGGCCGGACGGTCGGCGACGTGTACGCGGTCGAACAGGCCGTGGCCGAGCAGTTGCGTGACGGGCATGCCGAGCATGGCCTCCACCGCCGGCGAGATGAACTCGACCGCGCCGTTGCGCTGGTGCCGCGAGATGACGTCGCTCATGTTGCGCGCGAGCAGACGATAGCGCTCTTCCTCGCGCGATAGCAGCGCAACGCTGGTGCGCGCGAGCGATTCCGCGCCGAAGGCGAGGCCGGCGGCATAGAGTGTCGCCGAGGCGACGCCGAGCGCCATTAGCACGCCGCGCGCCGCAGCGCCCGGCTCCTCGACCGGCAGCCAGCCGAACTGGCTGACGAGGATCAGGATCCCGGCACAGGACAGCGCGAGCAGCGATGCGAAGGCCACAACGCGGCGCGAGGCCGACAGCGCGGCTTCGAGCGGAATCACGACCAGCCAGATCGCGGCGAAAGATTCGATGCCGCCGGTGGTGGCCGCCACCGCCATGATCAGGCTGGCAAGCGCCAGCGACGAGAGCACGTGTGCGCCCTCATAGCGGCCGGTGCGCGACAGGAACCAGGACAACAGGATCGGCGCGATCAGCCAGGCAAAGGCGGTGACCTCGATCGCGCTCGGCGCGCCGCGCAGAAAGAGATAGATCGGGAATGCGGCGAAGGCGGCCAGGCTGCCGAGCAGCCGCGGCGCCATGAAGGCACGATGGCGCGCTCGCGTCAGCGCATCGTAACGCGCGGAGGGATGCAGCAGTGCATCGAGACAATCGCGGATGGTACTCAAAACTGTCACGGGTCTCGCGCTTCGGCTCAATCGTCTGAGAAGACGTGCCGGAACGCCTCCTTGTCGTTGAGCCACCGTGTCAGAGCGACCTTAAACGAGTGCTAAGGCGGCGTGGCATGCGGCCGGACACCGCGTCATCGCGCGGCTTTTTAGATGATTTGGCGGCGTCTTCGCTGCGGATGGTGAACACGGGGTTTCACATCCCTCGGCATGGTTTCGAATTGGTGGATGCGGGGGGCCAGCAGAACCATGGGCGCGGGCGTCAATTGAAAATTTACGAGATGGTCGATCCCGCGAAGATTTTTGCGCAATTTTTTCGCGAATTAAGCTCAAGGCAATCACTTGCGATTTATCGAGCGTTGCTAGGTCCGATATCCGCGGAAATCGCCGCGGCAGGATCGAACGTACAGGTCGCAAGATGCGCTTTCTGCTCCGCATCACATTCTGGCTCGGGCTGGTGCTGGTGCTCCTGCCGCGGGACAAGACGCCCGAATCGGAGAAGCTGCCGCAGATCGGCGCCGCCGACGCCGTGCAGGCTGCGACCGCGGCGGTCTCCGACGTGACCCAGTTCTGCAAGCGTCAGCCGGCGGCCTGCGAGGTCGGCGGACAGGCCGCAACCATCATCGGCCAGCGCGCCCAGGACGGCGCGCGCAAGATCTACCAGATCATCAACGACAAGAAAGAGCAGAACACCAACGAGAAGAACGACAAGACCGACAAGAAGACGCCCGACCACACCGGCTCGATCGCGCTGGCCGGCGAAGGCGACATTGCTGCGAGCGAGGCGCCGCACGACACCCTGACCCAGGACGACCTCGCGCTGGAATGGCGCGGACCTGCCACGGCGAATTAGGCCTGCACCGTCAATTAGCGCCCAAACCCTATCGATTTCAGGGCTTCGCGTCCCTATATTGGCCTGAACGGGAACCATGGGCCAGCATGACGACGATCGACGAAATCAGGGACAATTTCGAGCTTCTCGACGAGTGGGACGACCGCTACCGGTACGTCATCGAGCTCGGCCGCACCCTGGAACCGATGCCGGAGGCGGAGCACTCTGCCGAGAACAAGGTGCAAGGCTGCGTCAGCCAGGTCTGGCTCCAGAAGCTGGTAGAGCGCAGCAATGGCGCGCCGGTCCTGAAATATCGCGGCGACAGTGACGCGCATATCGTGCGTGGTCTGGTCGCGATCGTGCTCGCGCTCTATTCAGGCCGGACACCGCAGGAGATCCTGGATACCGATGCGATTGCGGTGTTCAACGAGTTCGGCTTTCGCGATCATCTGACGCCGCAGCGGTCCAACGGACTGCGCTCGATGGTCGAGCGCATCAAGACCGACGCCAAAGAGGCGCTCGCGGAAGCTTCGTAAGAATTTTACTTCCGTTTCCGCTGCTGCTGTCCCAGCCCCATCTGTTTCGCCAGCTGCGAGCGGGCCACCGCATAGTTCGGCGCGACCATGGGATAGTCGGCCGGCAGGCCCCATTTCTCGCGATATTGTTCCGGAGTCATGTTGTACTGGGTTCGCAGATGGCGCTTCAGCGACTTGAAGCGCTTGCCATCTTCCAGGCACACCAGATAATCCGGCGCGATCGACTTCTTCAGCGACACCGCCGGCTTGGCCGGCTCGAGCGGCGCGGTCTCGGTGCGGCCTGACGAGACCCGCACCAAGGCGCCATGCACCTGGCTGATCAGGTTCGGGATCTCGGCCGCCGCCGTCGGATTGTTGCTGAGATAGGCCGACACGATGCTCGCGGTCAGCTCGATGAAATTCTTATTCCCAGCATCCGACATACGCCCACCCCTTCTCCACCTTGCGTCTCACGGGATTGACGACGTCAGAGTATTCCGTGTCAACAATACGTTCGGCTGAACCACAACGACTGACGACGACGGGCTGATTACTGGTGAACGGCGGCGCTTTACTTTCAAACAGCGGCCTCAGCCCCGCTGGTCGAGATGCGCGCGGAGCTCGTCGATGGAGGCAAAGCGCATCATGCCCTCCGGCATCTGCGCTTCGATCGAACCGTCGGAATAGAGCGAATAGGACATGCCATCGACGACGCCGGATTTGAGCACGGTCACGGGCGTCTGCTCGGCCGCAGCCGCCGGCTCAGGTGAAGGCGCCGGCTCAGGTGCAGGGGGCGGGGGAGCGGCTTCCGCAAAGATCGAGGGCGAGCGCGGCGGCGGGCGGCGCGCGGTGACCGGCGGCTCCGGCGGGCGCATGCGTTCCGGCTTCGGCCAGGCATCCTCGAAACTGGCAGGCGGACCGTCCGGGGCTGCGGGCTCTTCATGAGACGGTTGCCGGCCCTCCGTGGGCTTTGCCTCCGCGCGCTCACGCTCCTTGCGCGAGGTCGAGGCGAACAACAGGTTGCGGCGGCGCGGCGCTTCCGGAGCCGCAGGAGGCGTTGGTGGCTCGGGCGCCTCGGCGCCTGGACGCTCGCGCAGGGCGGCTTCGCTCTGCCACGGCGGAGGGCCTGCGGCTGGTGGTGGCTCCGGCTCGGTCTTCGCAGGCGAGGCAAGCGCCGGCTCGGGCGCAGGCGCACCCGGCATTGCGAGACCCGGCAGCACGGGCCTGACCCGAACCTCGGACGATGCGGCTGATCCGGCGGCCAACCGGCGGGCGATGCGCCTCAGCTCAAGGAGCAGAAGATGCAGGCCGACCAGTAACATTCCGGTGCAGACGCCGATGGTTCCGGAGATTATGAGAGTGCTGCCGACGCTGAATTCCCTGACGGAGTAGCCGAACAGGATCGCAAGGAGGCCCGCCAGAACGGCGAATATCCCCACGATCAGCAATGCCAAGATCATCGAACTCACCCCCGACCGCGCATCCACGCGCGACGCTCGTCACGCCACGATACCGTCATCCGGTGTTCCACGCCAACGGCCAATTGTGGGCGGTGTTCCCAAAGGGAAGGAAATCAGAGACTTATTCACATTCCCTTCAGCTGCGGCTCACTACTGCTACCGGCACTCCAAGTTTCCGCATTTGCTGCGCCGCATCAGGAATTTAGCCATAATGCCCAATTACTTGGTAATGGAACTGCGCTATAGGGATCCCGGGGAGCAGGCCCGCGCGCGCCAGCAGGGTCCAGAGGGGATTCCGGGTCACCAATAGCCATGACATCCATCACGACTTCGGCGATCGACACGCCTCTGCGGCGCTCGGTCGAACGGACTTGCGACGATCTCGCCATGCTGGTGCTGGCTGCGGTCGCCGTCATTGCAGGCTTGACCTTCCGCGACTACGGGCTCGGCTGGGACGATTACACCCACGCTGAATATGCCGATCTGTTGCTGCGCATGTTCGGTTCCGGTTTCAGGGATACCGCAGCGCTGTCGTTCGCGAATCTATACATGTATGGCGGCGGCTTCGATATGATCGCCGCTCTCCTGCACAAGATCATTCCGCTCGAACTGTTCGAGACACGACGTCTGGTCGGTGCCATCGTCGGCGTGATCGGGCTTGCGGTGACGTGGCGGCTCGGGCGCCGCATCGGCGGGCCCCTCGCCGGTCTTGCCTCACTTTTGCTCCTCGCGCTCTGCCCGATCTTCTACGGCCACATGTTCATGAACCCGAAGGATGCGCCCTTCGCGGTGGCCATGATCATCCTGATGCTGGGCCTCGTCCGCCTCGCGGAGGAATATCCGCAGCCTTCGCCGCGCACGGTCTTGATCGTCGGCCTAGGTGCCGGCCTTTCGTTGGGCTGCCGCGTTCTCGGCGGTCTCGCGCTGGTCTACGCCATGCTTGGCTTCGTCCCGCTGTTCCTGGAGGAATTGCGCAGCGAGGGCTTGCGCGAGGCGGTCCGCCGCTTCGCCCACGTCGTCTATGTGCTGCTGCCTGGCCTTGCGTTCGGCTATCTCGTGATGGGCCTGATCTGGCCGTGGTCGATCATGGAGCCGGGCAATCCTTTCGAGGCGCTGACCTACTTCTCGCATTTCTTCGAGAAGCCGTGGAAGGAGATGTTCGACGGCGCGATCGTATCCGTGCCCGACATGCCCTGGTCCTATCTGCCGACGCTGTTCGCGCTGCAGCTGCCCGAGGTGATGCTGGTGCTGATGGGCGGCGCCGTCGTCAGCACCTTCGCCATGCTGCCGCGCCGCGAGGTTCCCGCGCGCCGCAAGACCATCCTCTTGATGCTGACGCTGGCCGCGACCCTGCCGCTCGCGATCGCGATGGTGAAGCGTCCCGCGCTGTACAACGGCATCCGCCATTTCGTCTTCGTGATCCCGCCGATGGCGGTGCTCGGCGGCGTCGCCTTCGGCTGGACTATGGAACGCCTGCGCGCCAATCACCGCACCTGGCAGCCGGTCGTGCTCGCCACCTTCTGCTTCGGTCTTGCGTTGTCGCTGGCCGAGATGATCCGGCTGCATCCCTATCAATACACGCACTTCAACCACATCGCCGGCACCGTGCGCGGCGCCGACGACCGCTTTATGCTCGATTATTGGGGCCTGGCGCTGAAGCAGGCCTCGGACGAGCTGCGCGAGCAGCTGATCGAGCGCCAGGAAGTGCCGCCCAGCAATCGCAAATGGAAGGTCGCGGTGTGCGGGCCGCAGCGACCGGCCCAGGTCGCGCTCGGCCCCGACTTCACAATCGGCTGGGATTCCAACGCGGCCGATTTCGCGATGACGCTGGGCGAATTCTACTGCAAGGGCCTCACCGCACCCGTCATGGTCGAGATCAAGCGCGACGACGTGGTGTTCGCCCGCGTCTACGATATCCGCGGCCGCAGCATTTCCAGCCTGCTGTCGATCCCGGCTCCATAATAATCTTCTCCCAACGCGAAGCCTGGATGAGCGAAGCGACATCCGGGGCCACTTTGGAGCTGCCCGCATATCGCTTCGCTCATGCGGGCAACGCTGAACTGCCGCGCGCTGGCCGCGCCTTGCTGCCCGCCTCACCCAAGACTAGGCTCCTTCCCCGCAACAACGATGTTCGGAGAGATCAGCCATGTCGCCAGCGGAAGCGCGCCTGAAGGAAGTGCCGTCGAACATGACGGAGGCCGAGTGGCAGCAACGGGTCAATCTCGCCGCCTGCTATCGCCTCGTCGCGTTGTACGGCTGGGACGATCTGGTCGACACGCACATCTCCGCGCGCGTGCCCGGCCCCGATCATCACTTCCTCATCAATCCCTACGGGCTGATGTTCGACGAGATCACGGCGTCGAGCCTCGTCAAAGTCGATCTGCATGGCAATCAGCTCTCCGAGAGCGAATACAGCATCAACCCCGCCGGCTTCACCATCCATTCGGCGATCCACGAGGTGCGCGAGGACGCGATCTGCGTGCTGCATCTCCACACGCTCGACGGCACCGCGGTGTCGAGCAGCGCCGAAGGCCTGTTGCCGCTGAACCAGACCGCCCAGCTCGTTACCCACGACCTCGCCTATCACGACTATGAAGGCATCGCGCTCGACCATGACGAGCGGCCGCGGCTGCAGAAGGACCTCGGCGACCACAACCACATGCTCCTGCGCAACCACGGCACGCTGACGGTCGGCCGCTCCGTCGCTTCCGCCTTCGAGCGCATGTACCACCTCGAGCGCGCCTGCTCGATGCAGGTGCGCACGCGCGCGCTGGGTACGCCGATCTATCCGGTCGACGACGTCGCGATCGAGAAGAACACCGAGCTGCTGTCGAACCGCGACCGCGCCGAGCTGCGCGCCACCAACCTCGTGTGGCCGCCGCTGCTACGCAAGCTCGACCGCGTCAATCCGGGCTATCGGACTTGAGATTTTCGGGATTTGGTGTAGGGTGGCGTTCAACGAACCTCTACGCCTTTTGGAATGAAACGCCGCCCAATTCCGGGCGGCGTTTTTATTTGGGGTAACTCGTCACGCCCGTCATTCCGGGGCGCGCGAAAAGCGCGAACTAAGGTGCGCAATTGCGCACCTGGGAATCTCGCGCAACAACCTCCAGATTCCGGGTTCGCCTCTTCGAGGCGCCCCGGAATGACCGCTACGCGGTCACTTCACCTCCGCCAGCGCGGCGAGGATCCTCGCCCAGGAACGGATACCCTTCTGGAAGCTGCGCAGATCGTACTTCTCGTTCGGCGAATGGATGTTGTCGTCGTCGAGGCCGAAGCCGACCAGCAGCGAATCGAGGCCGAGCGTGCGCTTGAAATCGGCGACGATCGGGATCGAGGCACCCGATCCCATCAGCACGGTCTCCTTGCCCCATTCCTCGGTCAGCGCTTTCTTGGCGGCGGCGAGCGGTTTCATATTCCAATCGAGCGCGACCGCGGGCGCGGCGGAATGGTCGCCGAACTCGACCTTGCAGTCGCCCGGAATGCGCGCGGTCACGTAGTCGCGGAACGCCTTGCGGATCTTTTGGGGGTCCTGCCCCTCGACCAGACGGAACGAAACCTTGGCCGACGCGTGCGACGGGATCACCGTCTTGGAGCCCTCGCCGATATAGCCGCCCCAAATGCCATTGACGTCGCAGGTCGGACGCGAGGAGGCCTGCTCGATCAGCAGCCGCCCCTTCTCGCCGGCGGGGATCGACAAGCCCACCGGCTTGAGGAACGTGTCCGGTGTGAATTCTAGCTTCTTCCACTGCGCCAAGATGTCAGGGGGCGTGTCCTTGATGCCGTCATAGAAGCCGGGAATGGTGATGCGGTTGTCGTCGTCGAACAGACTGCCCAGAATTTTCGTCAGCACCCGGATCGGGTTCATCGCGCTGCCGCCGAAGACGCCGGAATGCAGATCGCGATTGGCGGCAGTGATCTTCAGCTCCTCATAGAGCAGGCCGCGCAGCGATGTGGTGATCGCCGGCGTGTTGTGATCCCACATGCCGGTGTCGCAGACCAGCACGTAGTCGGCTTTGAACTCGTCCTTGTTGGCCTCGATGAAGGGCACGAAATTCTTCGAGCCGACCTCCTCCTCGCCTTCGATCAGGAAGGTGATGTCGACCGGCAGCGAGCCCGTCACCTTCATCCAGGCGCGGCAGGCCTCGACGAAGGTCATGACCTGGCCCTTGTCGTCCTCGGCGCCGCGCGCGACGATGATCTTGCGACCATCGGCATGGTCGGTGACGACGGGCTCGAACGGCGGACGGTTCCAGAGATCGAGCGGGTCGACCGGCTGCACATCGTAATGGCCGTAGAACAGCACGTGCGGCCGTCCGCCCGCCCTGGCCTTGCCGACGATGGCGGGATGTCCGGCGGTCGGCCTCACTTCAGTGGCAACACCGAGGCTTGCGATGTCCTTGGCGAGATGCTCGGCCGCGGCCTTGCAATCGGCGGCGAAGGCCGGATCCGCGGAGATCGACTTGATCCGCAACAACGAGAACAGACGCTCCAGGCTGTTATCGAAATCCTTGTCGATGTGGTCGAGCACGGATTGAAGCTGCGCATTGGCCATGGTCGTATTCCCGATTGTTGGTCTCAAGGTGTCTGCGCTTTTAGCGCTGGCGCGGCCTCGGGACCAGCCGCAACCGGCGGATGCCAGATGTGCCATGCGAGGCTGCCGGCAAGGATGGCGGTCGCAACGAGATTATTGCCCCAGGTCTGGATGACATTGGGAAACCACGGCAGCGATAGCAGCATGAGGATGCCGGCCGCGCCCAAAGCGAGCGAGGTTCCCAGCCACGTAGCAGACGGGCGGATGCTTGGAGAGCCCCTCACCGGAATTTGTGCGCTGTGATGGCCTCCCGATGGCCGCTAAACCTCCTGCAGCGTCATGGCCGGGCGTGCTGCCTAAGGCGCGACGAGATCGGGATGAATCGTCATCGCGCTTCAGGTTATTGTTCGAGCATGATCTTTTCGGAAAACCGCTTCACACTTTTCCGGATCACGCTCTAGCGCCGCAACAATCCGCCGAGCGCGCCGCGAACCAGGGTGCGGCCGATCGAGCCGCCGAGCTGGCCGCCGACCGACTTGCCGATATTGGCGGCCATCCCCCCGATCACCTGGTTGGTCACCGATCGCGTCACGTCGCGCGCGATGACCTGGCCGGTCGACAGACGGCCGCGCTTGACGTTGGTGCCGAAGATAGAGCCGACGATCGAGCCGATCTGGCCGAGGATGCCGCCACCGCTTCCACCTGCCGAACCATCTGCCGTTGCCGCCGTGCCGGCGATGCGCTTCTGAAGAATCTCGTAGGCAGACTCGGAATCGACAGCGGTGTCGTATTTGCCCTTGACCGGGCTTACAGCCATGATCGCCTTGCGCTCCTCCGACGTGATCGGTCCGATCCGGGCCGACGGCGGCCGGATCATCACCCGCTCGACCATCGAAGGCGTGCCGTTGCCCTCGAGGAAGGACACCAGCGCCTCGCCCTTGCCGAGCTCCATGATCACCTTGGCGGTGTCGAGCTTCGGGTTGGGCCGGAAGGTCTGGGCTGCGGCGGCGACCGCCTTCTGGTCGCGCGGGGTGAAAGCGCGCAGCGCGTGCTGCACCCGGTTACCCAACTGCCCGAGCACGCGATCGGGCACGTCGACCGGGTTCTGCGTCACGAAGTAAACGCCAACGCCCTTGGAGCGGATCAGACGCACCACCTGCTCGATCTTGTCCATCAGCGTTTTGGGCGCGTCGTTGAACAACAGATGCGCTTCGTCGAAGAAGAACACGAGCTTCGGCTTGGGCAGGTCGCCGACCTCGGGCAGCTCCTCGAACAGCTCCGACAGCATCCACAACAGGAATGTCGCATAAAGCCGCGGGCTCTGGAGCAGCTTGTCGGCGACGAGGATGTTGACCATGCCGCGCCCGTCGCGGTCGGTCTTCATGAAGTCCTTCAGCGTCAGCGCCGGTTCGCCGAAGAATTTGGAGCCGCCCTGGTTCTCCAGCACCAGGAGCTGGCGCTGGATGGTGCCGACGGTCGCCTTGGTGACGTTGCCGAAGCCCTGCGCGGCCTTGCGGATGGCGGCGAGCGGATCCGCCGCCGCGTCCGCCCCCTTCTTCCCGCTATCCGGCACGATGGCGTCGAGCAGCGCGCGAAGGTCCTTCATGTCGATCAGGACGAGACCGTTGTCGTCGGCGACGCGGAAGGCGACGTTGAGCACGCCTTCCTGCACGTCGTTGAGGTCGAGCATCCGCGCGAGCAGCAGCGGTCCCATCTCGGTGACGGTCGCCCGCACGGGGTGGCCCTGCTCACCGAATACGTCCCAGAACACCGTCGAGAACTGGTCGGGCTGGAACGTCAGCCCCATCTCGGTGGCGCGCTTGACGATGAAATCCTTTGGTTCGCCGACCTCGGAGATGCCGGAGAGGTCGCCCTTGATGTCGGCTGCGAAGACCGGAACGCCGGCGCGCGCAAATCCTTCCGCCATCACTTGCAGCGACACCGTCTTGCCGGTTCCGGTTGCACCGGTGACGAGGCCGTGGCGATTGGCGAGCGCCAGCGTCAGCCATGCCTGCTCGTTTCCCTTGCCGACGAAGATCTTGTCGCCGGTGTCGCCGAGCTTGTTGTCCTGTGCGGTCATTATGGTCTCTGATCTCTGCAGTTTCGCGTATCGAAACTCGAATACACCAGTTCCGGAGTTTACCGCATGTCGCAAGCCGATTGAAACCATTCAACGTGGTCCGGACACGCGACATCGTCGGAAACATCAGCCGAAAGTCGGAAAAGTGCATTCGCACCGCGGTATTTTCTTGCTGATGCCATCTCCGCTCTTGCATCGCTGCAACACTTTTCGCGCGTTCGAAACGTTGGTCGCGTTCATCGCTTGTATTTCACATCGCACCGGCTCAAGATCATTTTCGAAAGCAATACTCCGGCATGTGAACCGGCTGAGGGGCAGGCCATATGGACGAGCTGATCGGGCGGCTGGCAACAAACGCCAGCATAGATAGTGCTGTCGCTGAAAAGACTGTCGGCATTATCCTGGGTTTCCTCCGCAGCGAGGGTCCTTCCGACAGCGTGCAGGCCCTGATCGACCAGATTCCCGGTGCGGAAGCCGCGATCGAGACGTCCAGGAGCGGCGGCGGACTGTCGCGGCTGATGGGCGGCGGCCTGATGGCCGTCGGCTCACGCCTGATGGGCCTCGGACTCGGCATGTCGGAGATTCAAAACATCGCCCGTGAACTTTTTCGCTTCGGCCGAGACAAAATCGGAGCCGATCAGATGGGCAAGATCATCGCGGGGACGCCGGGCCTCAGCCAATTCGCCTGAAGCTTTCGCATTTCACATCGAGTATCATGACATATCCCATCTCCGAGATTGAGGGCCTGTCGGCCTTTGCCGCCAACAAGTTGAAGGCACAGGGAATCCGCACCACCGACGCGCTGCTCGAGGCTGCCGGCACCGTGAAAGGCCGCAAGGCGCTGTCCGCCAAGACCGGCATCAGCGAGCAGCTGCTGCTGGAATGGGCCAACGTCTCGGACTACATGCGCATCCCCGGCATGGGCCGGGCCAAGGTCGGCCTGGTCCGCGCTGCCGGCGTCACCACGGTGCGCGAGCTCGCTTATCGGAATCCGGCAAGGCTCGCGCAGAGCATGCGGGACGCGAACGAGAAGAAGAAGCTCCTCCGCATCCTGCCTTCCGAGAAGTCGGTCGGCGAGATCATCGCCAAGGCGAAGAAGCTGCCGCCGAAGATTACGTATTAGCCGCACCCTCTCTCCGTCATACCCCGCGAAGGCGTGTATCCCGTACGCCGCGCCTCCTCCGTATTGTCGCAATGCCTCGGATTGCCCGCTTTCGCGGGCAATGACACGAGGGGTTGGTCTTGAACTCCCCCTCCCCGACCGCTAAAGCCACCCGCATGAATGCCTCGCCCTCCCCATCCGTCCCGCCGGCCGGCTCGGCCGGGGCCGACGTGCTGCGGACGCTGTTGGAACGGTCGCTTCCGGCGGTGATGGGGGTGCTCAACGTCACCCCGGATTCCTTCTCCGACGGAGGTGCGTTCATCGCGCCCGAGCAGGCTTTGGTGCGTGCCCGGGCGATGATCGCTGATGGCGTCGACATCATCGATATCGGCGCAGAGTCCACGCGGCCCTACAAGGGGGCCCAGCCGGTCACAGCGGAACGCGAGCTCGCCCGGTTGAAGCCGGTGCTGGCTGGCGTCGTGGCGCTTGGCGCGCCCGTCTCGATCGACAGCATGAAGGCGGAGGTGGTGGCATTCGCGCTCGACCAGGGCGCGGCGATCGTCAACGACGTCTGGGGCCTGCAACGCGACGCCGCCATGGCACCGCTGGTCGCGGCTAAAGGCGTTCCGGTCATCATCATGCACAACCGCGACAATGCCGACCCCACCATCGACATCGTCACGGACATGAAGACCTTCTTCCTGCGCTCGCTGGATATCGCGGCCAAGGCTGGGATCGCGCGGGACAAAATCGTACTCGATCCCGGCATCGGCTTCGGCAAGACGGCCGAGCAGAGCATGATCGCGCTGGCGCGGCTGCGCGAACTCGACATGTTCGGCCTGCCGATCCTGGTCGGCGCCTCGCGCAAGCGCTTCATCGCCGCAGTGTCGCCGTCGGAGCCGAAAGAGCGGCTCGCCGGCTCGATCGCCGCGCACGTCATCGCCGCGCAGCGCGGCGCAAAAATCATTCGGACCCATGACGTCGCCGAAACCTTGCAGGCCCTGCGTGTAGCAGCAGCAATCGAGAGCAAGCCATGACCGATACGATCTTCGTCACCGGCCTGTCGATCCACGCCCGCCACGGCGTCATGGATCACGAAACCGAAGTCGGCCAGCGCTTCGTCATCGATCTCGAACTCTATACCGACCTGTCGGAGCCTTCGCGCAGCGACCGGCTCGCCGATACCGTGTCCTACGCCGAAGTGGTGGCGACCACCACGGCGGCGTTCAAGAACACCAACTACAAGCTTTTGGAGCGCGCGGCCGGCGCGGTGGCCGATGCCATCCTGTCGCATTTCCCACGCATCCGCGCCGTGAAGATCACCGTGCACAAGCCGCATGCGCCGATCGCCGCGATCTTCGACGACGTCGGCATCATGCTGACGCGCTCGCGGCATCCATAAGATGGCGAGCGTCTTGATCGCACTCGGCGGCAATGTCGGCGATGTCCGCGCGACCTTCCGCAAGGCGATCGCGCATATCTGCGGCATGGCGCAAGCCGCGCTGATCGCGCGCTCGTCCGACTATGCAACGCCGCCCTGGGGCGATGAGGACCAGGAGCCCTTCATCAACGCGTGCATCGAGATCGAGACCAGCCTTGATCCGCATGCACTGCTGTTCGTGCTCCAGAAGATCGAGCAGAAATTCGGCCGCACGCGGGACAAGGAGCGGCGCTGGGGCCCGCGCACGCTCGATCTCGATATGATTGCCTATGACAATGTCAGCTTGCAGAAGCCCGATCTGACCCTGCCGCATCCGCGCTTGTTCGAGCGCGCCTTCGTGCTGGTGCCGCTGGCCGAGATCGCGCCCGACCGCCTCATATCAGGCGTTCGTGTGCGTGACGGGCTCGCCAGCGTCTCGACGCAAGGCATTGAGCGGCTTCCGGATACCGGCTAACCAAAAACAACCGTTTGCAGGGGCGGTCCGCCGTGGCAATTTCGCCTGCGAATAACAAGATTTCGGGAGCCCCTCGCCGCATGACCTCCGTGACTGACGACCTGCCGCTGGCGGCGGATTTTCCCAAGGCGACGATCGAAGACTGGCGCAAGCTGGTTGACGACGTGCTGAAGGGCGCGCCGTTCGAGAAGCTGGTCGGCAAGACCTATGATGGCCTGAAGATCGAACCGCTCTACCCACGCGCCAAGGACCTTGCGCCCGTGGTGGGCCGGCCGCCAGCTGCGCCCTGGCAGATCATGCAGCGGATCGACCATCCCGATGCGGCTGCCGCGAACGCGCAGGCGCTGACCGATCTCGAGAACGGCGCGACGGGGCTCGCGCTGGTGTTCGCCGGCGGCAGCGGCGCCCACGGCTTCGGCCTGGAACCGTCAGCCGATGCGGTCGCAAGAGTCCTGAAGGACATCCATCTCGATGCCGGCATCGGCCTCGAACTCCAGATCGGTCCGCAATCACGGATGGCCGCGATCCATGTCGCGGAATATGTGAAGCGCGCAGGCCTCGATCCCGCCGCCTGCGACATCCGCTTCGGGCTTGATCCGCTCGCGGCCGGCGCGGTGTGGGGCCACAGCCCCTATACGTGGGAGGAGATCGTTCCAGCCATCACCGGCGCCATCAAGGGTCTCGCTGGGCTCGGCTTCAAGGGGCCGTTCGCGTCCGCCGACGGACGCGTGATCCACGATGCCGGCGGTTCGGAAGTGCAGGAGCTTGCCTTCGTGCTCGCCTGCGGCGTTGCCTATCTGCGCGCGATCGAAAATGCCGGCATTGCGCTGCAGCAGGCGCAGGGCATGGTCTATGCGCGGCTTTCCGCCGATGCCGACCAGTTCCTGACTATGGCCAAATTCCGCGCGCTGCGGCTGCTGTGGGCGCGCATCGAGCAGGCCTGTGGCCTGACGCCGAAACCGCTGTTCATCGCTGCCGACACGGCCTGGCGCATGCTGACGCAGCGCGACCCTTACGTGAACATGCTGCGCGCGACCATCGCGACCTTTGCGGCCGGGCTTGCCGGCGCCAACGCGATCACCGTGTTGCCGCATACGCTGGCGCTCGGACTGCCCGATCCGTTCGCACGGCGCGTGGCGCGCAACACGCAAGCCCTGCTGCTGGAAGAAAGCAACCTCGCCAAGGTCAGCGATCCCGCAGCGGGCGCCGGCGGGATCGAGGCGCTGACGGCGCAGCTCTGCGAGGCCGCCTGGGCGCTGTTCCAGGAGAGCGAGAGAGCCGGCGGCGCCTTTGCCGCGCTTCAGCAGGGTGTTTTTCAGAGCAAAGTAGCGGCTACGCGAAAGGCGCGCGAGGCCAACATCGCAAAACGCCGGGACGTGCTGACGGGCGCCAGTGAGTTTCCGAACCTGCACGAGAGCGAGACGGCCGTCCTGAAGGTGACGCCAATCGCGCTTCCGCCTTATGGTGAGCAAAAATACAAATTCGATGCACTGCCGCCGATCCGGCTGGCGCAACCGTTCGAGGCCTTGCGTGACAAGTCGGATGCAGCGCTGAAAGCACGTGGCGCCCGCCCAAAGGTGTTCTTGGCCAATCTCGGCACGCCCGCCGATTTCACCGCGCGGGCGACGTTTGCCAAGAGCTACTTCGAGGCTGGCGGCATCCAGGCCCTCGACAGCGAGGGTTTTGCCGATCCGGCCAAGCTTGTTACCGCCTTCGAGGCCTCCGGCGCCGCCCTCGCCTGTCTCTGTTCCAGCGACAAGGTCTATGCGGAACAAGCGGAAGCCGCGGCAAGAGCCCTGCAAACGGCCGGCGCGCGCCATATCTACCTGGCAGGCCGCCCGACGGATGCCGAGGCTGCGCTGCGCGCGGCCGGCGTCACCGGTTTCGTCTTCGCCGGCGGCGATGCGCTTGCGACGCTGCAAGACGCCTATCGACGGATGGAGCAATCATGATCGAAACCGGCAAAACCGTTCTCACCGGCGGCTGCCAATGCGGGGCCGTGCGCTTTCGAGTCACGACGGCACCGACCAAGGTCTCGATCTGCCACTGCCGGATGTGCCAGAAGGCGGCTGGCGCCCCGTTCGCCTCCTTCGCCGACATCAACAAGACGGACTTTGCCTGGACCAAGGGACGGCCGTCGTTCTTCCGCTCCTCCTCGATCGCCGAGCGCGGCTTTTGCGCCGCCTGCGGCACGCCGCTGAGCTTTGGCCGCATCGACGGCGACCGGATCGAGATCATGACAGGCACGTTCGACCGCCCCGACCACGTTGTCCCAACGCGGCAGTTCGGCACCGAATCTCGCCTCGGCTGGGTAGTCGGCATCTCCAATTTGCCAAGCCAGACCACGCAGCAGAATTACGGACCGGAGAAGATGGCGACCATCGTCAGCCATCAGCATCCGGATCATGATTGAGCGCCTATGATATGGTTGAGACCATGAGCCGCATTCCCAATTTCGCCGACGTCGCCTTCGCGCGGACAGCCACCGCCGCGCCGGCCGGCAGCGCCGAGCCGTGGCTGACGCCCGAGGGCATCCTCGTGAAACCGGCCTATGGCGAGGCCGATCTTGCCGGCCTCGATTTCCTCGAGACCTATCCTGGCATCGCGCCCTTTCTGCGCGGCCCCTACCCAACCATGTATGTCAACCAGCCCTGGACCATCAGGCAATATGCCGGCTTCTCCACGGCAGAGGATTCCAACGCGTTCTATCGCCGTAATCTCGCGGCCGGACAGAAGGGCCTCTCGGTCGCCTTCGATCTCGCCACGCATCGCGGCTATGACAGCGATCATCCGCGCGTCGGCGGCGACGTCGGCATGGCCGGCGTGGCGATCGATTCCATCTACGACATGCGTACGCTGTTCGCAGGGATTCCGCTCGACCAGATGAGCGTGTCCATGACCATGAACGGCGCGGTACTGCCGATCCTCGCGCTCTATGTCGCGGCCGCCGAGGAACAGGGCGTGCCGCCGGAAAAACTCTCAGGCACCATTCAGAACGACATCCTGAAAGAATTCATGGTGCGTAACACCTATATCTATCCGCCCGCGCCATCGATGCGGATCATTTCGGACATCTTCGCCTACACCTCGCAGAAGATGCCGAAATACAACTCGATCTCGATCTCCGGCTATCACATGCAGGAGGCCGGTGCGACGCAGGACCTCGAGCTCGCCTACACGCTGGCCGATGGCGTCGAATATCTGCGTGCCGGCCTCGCTGCAGGCCTCGACGTCGACCGCTTCGCGCCGCGCCTGTCGTTCTTCTGGGCGATCGGCATGAACTTCTTCATGGAGGTCGCCAAGCTGCGCGCCGCGCGCCTGCTCTGGGCGAAGCTGCTGAAGCCATTCAATCCGAAAGACCCGCGCTCGCTGTCGCTGCGCACGCATAGCCAGACCTCAGGCTGGTCGCTGACCGCTCAGGACGTCTTCAACAACGTGATGCGTACCACGGTGGAGGCGATGGCGGCCACCCAGGGCCATACCCAGTCGCTGCACACCAACGCGCTCGACGAAGCGCTGGCGCTGCCGACCGATTTCTCGGCGCGCATCGCCCGCAACACCCAGCTCTTCCTCCAGCAGGAGAGCGGCACCACGCGCATCATCGATCCCTGGGGCGGCTCGTATTATGTCGAGCGGCTCACGCGCGACCTCGCGGCCAAGGCCTGGAGCCACATCCAGGAGGTCGAGGAGCTCGGCGGCATGGCCAAGGCGATCGAGGCGGGCGTGCCGAAGCTGCGCATCGAGGAGGCCTCGGCCAAGACGCAGGCGCGGATCGATGCCGGCAAGCAGGCCGTGATCGGAGTCAACAAGTACAAGCCGACCGACGAGGCGCCGATCGAGATCCTCAAAGTCGACAACAGCAATGTCCGCCGCTTGCAGATCGACAAGCTGACGCGGCTGAAATCCGAGCGCAACCAGAAGGACGTCGATGCCGCCCTCGCCGCACTGACGCGCTCGGCCAGAGAAGGCAACGGCAATCTGCTCGCGCTCGCCATCGACGCGGCGCGCGCCAAGGCGACCGTCGGCGAGATTTCGGAGGCGATGGAGAAGGTGTTCGGCCGGCATCGCGCCGAGATCAAGTCCATTACCGGCGTCTACAAGCGGGAGGCGTCCAGCATGGGTAACCAGGTCGAGAAGGTTCAGGCGCTGATCGACGCCTTCGAGGAGGCGGAAGGCCGCCGCCCGCGCATCCTGGTGGCCAAGATCGGCCAGGACGGCCACGATCGCGGCCAGAAGGTGATTGCGTCAGCCTTCGCCGACATCGGCTTCGACGTCGACATTGGGCCGCTGTTCGCGACTGCCGACGAAGCTGCGCGGCAGGCGGTCGAGAACGACGTGCACATCCTCGGCGTCTCCTCGCTCGCCGCCGCCCACCTCACCGCCGTGCCGGAACTGAAGACCGCGCTGAAGAAGCAGGGCCGCGACGACATCATGATCATCGTCGGCGGCGTAGTGCCGCCGCAGGATTACGACGCGCTGTACGCGGCCGGCGCCGAAGCCATCTTCCCGCCGGGCACCGTGATCGCCGATGCGGCGGAGGAACTGATCCGCAAGCTGAACGTCCGGCTTGGGCATAGCGAGGCGGCGGAGTAGTGATGGACTGGTCGTGCGCCCGGCCAGGTTGTGTCCATGACACCTGACGAAATCATTGCTGCAATACAAGAACGCGGATGCCATCAAAGGCAAGGGCGTATCGAAGCTCGCCATCTTCGGCTCGCGCGTCCGCGACGATTATCGTCGATATAAGCGGGATAGTTGTTGAAGTCGCGAATTAGCGACCAGACTTCGTCCAGTGGCTGGTCCAGCACGGTGCTGTAATAGGCTTGGGTCATGGCTTGCCTTGGCTCTTGTTGCGCGCTGAGGTTGGCGACTTGCGCGGGCAAAACCCACCCGATCTCCGACTGCCGTCCGATGGGTTTCACACAAACGGCGATCTCGCTGGTAGCGCTACCTTGCGGCGCCGCCGCAAAGCCGACTAGAATGCCGCCGTTGACAAGAGCGCTCGACGTCACGGGCGCCGCTGGGAGGCATTCAATGTCCAAGATCACCCGCCGCGCCTTTGCGGCCTCGTCTGCCGCGGTCGCGGCATCCGCCGCTTTCGGGTTCAAGCCGGCACGCGCACAAGCCTATCCGGCGCGTCCGGTCACCGTCATCGTGCCTTGGGGCGCGGGCGGCGGCACCGATGCCACCGCGCGCATCGTCGCGGCGCTGCTGGAGAAGGATCTCGGCCAGCCCTTCAACGTGGTCAACCGCACCGGCGGCTCCGGCGTCGTCGGCCATAGCGCGATCGCGAGCGCGCAGCCCGACGGCTACACCATCGGCATGCTCACGGTCGAAATCTCGATGATGCACTGGCAAGGCCTCACCGACCTGACGCCGAAGAGCTACACGCCGCTGGCGCTGATGAACGAGGATCCGCCCGGCATCCAGGTCTCCTCCTCCTCGCCCTACAAGACGGTCAAGGAACTCGCCGACGCGATCAAGGCGGCGCCTCCGGGCAAGTTCAAGGCTTCGGGCACCGGCCAGGGCGGCATCTGGCATCTGGCGCTGGTCGGCTGGATGCAGGCGATGGGCCTGCCTGCCAACCAGGTCGCCTGGGTGCCGTCGAATGGCGCAGCGCCCGCGATGCAGGATCTCGCCGCCGGTGGCCTCGACCTGACCACCTGCTCGGTGCCGGAGGCGCGGGCCATCATCGAGGCCGGCAAGGCCAGGAGCCTTGCCATCATGGCGCCGGCGCGCAACCCGATCTTCAAAGATGTGCCGACGCTGAAGGAGGCGATGGGCATCGACTACGCGACTGGTGCCTGGCGCGGCATCGGCGCCCCGAAGAACCTGCCGCCGGAGATCGCAACGAAGCTGACCGCAGCGCTGAAGAAGGTCTACGACTCCGCCGAGTTCAAGGACTTCATGAGCAATCGCGGCTTCGGCACCGTGTGGGGCGATGCCGCCCATTTCGCCGCCTTCATGGACAAGGGCGACGCCCAGATGGGCGAGGCGATGAAGGCGGCGGGCCTGAGCAAGGCGTGATTTTCACCTCTCCGCGCGGGCGGCAGGGCTGTCGCATATGAAGAGCGTGGCGAGTAGCTCGCTTGCAGCCCATCCTTCGAGACGCCCGTCTACGGCGGGCCCTCAGGATGAGGTCGCGTTTTGCGGCGAGATATCAGACCCTCATGGTGAGGAGGCCGCGAAAGCGGGCGTCTCGAACCATGCAGGCCGAGCAGCTTCGTCATATGCGCTAGCCCAACCCACGCGGGGAGAGGAAGTGCACTTCTCATAGGATTCTCCCATGCGTCTTCCCGACTCCGTCACGGGATCGTTTCTCGTCGCACTCGGCGCGGCCGCCGCCTATGGCGGTTGGATCTTGCCGCCGGTGCCGGGGCAGCCGGTCGGCCCCAACGTGTTTCCGCTGGTGATCGGCACCGGGCTCGCCCTGTGCGGGCTCGCCATCGTGTTCGGCATTGGCCATTCCTTCGAGGAGGAGGAAGAGCTGGTCCCGCTCGAGAACGGCCAGGCCGCCAGCCCGCCGCCGCAGGGCAAGCTCTACGGCTTTCGCGCCTTGCTGCCGCCGGCGCTGCTGCTGTTCTACGTCTTTGCCGCCGACCGGCTCGGCTTCATCCTCACTGCCGCGATCATGGTCTACGTGACCTCGACCGCGTTGGGGGCGAAGTGGAAGCTGGCGCTGCCGCTCGCGGCGCTCTCGCCGTTCGCCATCCACCTCATCTTCGGCAAGCTGTTGCGCGTGCCGCTACCGGCCGGCCTGCTGCCGACGCCCTGGTAATCCCATGCTGAAAACCCTGATTGATGCGTTCGCACTGATCTCCACCTGGGAGGTCATCATCGCGATGTTCGCGGCGTCCGTGTACGGGCTCGTGATCGGCTCGCTGCCGGGCCTGTCGGCGACGATGGCGACCGCCCTGCTCGTCCCCGTCACCTTTTACCTGTCGCCGATCGCGGCGATTGCGACCATCGTCGCGGCCTCCTCGATGGCGATCTTCTCCGGCGACATTCCCGGCGCGCTGCTGCGCATTCCCGGCACGCCGGCCTCCGCCGCCTATGCCGACGAAGCCTATGCCATGACCCGCAAGGGCCAGGCCGAGCTCGCGCTTGGGGCCGGCGTCTGGTTCTCCGCGGTCGGCGGCATCGCCGGCGTGCTGTCGCTGATGATCCTGGCGCCGCCGCTGGCCGAGATCGCGCTGTCGTTCTCGACGTTCGAATATTTCTGGCTGGCGCTGCTCGGCCTGATGTGCGCCACTTTGGTCGCGCGCTCCTCGCCCGTGAAAGCGATCGCCGGCATGTTCATCGGCCTGCTGGTCTCCTGCATTGGCATCGAGAATCCCGGCGGCGTCCCGCGCTTCACCTTCGGCCTCACCGATCTGTTCGGCGGCATCGAACCGATCCCGGCGCTGGTCGGCGTGTTCGCGGTGGCGCAGGTGATGCGCGCGATGCTAACGCCCGAGCCGCCACCGCTGCCGCGACGAAAATTCGGAAGCATCATGGCCGGCCAGTGGAAGCTGACCAAGAAGTATCATTGGCAGATGACGCGCGGGAATATCGTCGGCATCATCATCGGCGTGCTGCCCGGCGCCGGCGCCGACATGGCCGCCTGGGTCTCCTACGCGATGTCGAAGCGCTTCTCGAAGGAGCCTGAAAAGTTCGGCACCGGTCACGTCGAAGGCCTGGTCGAGGCCGGAGCCAGCAACAACGCCAGCATCGCCTCCGGCTGGGTGCCATCGCTGCTGTTCGGCATCCCCGGCGACACCATCGCCGCGATCGCGATCGGTGTGCTCTACATGAAGGGACTCAATCCCGGCCCGACGCTGTTCACCGAGAAGGCGTCGAGCATGTACGCGATCTATCTGATGTTCATCATCGCGAACATCATGATGATCCCGCTCGGCATCGCCATGATCCGGGTCGCGGCCTACATCCTGCTGGCGCCACGCTCCACCGTGATGCCGATCATCATGCTGTGCTGCGCGGTCGGCTCGTTCGCGATCGGCAACAACATGTTCGGCGTCGTCACCGTCGCCGCCTTCGGCGTGATCGGCTATGTCATGGAAGCGAACGGCTATCCCGTGGCAGCCATGGTGCTCGGCATCGTCATGGGCACCATGGTCGAGCAGGCTTTCGTCACGTCGTTGATCAAATCGGACGGAAGCATCCTGCCGTTCTTCGAGCGCCCGGTCGCGGCGATCCTCGCCGCGATGGCGATCGGCGCGCTGCTGTGGCCGGTAATGGTGTGGGCGTGGCGCAAGATGAAACCGCCCCAGACGGCGACGGCAACATCCCGGTGATTTGCGAGCGCCCTCGCCTGCCCAGCCGGGCCGTTGTAAAGCAAGGCATGACCGAGAAGAAGGCCTCGCCGGACACCAAGTCCCTCGCCCGTGACGTGCGCGCCGGCAGCCGCGCGGCGCTGGCGCGGGCCATCACGCTGGTGGAGAGCCGGCGCGCCGACCATCAGGCGCTGGCGCGCGAACTGGTGCAGATGCTGCTGCCTGACTCCGGCAAGGCGGTGCGCGTCGGCATCACCGGCTCTCCGGGCGTCGGCAAGTCCACCACGATCGACGCGCTCGGCACGTATCTGATCGAACAGGGCCACAAGGTCGCAGTGCTCGCGGTCGATCCGTCCTCGGCGCGCAGCGGCGGCTCGATCCTCGGCGACAAGACCCGGATGGCGCGGCTGTCGGTTTCCACCGATGCTTTCATCCGCCCCTCGCCGTCTTCGGGCACGCTCGGGGGCGTCACGGCCAAGACACGCGAGGCAATGCTGATTTGCGAAGCCGCAGGCTTCGGCGTCGTGCTGGTCGAGACCGTCGGCATCGGCCAATCCGAGACGGCGGTCTGCGACATGACCGATTTCTTCCTCGCACTTATGCTGCCGGGCGGCGGCGACGAGCTGCAAGGCATCAAGAAGGGCCTGGTCGAGCTCGCCGACATGATCGCCATCAACAAGGCCGACGGCGACAACCTCAAGCGCGCCAAGATCACCGCCGCTGACTACCGCGGCGCGCTGCACATTCTGGCGCCGCGGTCCGAGCATTGGCACCCACCGGTCGAGACCTATTCGGCGCTGACCGGCGACGGAATCGCGAGAATTTGGCAGAGGATCCTTGATCACCGCAAGGCGATGAGCGCATCCGGCGAGTTTGCCGCGCGGCGGCGCGATCAGCAGGTGAAATGGATGTGGTCGATGCTGGAGCAGCGCATGCTGGCGCGGCTGCGCAGCGAGGTGTCGGTGCGCACCAAGGTCCGGAAGATCGAGGCCGAGGTGGCCGACGGCCACCTCACGCCGGCCCTCGCCGCGGAGCAGATTCTGGAGCTGCTGCAATGAGCGAAAAGCTCCGCATTCTCCTCACCGGCTTCGGGCCGTTTCCCGGCGCGCCCTTTAACCCGACCCAGCCGCTGGTAGCGCGGCTGGCGCAGCTGCGCCGCCCGGCGCTCGATAATGTCGCGATCGCAAGCCACATCTTCCCGGTCACCTATGCTGCGGTCGACCGGCAATTGCCTGACGTGCTCGCGAAGGTGAAGCCGGATGCGCTTCTGATGTTCGGCCTCGCCGCGCGCACGCCTTACTTGCGCATCGAGACCCGCGCCCGCAATGCGGTCACCATGCTCTGGCCGGATGCCGCCAACACCCGATCGAGCAAGCGCGGCATCGCCGGCGATGCGGACGCGATGACGTTCGGTCCGCACACCGCAAGGCTGCTGCGCGCCGCACGCCTCACCGGCATCGATGCGCGCGCCTCGCGCGATGCCGGCGCCTATCTCTGCAATTATCTGAGCTGGCGCGCGATCGAGAACGTGAGAGCAGGCGGGCCCAGGCTTGCGGCGTTCATCCACATCCCGCTGCTCGCGCGCAGCGGCGCAGTGCGCCGCAAGAGCGCAGCCCGGATCACGCTGGAGGAACTGGTGGATGCGGGCGAAGCGATGCTGATGGAGATGGTGCGATTGGCGCGGAAGGAACGGAACACGTTGGGGCCGTAACCCCTACCGCACCCTGCTTGCGTAAACATTTAACCCTACCGCGAACAATCCTCACGCCACCGGCGGTCCTGAGCTACCTAGTCCCCCGCGGACACCTCCCGCGTCCGCCGGAGGACGCGTCATGGACCTCAATCGCCGTCATCTCATCGGAGCCTCGACCGCTGGCATCGCCGGCGCGCTCGCCGTGCCGGCCGATGCTGCGCGCGCGGCGCCGCTGACCTCCCTGCTCGGCCGCGACGCCACGCAATACGGTGTGCGGCCCGGCGCCAGCGAGGACCAGACCCGCGCGCTCCAACGTGCGATCGATGAGAGCGCGCGGGCGCAGATGCCGCTCGCCTTGCCGCCCGGCATCTACCGCACTGGACTATTACGAGTACCGAGCGGCGGGCAGCTGATCGGCGTGCGCGGTGCGACGAAATTCGTCTTCACTGGGGGCGCGTCGGCGATCCAGAGCGACGGCGCTGACTCGATCGGTCTCACCGGCATCACGTTCGATGGTGGTAACATTCCGCTGCCGACGCGGCGCGGCCTGATCCACGTCCTCGGCGGCCGCGACGTCCGCATCACCGATTGCGTGATGATCGGCTCCGGCGGCAGCGGCATTTGGCTCGAGCAGGTCTCGGGCGACATCTCCGGCAACATCTTCTCCAATATCGCAATGACGGCGGTCGTCTCGTTCGATGCCCATGGCCTCAGCGTCTCCCGCAACACCATCACCGGCACCAACGATAACGGCATCGAGATTCTGCGCACCGCGATCGGCGACGACGGCACGCTGGTCGCCGACAACCGCATCGAGGACATCAAGGCCGGCCCCGGCGGCTCCGGCCAGTACGGCAACGCCATCAATGCCTTTCGCGCCGGCAACGTGATCGTGCGCGGCAACCGCATCAGGAACTGCGATTACTCCGCCGTGCGCGGCAACTCCGCCTCGAACATCCATATCACCGGCAACAGCGTCAGCGACGTGCGTGAAGTCGCGCTCTATTCGGAGTTCGCGTTCGAGGCCGCGGTGATTGCCAACAACATTGTCGACGGCGCCGCCGTCGGCGTCTCCGTCTGCAATTTCAACGAGGGTGGCCGCATCGCCGTGGTCCAGGGCAACATCATCCGCAACCTGATACCGAAACGGCCGATCGGCACCGCGCCGGACGACGATGCCGGCGTCGGCATTTATATCGAGGCGGATTCCTCGGTGACCGGCAATGTGATCGAGAACGCGCCGTCCTACGGCATCGTCGCCGGCTGGGGCAAGTATCTGCGCGACGTCGCCATCACCGGCAACGTGATCCGCAAGGCGCTGGCCGGCGTCGGCGTCTCCGTGATGCCCGGCGCCGGCACCGCGCTCGTCAACAACAACATGATCTCGGAGACCCCGCGCGGCGCCGTGGTCGGGCTGGACCACGCGCGCGCGGTCACGTCCGACCTGTCGGCCGACGGCGCGCAGCGATTCGCGCAGGTGGTGGTCGGCGGGAATGCGGTGCGGCGTTAGAACGCGTTGCGCAGCAGCGGGTATTTGGCCTCCAGGCCATCGAGGCTGAAGGTGAATTCGACGACGCGCTCGGGGCCGGCGACGATTTCGGCGGCGGGTGGGGAGAACTGCGGCAGTAGCGTTGCCGCCGTTGGCGGCGGCATAATGGCAGGTGCCGCGCGCGGTGCCATCGCGGGCGGCGCGGACAGCGGTGCGATCGGGGTTTCGGTAATGTCGGCGAGAACGTCCGGCGTGGGATCGAGCCTGACCGGCACCGCGGTCTCGGGCGCGATGTGGACGGCCTTCGGCTGCACGGTCTGCGCCTGTTGTTCGCGCGGAAACACGCGCGGCATCGTCGCCGGCGACCACCCGAAGGCGGGCGTCACGCTGGCGGCTGCCGCAGCGACGTCCGCACCCGTTGCAAGGGCGCGCCAGGTCTGGACCGCACGCTTGGCCTCCTGGATATTTTCGAGAAATGCGATCTCGGAGTGGTAGCGGCGCCAGCGTCCGGTTTCGAACATTTCGGAGAGATGTTGCAGCCGCTGCTCCGCGAGAGCGCACCAGCGTGCCGCAATGTCGCGGCTAACGGCCACGTCGCGAACGACTTCTTGGCGATGTGTCATGAACCAGCCCGTCAGGAGAAAACACGGACGCGGGGACGCAACGCACACGAATCAATTTAGACGCGACATGATTATTTTGTGGAAAAGTTTTGACTTGTCCAGCAACGACACCGCGTCCGCCGTCGAGCACCGTAATCGTGCGGAGATTTGCTGTGTTTTCGAGTCAAGCTTCGCACAAGCATGACCGGCTTGCCGCATGCCGCGCGAGCGACGCGACGGACGCGGATGCGATCCTTCAACCGGAAGCTGAACGATCGCGACGCTTTAAATTGGATGCCCACAAAGAAAAGACCCGTCCGGGGGGACAACCGGACGGGTCGAGCCATATGGGCGCTTGGGGTGGATGGGCGCTCGCGCCTGATATGACCGATGGGGAGGGATGACCGCTCCCACATAATTTGGTCGTGGCAGCTGGCTGAACGTTCAACGCGGCGTTCGCTTTTTTGACCTTCGGCGGGCGCGCGCGTCTTGTCGCAGCCGCTACCGCGTCCCCGGCCTATCCGCCTGAGAAATCGCGGATTTTTCGTCTGCGCTCGACAACGAGGGTCGCTCGATGGCGCGGATGCCGGACTCGTCGGGACGCTTCCCGGCATCTTCACGTTTTGTTGTACCGGATGCCGCCGCAACCGGCGCCGCACTGTCGGCCGGAACGGCCATGACCGCGGCAAACGCATCGGCCTCGCCGTGGCCGAACAGATCATCACGGCCGGGTGGACCGAGATCGCGCGCGGTCTTCGCCAGCGTCGTGCGCAGCGCTTCCGGCTTCAAGGCATGGTTGCGCTCGAGCAGCAGCGCCGCGACGCCGGAGACACAGGCGGCGGAGAACGAGGTTCCGGACGTCATCTGGTATTTGCCATCAGGCGCCGGCAGGAAGATGTCGACGCCGGGAGCTGCGACCGCGATGTAGTTGCCGCGATTGGAGGCGGTGAACAGCCGGTCCTGCTGGTCGGTCGCACTCACCGCGATCACGTTGGGATTGGCGGCGGGATAGAGCGGCGGCGATTTTGCCCCGGCATTGCCGGCGGCCGCGATCAGCACGAGGCCGCGCGCGGCGCTCGCCGCGATGGCCCGCTCGATCACGGCGTCCTTGGGGCCCGCAAAGCTCATATTGACGATCTGCGCGCCGTGCTCGGCAGCATAGTTCAGCGAGCGCAGGATGATGTAGGACGAGCTCTCGGCCCCGCCCGCAGGGCCGCCGAAGGCGCGGATCGCGATGATGCGCGCCTCGGGCGCGCTACCCATCAGCCGGCCATGCGCGACGATGGCACCCGCGATGCCGGTGCCGTGAACATGCGGTCCCTCGGTGGTGCCGAGCGCATCGAAATTGTCGGCGATGGAATTGGCGAGTTCGGGATGGCTGGCGTCGATCCCGGAATCGATCACGGCAACCGTGACGTTGGCGCCGTGCGCCAGCGTATGCGCCTGCGGCAGGCGAAGCTTTGTCAGTGCATATTGCGCAGGATCGCCTTCGGTCGGCCCCGACGATTTCTGGTCCTGGAGCACATAACGGAAGTTGGGCTGAAGCGAGCGCACACTGCCGTCGGCCGCGAATTCGCGCCGCACCGTCTCGTATGGCCGGACATCGGTGAGGCGGAACAGGCCCAAAGTGGCGCCGATCAGCGGGAAATTCTCCGAGGCGACGCGCGTCAAGCCGTGGCGACGGGCGAGCTCGTCGGCCTCGGCCGGCGACAGCGCACCGTGGATCTCGGCGACGAACTCCTTGGCGAAGCTGCGCGAGGTGACCGCGGCCGGCGTGCTGTTGCCGCGTCCCTTGCCGGCGCTCTTCTTGACTGATTTTCCACCGCCCTCGCCGCCCGCGTTCGGCTGCGCCAGGCATTCGCCGCCGGCATCGCGGTAGGGTGCGGTGCAGGCCGGATAGAGGTTCGGCGAATAGCGCGCATAGGGCATTACCGGCGTCGGCCGTATGCGCGACGACGTGGTGTGGGGAATGGCCGGGATCGTCCGCGGACCGCGGCCGACGCCGACCGCGCGCGCCGCCGCGACACCGGGGCTCACACGCGGGGCAATGCTCGGAGAGATGGTCGGCGTGCGCGAGGGAACGCTGATCGTGGGCGTACGCATGGTCGCCTGCGCCCGCGCAAGCTCGACGCCGAGACAGGCTGTGAGCAGCAGCGCGGCTCCGATCGAAGTCGCGTAGGCCCCGGCGCGTACCCTGCTCTCCGACTGGCGCGTCATCGGTTCAGCGGCGCGGTCAGGGCGTCGCGACGGCCAGATTGACGAACTTCTCGCGCTGCATCTTGCCGAGCAGCGAGGCGAGCTCGTCCTGGCTCATCGCCTTGTTGAATTGGAGGCGGAACATGCCGCCCTTGGCTCCGTCGATGATCGACGCCTGATAGCTGTCGAGCAGCGCGGTGATGTCGGCGATGCGCGCCTCGGGAGTGAAGCGCACCAGCGCACGCGCCGGCGCGGCCGTGCTTCCAAGCTCGCGTGTGATCGGCGCGCTGGTCGAGAGCGAAGCCGTCTGGAAGGTCGCCGGCTGGTTCTTCATCAGCACGGCGCCGATGATTCCGGCTTGCAGCACGAGCGCGACGGCGCCGAGGCTCGCCGACCATGCCAGCGTCCGCGGCGACAGGCTCGCGAAGAAGGTCGAAATGCGCGCGGACAGCGGCAGCGAACCGATCGCCCGCGCCGGCTCGGCATCGATCGCGGCGAACAGCTTCTGCAGCGCGCGCGCGGACGGAGCCCCCAGGCTCTCGTTTAGATGAATGGTCTCTTCGTACTCGCCGCGGATCGCGGCATATTGCTTCGCGAGCTCCGGATCGCGCGCCAGCGCTTCCTCGACGCGGCGGGCATCGCGCGCGTTCAGCGTGCCGGCGGCGTGCCAGGGCAGCAGCAGTTCAATTTCACTGGGCTCATGCTCCAGCATCTTCTTGCTCAACGCCATCATGGCCAGCCTCGCTCAACGCCGGCTGCCGTCAGCAGTTCGGCCAATTTCTTGCGCGCATAGAACAAGCGCGTCTTCACAGTGTTCTCCGGTATCCCGACGATCTCGGCCACTTCTTCCACGGACTTCTCGTGGTAGTAGACGAGATCGACGATTTCCCGGTGTTCCGGCGAGAGACCCGTCAGACACTCCCGCAACGCCTCACTGGTATCCTTCTTCTGCACCAGCGTTTCTGGATCGTCGGACGTATCCTCGATCGCGTTGGCGGCCTCTTCATCCAACTCAAAATCCTTCCTGCGCCGAAGCGCAGACAGGGCCTTGAATCGGGTGATTGCCAGCAGCCAGGTGGAAACAGCGGATCGACCCTCGAACTTGCCGGCTTGACGCCAGACGTCGAGAAATACCTCGCTGATGAGGTCTTCCGCCGCCTGCTCATTCCGCACGAGCCTGAGCCCGAACCTGTAAACCCTGACATGGTGCCGCCCGTACAGCACCTGCATGGCGAGCCGGTCGCCTTGAGCGATCCTGGCGATGAGGACCTCGTCCGAAGCCGCCTGTGTCACGCTCAAAGGCCGTCTCGCAAGATTGGTCGGGTCGATGCGGCGGACGGTTCGACCGAAAGGGCGAAATTCTTCAACTTACCGCAGTCATACGCGAGCCGATGTGATCTACCCCACATACATGCATTGTTCGTATTCCGCCCGTTGCGGTCTGCCATCTCAGTCCATATCGGTAGCATAATACTGAAATTTTTCCCTAGCAGAAAGCGGGTCTGGCACAGCCAGCGTGGCCAAGTCTCGCTCCATAGCAGCCCTGCACGACGTGTGTCGCGCGACCCCCGTTTTAGCTCGACCGGTACTCGATGCCTCATGGCCGGCAGATGTCCTTACCCGCAAATGTTCCATGGCTGGAACGCACCGTACGGATTCGGTTCCGAAGGATACCAAACCTAAAGGCTTGCCACGTAGATTTGTGGGCTGACATCCACCATCGGCAGGATAATGAACACGGCCGCGACGTCCTTTCCGGAGAGGAATGCCGCTGAAGTCGCGGATCTCGTCCTCGCGCGCGAGGCGGCGGCTCCGGAAGTCGTGGCCCGGCGGGCCCGGCAGCGCCGCCAGATGTATGTCGGCCAGGTCGCGAGCTACTCGCTCGGGGCCTCGGTCCTGCTGCTGTACGCCTATGACGGCGCGATCTCCATGGGCGTGCCGTCGCTGTTCTGGCTCGGCGGCCTCCTGATCATCGGTACGTTCACTGTGCTGTCGGAAGCCGGCTTCGGTGATCGGTTCGAAGATCATTACCTCACCGTTTTCCAGATATCTGCGCATACGACGCTGCAACTGGTGTTCCTGCTCGCGGTACCGACGGTCGGGGTCGCCTTCCTCGCCGTGCTGTTTCTGATCTTCGCGTTTGGTACGCTGCGGATGACGTCGAGCCAGGCGATGGTCACCTGGGGCCTTACCACCTGCGGGCTCGTCGTAGTCTTTCTGGGCTCGGATCTGCCGATCGGCCTGCCCGTTACGACTCGGTTGCAGCGGACCGCCTCGATGCTGTGCTTCGTGCTGGTGATCGGCCAGTGCGCCACCCTCGGCCTCTTTGGCGCAACGCTGCGCAAGATCCTGTACCGGCGCAGCATCGAGCTCAAGGCCGCCTATCAGCGCATCGAGGAGCTGGCCGAGCTCGACGAACTCACCGGCTCCTACAATCGCCGCTGCATCATGCGGCTTCTCGACACCGCGATCGAAGAGTCACGGCAGGCATCAACGCCTTGCGCGATCGCGCTGATCGATCTCGACTGGTTCAAGCGCATCAACGATGCCCACGGCCATCCCATCGGCGACGAGGTGCTGCGCACCTTCGCGATCACCATTTTTGCCAACATCCGCCCGGCCGACTGCTTCGGCCGCTACGGCGGCGAGGAATTTCTGCTGCTGCTGCCCGGAACGGATGGCGCGGCGGCATCGCGCATGCTCGACCGCTTGCGCCAAATCGTCGCCGATCTCGACTGGAATGCATTTTCCCCGGGCATGCGCGTGACCATTTCCGCTGGCGTCGTGACGCTGCGCGACAACGATACTGCCGACACGTTTCTCGTGCGTGCCGACCGCGCGCTCTATTCCGCCAAGGCGCAAGGGCGCAACCGCGTTATAACGGACTGACCAATTCATTTTTTCCGACGCGTGAGAAGACGGCGCCGGACCGAACGCTCCAGGACAGGGCCATGAGATCGAAATCCGCAACGTCATCCGAGAACCTGCTCGAGGAATTGCAGGCGGCGCTCTCCCACGGCACCGTTGCGCGCCGGGTCGAGACGCTGCGCCGCGTCACCGATCTCTTCGTGGGCAACGCGGTGGATTATTCCGACGACCACGTCCGCGTGTTCGACGACGTGTTCCAGTGCCTGATCGAGCAGATCGAGGTTTCGGCCAGAGCGCTGCTCGCCGACCGCCTCGCACCGATCGCGTCCGCGCCGCCCAAGATCATCCGTACGCTCGCGCTCGACGAGGTCATCGAAGTCTCCGGCCCCGTGCTGTCGAAATCGGAACGGCTGGACGAAGCGACACTGATCGAGATCGCGCGCAGCAGAGGCCAGGCGCATCTCAAGGCGATCTCGCTGCGGCGGGTGCTATCGGAGGCGTTGACCGACGTGTTGGTGACGCGCGGCAACGAGGACGTGGTGCAGTCGACCGTCAGCAATCCGGGCGCGCGCCTGTCGGAGGGAAGTCTCACCGACCTCGTTAACCGCGCCGAACGCGACGATGACCTCGCCACCTGCATCGGTCTGCGACCCGACCTGCCGCGTCATCACTATTTGAAGCTGATCGCAAAGGCTTCCTTGAGCGTGCGCAAGAAGTTAGAGGCCGCACACCCCGGGCTCGCGGAGGAGGTGTCGAGCGTTGTCCAGGAAGCCGCCCAGCGGGTCCGCGCCGCCGCCACGACCAGGCAGACCGAGATGGCGCGCGCGCTGGTGAAGTCGCTGCACGAGGACGGTCGCCTCAACGAATTTCAGGTCAGCACTTTCGCCGAGCAGGGCAAGTTCGACGAGACCAATGCGGGACTCGCAGCTCTCGCGGGCGTCGCGATCGAGACCGCCGAGACCATAATGATCGACAGCCGGACCGAGGGCGTGATGATCCTCGCCAAGGTCGCCGGCATGTCATGGTCGAGCATGCGCGCCATCATCGCCATGCGCGAGAAGCTCTCCGGCGGCTCGCAGACTGACATGCTGACGCTGCGCGACACCTACGAGGCCCTGCGCTCATCGACCGCGCAGCAGGTACTGCGCTTTTACCGCATGCAGCAGAGCACGACGCCGGCGACGTGAAGCCCGGCGCGCTAGTACCGCAGGACTTTCGAGCCCACTGCCGCGCCGATCGCGGTCACCACCGCGGTCGCGATCGTGTACCAGGTCGCGACGAACAGCGGCGAATCGTCGGTGCAGTGCGAAGCGTAGAGCGTCGCGGCCAGCCCGGCAGACAACAGCCCGGCGAGCGCGCCGGCGAGCGCCGGGCGCGACGGCGCACCGTGGCGCAGGCCGAACAGCGCTCCCGCAAGCAGCGGCAGTGCCATCGCGGGGATCGCAAACAGGCATACCCTGGAGTTCTTGCCCATCAAGCGCATCGTCATCGGCATGGCTGGCGCCATCATCGCCTCACTGCCGATCGCCACAGCAAGCAGTCCGACGGGAAGCAGCAAGAGCCAGCCCCAGCCGCGCAGCAGGGCTTCGGGACGCGACAGATGCAGGCTGACGATGATGGCGGGAATCGCGAGCGACAGCGTCACCGCGAACTTCATGTCGAAGAACGGGTTGCGCATCGCACTCATCATGTCCGGACGCACACCGAGGAACGTCGCGAAGATCAGGATCGACAGCGGCGCGGCCACCAGCAGTGCCATGGTCAGGACGGTGCCGACGCGCGGCGCGCGATGGACGTTGTCGGCCGCGAGCGAGCGAATGAGTTGATCGGTATCCATGTCTAGTGGTCCCGCAGTTTGGCAGTCAGTGCAGCAAGTCCACGATGCAGCGCGACCCGCACCGCACCTTCGCTCATCGCAAACTTTGCCGCCGTATCCTTGATCGAGGCGGCCTCGACCGCGATCGACTGCAAAACCTCGCGCTGGCGCTCCGGCAGGGTGCTCAGCTGGGCGGCGACCTCGCCCGCCGAAGCCGTCTCCTGCGGCGCCTCGCCCGGCAGCGTCTCGGCGAAATCGTCGATGTTGACGAAGACGCGCCTGCCGCGCCGCCGCAGCGTATCGATCAGCTTGTTGCGGGCGATCGCGAACAGCCAAGGCGCGAAGGGGGCTTCGCTGTCCCAGGTGTGCCGCTTCAGATGAACCGCCAACAAAATCTCCTGCACGATATCCTCGGCCTGGTCGGGAGACTGGCCTGCCCGCGCCAGCCCACGTCTCGCAGCAGCGCGCAGCACCGGCGTAACCGCCTTCAACAGGCGATGATACGCCGCATTATCGCCAGCCATGGCCGACCGCATCAGGCCGGTCCATTCATCCTCACGTCCGCGCACGCGCGCCCCTCACCATGCAATTCGGCCGCTCTTTCAATTTGTTACCCCAGCGCCCGCGCGATCACGGATTCGTGATCGACGCCAAGCCTCCGTCTCCGGTGCGGCCGTAAGAGCCCGCGACGCCTCATAACACCTATCAACCCGGCCCGCATCCGGCGGCCGGCCGCGAGGGGCGATTGCCCCGTTTTCGCCCTGTGGAGCCCGAAGATTCCCATTTTCTGCCCCGCTGTCGTCACGCCCCAGGGTCTCTGTTCGTTCTTGGGACGGGCGGAATTGGGGAGATCGTCAACATGATCAAAGCCAGCGGGCGCGCGGCCCTGATCCTTGTGGCCGGGCTTTTCTTGCTGTTTGGCGGCGTTGCACAGGCGGCGCCGAACTCAGCCGAAAGCAGCAAATCCGACAGCGCAGGCAATCAGGCCGACACGGCCAAGCCGAGCAAGCAGCGGCACCATGAGTCGCGCCGCGCCAGCAGCAAGACGGCGCAAAAGTCCGACGACAAGGCCGACAAGAAGGACACTGCGGCAAATACCTCCGAGCCCAAGGCCGGCACAGACGGGACCGCCTCAACCCAGATGCCGCCGGAAGTCGCCAACGCCCATGCGCAGCTCACCGCCACCGATATGCCGACCGCTGCCGCGGCCTCTGCGATGACGGGCCGTGCCAACGACAACGTCCAGGCGGCGGCCGATGACACCCCCAATAACACCGCACCCAAGGCCGAGACCCAGGTGGTGGCCCCCGATCAGCTCAACGACATCGACCGCGCCGTGCAACAGGACAACCCGCCGGCGCAGAAGGCCGTGGTCGCTGCAACCGAAGCGCAGCCGCGCCCCACGCCGGTGATCGCAAGCAGCCAGCAGAGCTCGGCCTGGGACCAGAGCTCCCTGATCGGCAAGATCTTCATCGGTGTCGGCACGTTTCTGACGCTGGCCTCGGCCGCGCGCATGTTCATGGCCTGACCGTCAGTTCCGCCAGGACGCACCGCCCCGCGCGTCCTGCGTCCTGCCCCTTGAAGCCCACCGCGCCAGCGGGCACATTGCCCACCCAATCAGAAACGTGGGTGGAACATGAGTACGTTCGAACACATCATCGTCGAAAGCAAAGGCGCGGTCGGCATCATCAAGCTGAATCGGCCGAAGATGCTCAACGCGCTCTCTTTCGGCGTCTTCCGCGAGATTGCGGCCGCCGTCGACGATCTCGAGGCCGATGAGGCCATCGGCTGCATTGTCGTGACCGGCAGCGAGAAGGCCTTTGCCGCCGGCGCGGACATCAAGGAGATGCAGCCGAAAGGCTTCATCGACATGTTCTCCGAGGATTTTGCCGCGATCGGCGGCGACCGCGTCGCGCGCTGCCGCAAGCCGACCATTGCGGCAGTCGCGGGTTATGCGCTCGGCGGCGGCTGCGAGCTCGCCATGATGTGCGACTTCATCATCGCCGCCGATACCGCCAAGTTCGGCCAGCCCGAGATCACGCTCGGCACCATTCCAGGCATCGGCGGCACCCAGCGCCTGACGCGCGCAATCGGCAAATCGAAGGCGATGGACCTCTGCCTCACCGGCCGCATGATGGATGCGGCGGAGGCTGAGCGCAGTGGCCTCGTCAGCCGCATCGTGCCGGCCGACAAGCTGATGGACGAGGTGATGGCGGCAGCCGAGAAGATCGCGGCGATGTCGCGCCCTGCCGCCGCGATGGCCAAGGAAGCGGTGAACCGCGCCTTCGAGACCACGCTCGCCGAGGGTATGAGCGTCGAACGCAACCTGTTCCACGCGACTTTCGCGCTGGAAGACCGCTCCGAGGGCATGGCGGCGTTCATCGAGAAGCGCAAGCCGGTGAACAAGAACCGGTAGCGCACATACCGGTCAGGCTGGTGTAAGGCTCTGGCGCTCTCCTGCGCACATCCTGTGACGTGCCTGCAACAAGCACGGAATACATGGAGGTTTTGCCCGCGGCAGTTTGCCTGCGGGACCTCGGCTGGCTAAACAGCTAAGAGGCCATCGTCGGCGGGGGCGGACAGCCGGGGTTAAGCGGGATTACATGATTGGGCGTACCGCCAGAGCTAGTCGCGGTTTGACGCGACGTCGATCGGGCGCGGGTCATGTGCTTGCGACATGGACCACGCTGGCGCTCGCGTGCGCCCTTCCCTCCGCGGCATGGGCCGAAGCCCTGCCGGAGGCATTGGCAAAAGCCTATCAGACCAATCCGCAGCTCAATGCCGAGCGTGCGCGCCAGCGCGCCACCGACGAGAACGTGCCGCAGGCGCTGGCCGGCTACCGGCCGCAGATCGTGGCGAGCCTCAGCGCGGGCCTGCAATCGGTGCGCAATCTGCTGCCCGACAACACCATCCAGACCGCCAATCTGAAACCCTGGATCATCGGCGTCACCGTGACGCAGACCCTGTTCAACGGCTTCCGCACCGCCAACAGCGTGCGCGCTGCCGAACTCCAGGTGCAGTCGGGCCGCGAGGCGCTGCGCAATGTCGGCCAGGGCGTGCTGCTCGACGCGGTCACCGCCTACACCAACGTGCTCGCCAACCAGTCGCTGGTCGAAGCTCAGCGCTCGAACGTCGCCTTCCTGCGCGAAACACTCGCCGTCACCCAGCGCCGCCTCAACGCCGGTGATGTCACACCGACCGATACCGCCCAGGCCGAGGCGCGCCTCAACCGCGGCCTTGCCGATCTCAACGCGGCGGAAGTCGCGCTCGCCGTCAGCCAGGCAACCTATACGCAGGTCATCGGCAACGCGCCGTCGCAGCTTCGGCCGGCCGAAGCCGTCGACCGCTATCTGCCGAAGAGCCGCGAGGACGCCATGACGATGGCGATCCGCCAGCATCCGGCGGTGATGGCCGCAAGCTTCGACGTCGACGTCGCCTCCACCAACATCCGCATCGCCGAAGGCACGCTGCTGCCGAGCGCCAGCATCCAGGGCAGCGCCAGCAAGAGCCGCAACAACGACCCGACGCTCGGCACCTTCGCCGAGGATCAGGCCTCGATTGTCGCCAACGTCACCGCCCCGATCTACGACGGCGGCCAGGCCGCGGCGCAGACCCGGCAGGCCAAGGAGATCACGGCGCAGAGCCGGCTCGTGCTCGACCAGGTGCGCAATCAGGCGCGCACGGCCGCAATCAGCGCCTGGGTTGCCAATGAAGGCGCCAAGATCACGGTCTCAGCCTCGGAGTCCGAAGTGAAGGCGGCCACCGTCGCGCTCCAGGGCGTGCAGCGCGAGGCCGCCGGCGGACAACGTACGACGGTCGACGTGCTGAACTCGCAAGCCGACTTGATCCAGGCCAAGGCGCGCCTCATCAGCGCCAACCGCGACCGCGTCATCGCCTCCTACACGCTACTCAGCGCGGTCGGCCATCTCGATGTCAAAACGTTGAACCTGAACACGCCGGATTACCTGCCCGAGGTGCATTACCACCAGGTCCGCGACGCCTGGCACGGCTTGCGCACGCCGTCGGGGCAGTAGCAGCCGGCGGCGCAGTATCTCCAGCGCTCCGCCCTGCTCGCCCGTCTTGACGTACCCGATCGTGCGTGTTGACGGCTCACGCCCGCTTGCAGACCTAGTTGAGCAGCTATGCAGCGGAGTGGAGCGGCTGCCGGGCCGATGTGATACTGTCCCAGCCCTATTACCAAAGATAGTATTACAGGGAGAGAAACCATGCTCAGCCGACGCGGCGTCCTCTTCGCCTCCCTTGGCGCCGGAGTAGCCATGACCAACAGAGCCAACGCCCGTGCGGCGCAGCCTGAGACGCCGATCAATTTCGATGTCCCGGTGCATGCCTGCGACTGCCACACCCACATCCATGGCGATGTCGAAAAGTTTCCGTTCTTCGCAGGGCGCGTCTACACGCCGGAGCCGGCGAGCCCCGAAGAGATGGCCGCGCTGCACAAGGCGCTGCATATCGAGCGGGTGGTGATCGTGACACCAAGCGTCTACGGCACCGATAATTCATCGACCTTGTTCGGCATGAAAGCACGCGGCGCGACCGCGCGCGGAGTGGCCGTGATCGACGACAAAACCACCGAGGCCCAACTCGACACGATGCATCAGGACGGATTCCGCGGCATCCGCCTCAATCTTGCGACCGGCGGCGTCAATGACCCCAATGTCGGCAGACCGCGCTTCACTGCCGCCGTTGAACGGATGAAGGCGCGCGGCTGGCACGTGCAACTCTACACCACGCTCGCCATGATCTCGGCGATCAAGGACCTCGTCGAGACTGCGCCGGTGCCCGTCGTGTTCGACCATTTTGGCGGCCTCGAAGCCTCGCGGGGCCTGGAGCAGCCGGGCTTTTCCGATCTCGTGGCGCTGGTGAAATCCGGCAAGGCCTATGTCAAGATTTCGGCCGCCTACCGTTCATCAAAGCTCGCTCCCGACTATCAGGATATGGTGCCCTTCGCGAAGGCGCTGATCGCGGCGAACGCGGACCGCATCGTCTGGGGCACCGACTGGCCGCATCCGGATTCCAGCCGCGTCGAGGGACGCAAGCCCACCGACATCGCGCCGCTCTATCAGATCGACGACGGACGTCTGCTCAACCAGTTGCCAGTATGGGCGCCAGATGCGGACGTGCGCAAGAAGATCCTGGTCGACAATCCGGCGCGGCTCTACGGGTTCTGACGATCAGCGCGCGGAGCGGGAGAAAAAGGAGATCAGAACCGGCAAGGTCACGAGGATCACGACCGGCGCCAGCATCATGCCGGTGACGACCACGACCGCGAGCGGCTTCTGCACCTGCGAGCCGATGCCGTCCGACAGCGCCGCCGGCAACAGGCCGACGCCGGCGACGACGCAGGTCATCAGCACCGGCCGAAGCTGCAATTCGCCGGTGCGCACCACCGCGCTCATGCGGTCCATGCCTTCCTCGATGAGCTGGTTGAACTGCGACAGGATGATGATGCCGTCCATGACGGCGATGCCGAACAGCGCGATGAAGCCGATTGCCGCGGAGACGCTGAATGCCGTGCCTGATATCAACAGGCCCAGCACGCCGCCGAAGATCGCCATCGGGATCACGCTCATCGCGAGCAGCGTGTCGGTCACCGAGCCGAAATTGAACCAGAGCAGGACGCCGATCAGCGCCAGCGAGATCGGCACCACGATCGACAGCCGCCGGATCGCATCCTGGAGGTTGCCGAACTCGCCGACCCACTCCATGCGCGAGCCGGGGGGTAGCTGCACCTGCTCGGCGATCTTCTGCTGCGCCTCGCGGATCGCGCTGCCGAGGTCGCGTTCGCGTACCGAGAACTTGATCGGCAGATAGCGCTCCTGCTGCTCGCGATAGATGTAGGCGGCGCCGGAGACGAGGCTGATGTTGGCGACCTCGCTCAGGGGGATCTGCGTGACGGTGCCGTTCGGCCCCGGCGCTCCGATCCGCAAATTCTGGATCGCCTCCGCGCTTCTGCGATATTCCGGCGCGAGGCGCACGATGATCGGGAAGTGGCGGTCGCTGCCAGGCTCATAGAGATCGCCCGCAGTGTCGCCGCCGATCGCCACCTTGATCGTGGCGTTGATGTCGCCGGGGGCGAGACCATAGCGCGCGGCCTTGGCGCGATCGATGTCGATCTGGATAGTCGGCTGCCCCAGCGAGGTGAACACCGCAAGATCGGTGACCCCCTGCACGGTGGCCAGCACCGACTTGATCTTGTTGGCGGTGTCGGTCAGCGCCTGGAGATCGCTGCCGAACAGCTTGATCGAGTTCTCGCCCTTCACGCCGGAAACGGCTTCGGAGACGTTGTCCTGGAGATATTGCGAGAAGTTGAACTCGACGCCAGGGAAGCGGTCGTCGAGCTGCTTGAGCAGTTGCGCGGTCAGCTCTTCTTTGTCGCGCGTGCCGGGCCACTGGCTCGCGGGCTTGAGCGGCGCGAAGAACTCGGCGTTGAAGAAGCCGGCCGCGTCGGTGCCGTCGTCGGGACGGCCGTGCTGCGACACGACGGACTCGACCTCGGGCCGGGCGCGGATCACCTTGCGCATCTCGTTGACGTAAGAATTGCCTTCCTGGAGCGAGATGGTCGGCGGCAGCGTGGCGCGGATCCAGAGATTGCCCTCTTCCAGCTTGGGCAAAAATTCGAGACCCAGCAGCCGGCCGAACGCAACCGTCATCAGCACGAGGCCGACGGCGCCGCCGAGCACGATGTTTCGATTGACGACCGCCCAATGCAGCAGCGGCGAGTAAAGCCTGTGCAGGATCTGCATGATCCTGGTCTCGGTTTCCTCGACATGGGCGGGCAGGATGATCGCCGACAGCGCCGGGGTGACAGTGAACGTCGCAAGCAGCCCTCCCGCAAGCGCATATGCATAGGTGCGCGCCATCGGTCCGAAGATATTGCCCTCGACGCCTGACAGCGTGAACAGCGGCAGGAAGGCCGCGATGATGATGGCCGCTGCAAAGAAGATCGAGCGCGAAACGTCGGCCGCGGCGCTGAGGATGGCATGGCTCTTCATGCCGAACAGCGTCTCATGCGACATCTGCTCGGCTTCCGACATCGGCGTGGTCTGGGTCAGACGTCGAAAGATCGCCTCCACCATGATGACGGTGGCATCGACAATCAAGCCAAAATCGATGGCGCCGACCGACAGCAGGTTCGCCGATTCTCCGCGGAGCACCAGGATGATCACGGCGAAGAACAGCGCGAACGGAATGGTGGCGCCGACGATCAGCGCGCTGCGCAGATCGCCGAGGAAGATCCACTGCAGCAGCACGATCAAGAGAATGCCGACCACCATGTTGTGCAGCACGGTGTGGGTGGTGAGCTCAATCAGGTCCCCGCGGTCGTAGATCCGCTCGATGCGCACGCCGGGCGGCAGGATGCTGGAATTGTTGATGGTTTGAACGAGTTGGTGGACGCGCTTGATGGTCGGCGAGCTCTGCTCGCCGCGGCGCATCAGGACGATGCCCTGCACGATGTCGTCGGAATCGTCGATGCCGGCAATGCCCAGACGTGGCTTCTGGCCGACGGTAACGGTGGCGACGTCCTTGACCAGCACCGGATTGCCGTTGGTTTGCGAGACCATCGTGTTGGCGAGGTCGTCGATCGAGCGGATCAGGCCGACGCCGCGCACGACGGCCGATTGCTGGCCGATATTGACGGTGTTGCCACCAACATTGACGTTGGAATTGCCGACCGCCTGGAGCAATTGCGGCAGCGTCAGACCGTTGGCGACCAGCTTGTTGAAGTCGACCTGGAGCTCGTAGGTCTTGCTCCTGCCGCCCCAGCCGGTGACGTCGATGACGCCGGGGACGGCGCGAAACCGCCGCTGCAGGATCCAGTCCTGAATGGTCTTGAGATCCAGCACGCTGTAGTTCGGCGGACCTACGAGACGGTAGCGGAAGATCTCGCCGATCGGGCTGAGCGGCGAGATCTGCGGCTGCACGTTGCCCGGTAGCGGAGCGAGCTGCGCCAGGCGGTTCAACACCTGCTGCAACGCCTCGTCATAAGTGTAGGCGAAGGAGAATTGGAGTTTGATGTCGGAGAGACCGTAGAGCGAGATGGTGCGAATGGTCGTCAGATTTTTCAGGCCAGCGACCTGGGTCTCGATCGGGATCGTGATGTAGCGCTCGATCTCCTCTGCCGACAGGCCCGGACTCTGCGTCACGATGTCGACCATCGGGGGGGTCGGATCGGGATAGGCTTCGATGTTGAGCTGGTTGAACGCGATCAGGCCGCCGATCAGGACGGCGACGAACATGCCGACCATCAGAAAGCGCCGGTTTACGGCAAGGGCAACGAGACGATCCATCAGCTCTTCAGTTTTCTTGGGTCGTCGATCAGCTGCCGGACGCCGCGCGGTCGATGAACAGGCTGCCCTTGGTGACGATCTGCTCGCCAGGTTTCAGATTGCTGGTGACCTCGACGAGGTTGCCGTTGATGAGGCCGATCTTGATCTGGCGCAGCTCGACCGATTTGTCCTCGCGCGCGACCCAGATGCGGACCTTGTCGGCTTCATAGATCAAAGCCTGTTTCGGCACCGCCGGCGCGGCACGGTCGCCGGCCGAGTAGATCGTGACGTTGGCGAACATCTCCGGCTTGAGCAGGCCGTCCTTGTTGTCGATGGTGGCTCGGACCAGGAGACGGCGGGTGTTGGGATCGATCGCGGCGGCGACGTAGTTGATCCTGGCGGTCAGCGGCCGGCCGGGCAGCGCCATCACGTTGACGCTGATATCCTGACCGATGCACACCGCGGCCGCATCACTCTCGCGCACGAAGGCGGTGAGCCACACCGTGGAGAGGTCGCCGATCACGAAGACCGGATCGCTGGCACCGGAACTGACGTACTGGCCAGGGCCGATCTTGCGCTGCACGACTGTGCCCGCGATCGGCGAATAGATCGTGATTTCCGGATTAATGACACCCTTTTCCTGGAACGCCTTGATGGTCTCGTCCGTGAAGCCGAGGATGCGCAGCTTGTTGCGCGCCGCTTCCAGCGCCGTCACCGAGGAGCGCATGTCGTTCTGCGCCTGAACCTGGGTCGCCTCCGCCTGCTGATAGTCCTTCAGCGGAATGGCATGGCCCTCATAGAGGTCCTTAGCGCGCTTGAACTGGATGTCGGAGAGCTCAAGCGCCGACCTCGCCTTGTTCTGCGACGTCATGGCCGCGACGAAATCGTTCTGAGCCTGCACCGTGTCGGCGGCCTCGATCGTGAACAGCGGTTGGCCTTGCTTCAGCATCTCACCCGGCTTGGCGAGCAGCTTGGTGACGCGGCCCGCATAGGGCGAGAACACCGGCGTCGAACGGTCCTCGTCGACCGCGACTTTGCCCTCGGTGACATACTCGGCCCGGAAGCTCTTGGCCTTGACCGGCTCGATCGTCAGCGTCGCCCATTCGGACGCCGTCGGTGTGAAGGTCTGCGCATTCCTGCGCGATTGGCTCGAGATTTCGGAGTGTTTCTTTTCCTTAGATCCCGAATACAGGAAGCCGTAGGCCCCGGCACCGGCGAGCGCTAGTAAAACTACGGAGGTGATCACCCGTTGTTTTGTAAGCACCTGCAATCGCTTGGTATTTTCAACCACCATTGAGCCCGGTCGTGTTTGCGACGATCTCGGCAAATGACTGCCGTATCGGTCGCGCTAATAGTGCCGAATTCCGATTTCAAACAACCTAAAAAACGCTAGGCGCCTCTTGGTCGACGTTAAAATTTCGCGATGTGTCAGCTTCATGTCAGCTTCGCGCCGGCCACTGTGCCGGATGAGTGCCGAGCGGCATCGCCGGACGTCTCCATTGTGCCGGCGTCGTCGATAGCACCGCCGAATGGCGCACCGCCTTCAACATGCCGAAGCCAGATGGCATGCTCTCGATGAACGCAGCATGTATGGCCTCCCCCGTAAGATCCGGGGTGTCCAGTCCGCCGTCAAGCCGGCCGAGATTCCAAAGCCAGCGTCCGGTCTGCGCCAGCGACACGCGGACGTGCCAGCTGCCACCTTCGCGGGCTTGGCGCACTTTGGCCATCATGGCGCCGAACGCCATCAGATAGCCGGTGGCGTGGTCGAGCATCTGCGCCGGCAATTCCTTGGGACCGTCGATGCCGGCGGCCTGTCCCTCCGCCTGGTTAAAGCCGGTCGCGGTCTGCACCAGTGAATCGAAGCCGCGCCGCTCCGCCCACGGGCCGGCATGACCATAGGCCGACAGCGTGACATAGACGATGCCGGGATTGATTTGCGCTGCGTCCTCCGGCGCGAAGCCGAGGGCGGCAAGCGCGCGCGGGCGGTAGCCTTGCGAAAAGACGTCGGCGTCTTTCAACAGGGCGCGCAATTGCGCCCTGCCCGCCGCGCTCTTCAGGTCGATGAAGGTGGTGAGCTTGCCGCGGCCGGTGTCGATGGTGAGCCAGGGAATGGCGGGTAGTTCGGGCCCTGAGACGAGCAGCACGTCCGCGCCGTGCGCAGCGAGCGTGCGGCCTGCGACAGGGCCCGCGATGACGCGGGAGAGATCGAGCACGCGCAGGCCCGCGAGCGGACGATCGCTGTTCGACAATCCCAGCGGCCACGGTTTCGCCGGGGCCTCGCCGATCTTCTCGATCGAGACCAGCGGCAGTTCGGCGAGCGCACGCGCCTGCGGCAGCGCCGACCATTCGTCGTAGCTGCGCATCAGGGCAACGACGCCGCCTGCGGCGTAAGCCGCAGCCTCGAAATCCTCGCCGTTCCATTGCATGAGCGCCGCCTGCACCTTCTCGCGCTCGGGCACGCAGCGGAGCACCTTGCAGACGGCCTCGCGGTGATGCGGGAAATTGGTGTGGCAGCGGACGAAGCGGCCATCGCCGGTCCTGTAGACGCCGGCGATGGCGTCCCACGCCGGGGGCGGCGGCTTGTCGTCGACGCGCAAATAGCGCTCGGATCGGCATTCGACGACCGCATGACGCATGTCGACGGAGACGTCCTGCGCCTCGCCGCTGCGCAGTCGCCAGATCTCCGCGGCGGCGAGGCCGGCGGCGGCGATCGTCGTCTGCCCGGCGACAGCGACGCGAAACGAGGATGGGATCTGCGGCTCCTCACCGGTCAGCTGCACGCGGTCGAGCGCAGCCGGATCGCCGCCGACGGAGGTCCAGATATCCCTGAGAATGCCGGCGGCACTTTGCATGGCCGCTTTTCTCCCGTTTGTTTGAGCATGGTCTTCGCGCAAACGCATTCGTCGTTTGTCGCGAGGGAAAACCGTTACACGCTTTGCCGGATCATGCGCTAATTTTCACGACCATCTCATGATCGCAGAAAGGATTGCAATGGCCGCCATCGATCCCCTCACCGCGGGTGCCGTGTTCGTCGCAACGGCGGCCACCGACGCGGTCTATGTGATGTTCACCTCGGCCGTGGTTGCGCGAAAGCGCGTGCCGGCCGCGACTTGGAGCGCAATCTGGTATATGCTCTCCTCCTACGCGGTGATCAGCTACACCGAAAACGCCTTCTATGTCGCCTTCGCCGCGACAGGTTCCTGGGTCGGCGCCTACGTCTCGCTGACCTTCCTGCACCGCCCGCCCGGCGGCCCGCCGGTGGGAGCGGCGCCGGAGTGAGGGCGGCGCCTCTCTCCATATCGTTGGAGAATTCAGCATATCTCCCAAAAGAGCTACACTCCCGGCAAGACAACAAGGAAAACCAGACAATGGATCTCGGTCTCAAAGGAAAGAACGCCATCGTGCTCGGCGGCACGCGCGGCATCGGACGGGCGATCGCGGCGACACTCGCCGGTGAAGGCGCCAATGTCGCGGTATGCGCGCGCAACGCCGATCAGGTTGCGGCCACCGTCACTGAATTGAAGGCGAGCGGAATCCGTGCGACCGGCAGTCCAGTCGATGCCACCGACGGCGCGGCGCTGAAAGCCTGGATCGAGAATGCCGCAAAGGAGCTCGGTGGCATCGACATGCTGTTCTCCAATGCCGGCGCAATGGCGCAGGGCCAGGATGCCGCGTCCTGGGAACAGAATTTTCGGCTCGACGTGCTCGGCGCCGTGCATGCGTTCGATGCCGCCCGGCCGTTCCTCGAAGCCAGCGGCGAGAGAAGCGGCGATGCGGTCTTCGTCATCATCTCCTCGATCTCGGCCGCACAGGCTGACCTCGCCAGCTCTTACGGCCCGATCAAGGCGGCGCTGATTCACATGGCCAAGGGACTGGCGCGGCAATATGCGAAGAAGAAGATCCGGGTCAACGTGGTGTCGCCCGGCACCGTCTATTTCAAGGGCGGCGTCTGGAGCATGATCGAGCAGAACATGCCCGAGCGCTACAAGGATGCGATGAGCCGCAATCCGACCGGCCGCATGGCGACGCCGCAGGAGATCGCGAGCGCGGCAGTGTTCTTGGCGAGCCCGGTGTCGTCGTTCACGACCGGGTCCAATCTCGTCGTGGACGGCGCAATCTCGAACCGAGTGAATTTTTGAACGCTGGTTACGAGCGCTCACCACGCATTCGATGTCGTCCTGGCTTCGCCAGGACGACATCGGGGAGAGAGCCGAAATACTCAATGAAAATCCCGCGATGGCGGCAGGATGCGGACGTTGCGGGGGTGGCGGATTTTCTGCGCCGGGCTATCCGCGTGAGCACGGGGATCGTCGTTGAGCGGCTCGATCAGGGCGGTGCCTGCCGGCACCGGATGCTTGCGGCTTAAGGCGTCGTTGGCGAGGCCGATCAGGTCGTGCGAGCGATCGATCATGCGCTGAGCGATGAGATGCGTCACCTTTTCGGGGCTGCTCTGGATGTAGCCTTCGACCAGGATGAGGCGCGCGCACATCACCTCCTTGCGGTATTGCTCCATGATCTTGGGCCACACCACGACATTGGCGATGCCGGTTTCGTCCTCCAGCGTCATGAACACGACGCCGCTGGCGCTGCCCGGCCGCTGCCGCACCAAGACCACGCCGGCGCAGCGGACGCGGCGCCGCTCGTTCTCATGGTTGACATCCTTGCAGGCGATGACGCGCTCGCGCGAGAACATCTCGCGGAGGAATTCCATCGGGTGGCCCTTCAGCGACAGGCGAATGGTCTGATAGTCGGCGACCACTTGCTCGGCGCGCGGCATCACTGGCAGCGGCCTTGCGTGCTCGTCCGGCTGCTCGCGCGCGGTGGCCGCCTCGAACAGCGGCAGCGGCACGTCGTCCGGCAGCCGCCGCACCTGCCATAGCGCCTCGCGGCGGTCGAGCCCGAGCGAGCGGAACGCATCGGCATCCGCCAGCAGGATCAGCGCGCGCTTGGGCAGGCCGGTGTCGCGCGCGAAATCCTCGAGCGAGGTGAAGGGACGTCGGTTGCGGGCGGCGACGATGCGGTCGGCCCAGTCCTCTCTCCTGTCATTCCGGCGCGATGCGGCAGCGTCGAGCCCAGTATCCATTCCGTCAGGCGTATGCGGCCCGACGGCTTCCGGGCTCGTGCCAAGTGGCGCGCGCCCATTGCGTAATTGCGCAATGGGGAATGACGACTGAGAGCGCTTTAGCCTCTCCTCATCTTCGTCCAACCAGTGAAAGCCGTCGATCTGGCGGAAGCCGAGGCGAACGGCGCAGTATTTGCCTCTCCCCTGCTCCAGCGTGTTCTGCGCAAAACTGTAGGACACGTCGATGTCGCGCACCTCGACGCCGTTCTTGCGGGCATCCCCGACGATCTGCGCCGGAGCATAAAAGCCCATCGGCTGCGAGTTCAAGAGGCCGCAGCAGAAGGCGTCGGGGTGGTAATGCTTCAGCCATGAAGAGATATAGACGAGCTGTGCGAAGCTCGCGGCATGGCTCTCCGGAAAGCCGTAAGAGCCAAAACCCTTGATCTGGTCGAAGCAGCTTCGGGCAAAGTCGGGATCGTAGCCGCGCGCGACCATATTGCCGATCAGCTTGTCCTCGTATTTGCCGATGGTACCGACATTGCGGAAGGTCGCCATCGAGCGGCGCAGGCCATTGGCCTCCTCGGAGGTGAATTTTGCCGCCTCGATCGCGATGCGCATCGCCTGTTCCTGGAACAGCGGGACGCCCTTGGTCTTGTGCAGAACCTTGTAGAGCTCGTCCGCGGGACCATGCTCGGGCGATGGCGAGGGATAGCTCACTTTCTCCTGACCGTTCCGCCGCCGTAAGTACGGATGCACCATATCGCCCTGGATCGGCCCCGGACGTACGATCGCGACTTCGATGACGAGATCATAGAACGTCCGCGGCTTCAACCGCGGCAGCATGTTCATCTGTGCGCGGCTTTCGACCTGGAACACGCCGAGCGATTCCCCGTCGCAAAGCATGTCATAGACTTTGGGGTCGTCCTGCGGAACGCTCGCCAGCACCCAGCGCTCGCCCTTGTGCTCCGCGATCAAATCAAAACACTTGCGGATGCAGGTCAGCATGCCCAGCGCCAGCACGTCGACCTTCATCATGCTGAGCGCGTCGACGTCGTCCTTATCCCATTCGATGAACGTGCGGTCGTCCATCGCGGCATTGCCGATCGGCACATAGGTGTCGAGCCGGTCCTGCGTCAGCACATAACCGCCGACATGCTGGGAGAGATGGCGCGGGAATTCGATCAGTTCGGTTGCGAGCTCGACCGCGAGGTTGATCATGGGATTGTTGGGATCGAGTCCGGCCTGCCTGACCTGCATGTCGTTAAGGCCCTTGCCCCAGCTTCCCCAGACGGTGTCGGCGAGCGCGGCCGTGACATCCTCGGTCAGGCCCAGCGCCTTGCCGACGTCGCGGATGGCGCTGCGCGGGCGATAATGGATGACGGTGGCGATGATCGCGGCGCGGTGGCGGCCGTAGCGACGATAGACATATTGCATCACCTCCTCGCGCCGCGAATGCTCGAAATCGACATCGATATCGGGGGGCTCCAGCCGCTCCTTGGAGATGAAGCGCTCGAACAACAGATCGACCTTGGTTGGATCGACCGAGGTGATGCCGAGCACGTAGCACACGGCCGAGTTCGCCGCCGATCCCCGCCCCTGGCACAGGATATTCTGGCTGCGCGCGTAGCGCACGATGTCGTGCACGGTGAGGAAGTAATGCGCGTATTTCAGCTCGGCAATCAGCGCGAGCTCTTTCTTCAGCGTAGCGTACAGTTTCTCGTCGATTTTGGTGACGCCGCCGAAATATTTGTCGACACCGGCCCAGGTCAGATCCTCAAGATGACCTTGCGCGGTCTTGCCCGGCGGCACCGGCTCGTCCGGATATTGGTATTTGAGCTGATCGAGCGAGAAGTCGATTGCGTCGGCAAAGCGCATGGTCTCCGCGATCGCCTCGGGGAAATCGCGGAACAGCCGCGACATCTCCTGCGGCGCCTTCAAGAACCGCTCGGCGTTGGCTTCCAGCTTCCGTCCGACCGCCTCGATCGTGGTCTTTTCCCGGATGCAGGTCAGCACGTCCTGGAGAGGACGGCGCGCGGGATGATGATAGAGCACCTCGTTGGTCGCGAGCAACGGCACTCTTGCTTTTGCCGCGAGATCATCGAGCCGCGTCAGCCGGCGCCGGTCGTCGCCGCGATAGATCAGGCTCGCCGCCAGCCACACGCCCTCGGCCCGGCTGTCCTTGAGTTTTGCAAGAACATCCAGCGCCTGCGCGGGTTCGAAACGATGCGGCAGCGTCAGGACCAGGAGCTGGCCTTCCGAAAACTCGAGGAGGTCGGCGAAGGTAAGACGACACTCGCCCTTCTCGATCCGCGTGATGTCGTCGCCGCGCTTGCCCTTTGTGAGAAGCTGGCACAGCCGACCATAGGCCGCGCGGTCACGCGGATAGACCAGAATGTCCGGCGTGCCGTCGATGAAGACGATGCGCGCGCCGATCAGGAGTTTCGGCTTGTGCAGCACCTCGGCATTGTCGAGCTCCTTGTAGGCGCGCACCACGCCGGCCAGCGTGTTGTGATCGGCAATGCCGATCGCGGGAATGCCGAGGATGCTGGCCTGATGCACATAGGCGCGCGGATCCGAGCCGCCGCCCAGGAAGGAAAAATTGGTGGTGATGCCGATCTCGGCATAGGCAGGCGTATTCATGCGAAGAGACCGTGCACATACCAGCCGGGAGAAGCGGGTTTGCCGTCGTCGTCGAACACCTCCCCCTCATAAAGACCGTCGCGAAAGATCCAGAAGCGCAGGCCTTCGGCATCCTCGATGCGGAAATAATCCCGCGTGAGCTGCTTGCCGTCCTGCCGCCACCATTCCATCGCGATGCGCTCGGGCCCTTCCACCCGCACCACCGCATGCAGCGCGCGGCGCCAGGTGAATTGATGCGGCGGGCCGTCCGGCACGGTCGCGAACGGCACCTTGATCGGCTCCGGCTTGTCGAACAGCCGCAAGGGACGCAGCGGCGGCTCGTTCTCGGCCCGCGCAGGCCATTCCGCCTGCATGGCGGCGGCGAGATGATGCTGCGCCGGCGCGGCGACAACCGCGCATTCAGGGATATGGGTGTCCTGCGGCAGGTGCACGACGACGCGCTTGCCGCCGATACGCGCGGCAATGCGGTCGATCAGTGCAGCAAGCTCGTCATTGTCGTGGACATGGGCATCGAGATCGCGCTGCTCCTGCACCACGATTTCTGTACGGCTCGCCGACAGCCGCACCATGTCAAAGCCGAAGCCGGGATCGAGCGGGTCGGCGAGCGCATCGAGACGCTCGCGAAACAACCGGTCGATCACCGCGCTGCGCGTCACCGGACGCCCGGTCTCGACCGTGATTGCGCGCACCACGCCATCGGTGCGGAAGAACGCGGCTTCCAGGCGTCGCGCGCCCTTGCCCTGCTTCTCCATGGATGCGATCAACGTGTCGGCAAGCCGCGACAGCGTCATCGCGATCATGGTGTCGGTCGCGATCGGCTCGGCGAAACGTTTTTCCACGATGTAGTCGGGCAGCGGTTTTCGCGGGTTGATCGGCGCATCGCCCTGCCCCAGCGCATGCGCCAGCAGCGTGGAGAACCGGGCGCCGAACCGCGCCGTGATCTCGCTCGGCGAGCGCGAGGCGACGTCGCCGATAGTCTTCAAACCGGCGCGACGCAAGCCTGTGGTGATGACTTCACCTGCACCGAGCGCGGAAATCGGAAATCGGCTGATCGCCGCCGCCTCCTCGCCATCGGCCACGATGGTGCCCGTGGCCTGCCGCGTCAGCGTGCGTGCGCAGATCGAGGTGCCGGCGATCGCCGCGCTGATGGCAAACCCCTGCCGGGCCAATGCGCGAACCAACGTCCGCAACAACGCGGCCTCACCACCGAACAGATGCGCGCAGCCGGTGATGTCCAGGAACAGGCCGTGCGGCGGATCGAGCGCCACCAGCGGTGTGAAGCGGTCGCACCAGTCCGCGACATCGCTGAGCGTCTTCGCATCGGCGACGATATCGGCGTCGAACACTTTCAGGTCCGGACACATCGCCCGCGCATTGGCCAAGGGCTGGCCGATATACAGGCCGAGGCGCTCGGCGGCCTCGTCGAGCGCATGGATCACCAGCGCATTGTTGTCCTTGATGACGACGATGCTTGGATCATTGCTCTTATGCAGTCCGACGTTCCCAAAGAACCGCTGAATCCGGTCGATGGGCAGGCGCGGCAGCCACAGGCTGAGAATACGTCGACGGCTCACTGAACTGGCACTCATCACATTTCCATTCCATGATCCACCGGCCACATGGGCCATGACGATTGCGCAAGAGCTCGGCATCGAAGCGCGGCGCGCCCCAGGCACTCGACACCGGGCCCGGCGGTGAATGCGCTGCGCGCAGCATCCATCGTGTTTCCGCGGTCGAGGGCAGCGGCTGCGCCGCCATGCGCAGCAAGAGCCCGGTGACGCCGGAAGCTTGCGCGGCCAGCGTCAGCTTGCGGCTCGCCACGAGATCGAACTGCCTGGTCTCGCCCCAGAGCTCGAGCACCACAGCCCCCAGCGCATCGCAGGCGAGCGCGTCGGCTGAGGTGCGCAGTGCGCTCTCGACATCAGCGCCGCGCACCATCACCACGCGGCGCGGATCGAGACCGAACTCGGCGAGCCCGCTCATCGACAGCGCGCCGGTTTCGATTTCCGAAAAATCCTGCCGCACCCATAGCAACGGCCGGTGCGCCGAGACGCGGCCCGCAAGCCCCATGACAAAGCCCGTTGCGGACGTCCCCTGCCGGCCCTCACAAAACACCTCATGGATCGCCGCACGTGCGAGCCCGCCCTTCAGCGCGCTGTCCGCCTCGCTGTGGCCGAGCGTGATGCGATCGCGCTGATGCACGACCTCCGCCGTCTCGATGCGCTCGATCTGGCTGCGCAAGGTCGCAAGCGCGCTTCTGCGTGCGCCGCTCATGCTCGCCGCTCCTTCAGGGGTGATTGCCGGTGGCTCTCAAAAAGAGAACCAGCGGCTGGCTCATTTGTTCATGATATGTTCTAATATAAAGCTAACGCCGCCCTGGGAGTCAATCGAATTGGCGCGCTTTGGGATTCATGAGTGGAATCAAAGGGATTCAAACATGGACGTACAACGCAAGCTGGAAATCCTGGCGGATGCTGCCAAGTACGACGCATCCTGCGCCTCCAGCGGCACCGAGAAGCGGGATTCCAGCGACGGCAAGGGCATGGGCTCGACCGCGCCGGGCATGGGCATCTGCCATTCTTACGCGCCGGATGGACGCTGCATCTCCCTGCTCAAGGTGCTGCTGACCAATGCCTGCAATTACGATTGCCTCTATTGCGTCAACCGCGCCTCCTCGAACGTAGCACGCGCCCGCTTCACCATCGACGAGGTCGTCAAGCTGACGCTCGACTTCTACCGGCGCAATTACATCGAGGGCCTGTTTCTCTCCTCCGGCATCATCCGCAGCCCCGATTACACAATGGAGCAAGTGGTCAGCGTCGCGCGAAAACTGCGCGAGGAGCATCACTTCCGCGGCTACATCCACCTCAAGACCATTCCCGAAGCCGACGATGCGCTGATCGCAGCAGCCGGCCAATATGCCGACCGTCTCTCCATCAACATCGAGATGCCGCAAGAGACGAGCCTTAAGCAATTCGCGCCGGAGAAGGACGTGCGCGCAATCCGTCGCACCATGGGCCGGCTGCGGCTCAAGCTCGACGAAGCCGAGGAAGGCCGCAGCGCGAAAACGAAGGCCAAGCCGCAGCGCTTTGCGCCGGCTGGGCAAAGCACGCAGATGATCGTCGGCGCCGACACGGCCTCCGATCACACCATTCTCCACAGCAGCGCCAATCTCTACGGCGCCTACCGCCTGCGACGCGTCTATTATTCCGCGTTCAGCCCGATCCCCGACGCCAGCCGCGCTTTGCCGCTGGTGCAGCCGCCGCTGCTGCGCGAGCACCGGCTCTACCAGGCCGACTGGCTGATGCGGTTCTACGGCTTCGACGTCGGCGAGATCGTCGACGACAGCGCGATGCTGCCGCTCGAGATCGATCCAAAGCTCGCCTGGGCGCTGCGCCACCGCGACCGCTTTCCGCTCGACGTCAACCGCGCCAGCCGCGAGGAATTGCTGCGCGTGCCGGGCTTCGGCACCAAAGCAGTCGAACGCATCATCGCGACACGGCGCACGACAACGATCCGCCTCGCCGATCTCGCGCGGCTGCATGTGCCCCGGCACAAGGCGCTGCCGTTCATCGTCCTCAGCGATCACCGGCCGCCGCCACACCGCCTCGATGAGGCGCGGCTGATCGAACGGTTCAAACCAAAGGCAACGCAACTGGGGTTTGGCTTCTGATGCAGTTCATCATCCTCGACAACGAAACCGATTTCGACGGCTGGCGCAAAGCCGCGCGGAGTCTCGTGCTTCACCACGTGCCGCCCAGCGATGTCACCTGGACTGTGCAAGGCGGCGAAGCCGAGCTGTTCGCCCCGTCTTCGCCATCTCCGATCCTCGAAGTGAACGACGGCACCTTCAACGTATCAGGCAAATTCGTCGAACTGGCCAAAGCAGCAATCCTGCACCGCGACCGCGAACGCTTTGCGATCCTCTATCGCCTGCTGTTTCGGCTGAAGGACAATCACGATCTCATCGAGGTCGCAACCGATCCCGATGTCGCGCAAGTCACGGCCATGGCGAAGGCAGTCTACCGCGACGAGCACAAGATGCATGCCTTCGTGCGCTTCCGCGAAATCGGCAGGGAACGCCAGGCTCATTACGTCGCCTGGTTCGAGCCGGAACATCACATCGTCGAGCTCGCCGCGCCATTTTTCGCCAAGCGCTTTGCCGACATGCCCTGGTCGATCCTGACGCCCGACCTCTGCGCGCATTGGGATGGCCACGCACTCTCGTTCACGCCGGGCGTCAGCAAGAGCGAGGCGCCCGGCGAAGACCGGCTGGAGGAAACCTGGCGGCGCTACTATGCCAGCATCTTCAATCCGGCCCGCCTCAAGGTGAAGGCGATGCAGGCCGAGATGCCGAAGAAATACTGGAGGAACCTGCCCGAGGCTTCGATCATTAAGCCCTTGATCGAGGATGCCGAGCGCATGACCGGCGCCATGATCGCCAATGCCGCAACCGATCCGCACAAGCCTCAGAAGCGGCCGGAGGCTCCGATGAAACGCAAGACCACAACCGACGATCTCGACGCGCTTCGCGAGGAGGCCGCGCATTGCCGCGCCTGCCATCTCTACAAGGACGCGACCCAAACCGTGTTCGGCGAAGGCCCGAAGTCCGCCAACATCATGCTGGTCGGCGAGCAGCCCGGCGACAAGGAAGACCTCGCCGGCCATCCCTTTGTCGGCCCGGCCGGCCAGATGCTCGATCGCGCGCTGGAGGAAGCCGGCGTCGATCGCAAGAAGGTCTATGTCACCAATGCCGTCAAGCACTTCAAATTCGTGCCGCGCGGCAAGATCCGCCTGCACCAGAAGCCGAATACGCCGGAGATCCGGGCGTGCCGGCAATGGTATGAGCGGGAGCTGGCGGCCGTTCAGCCCGATCTCGTCGTCGCGATGGGCGCCACCGCCGCGCAAAGCGTGTTCGGCAAGATCACGCCCATCGGCAAAAACCGAGGCCGGTTGATCGACCTTCCCGACGGGCGCAAGGCTTTGGTGACGGTGCACCCGTCTTATCTGCTGCGGCTGCCCGATCCCGAGGCCAAGGTGCTGGAATATCAGCGCTTTGTCGAAGATTTGAAGATCGCGGCCGGCTTGCAGAAGAAGGCTGCACGGGCTGCTTAAATACTGGCAGGAAGGCGGCTTTCACGCCTTGGTTGTCATTCAGCCTTCAAATCCATCGCGGACAATACCCTTACCTGAAGGTTAAGGGGCGTCCAGAGATGACCGATGTAGCATTCGACCGCGCGGTAACAGATCGCGCGCCCGTCCAGCCGGCGTCGCGGCCAAATCTCGACAAGGGCTTCAATCCGCTGACGCTGATCCTGTTCTTCGGCATCCTCGCCGCGGGCGCGCTGTTCGTCGCCTACAGCATCTATGTCGACATCAACGCGACTGGCACGCGGGTGACGACCTACCTGCCCTACATCCTCCTATTCGTCGCGCTCCTCATCGCGCTCGGCTTCGAGTTCGTCAACGGCTTCCACGACACCGCCAATGCGGTGGCCACCGTGATCTACACCCATTCGCTGCCGGCCGAAGTCGCGGTGATGTGGTCGGGCTTCTTCAACTTCCTCGGCGTGCTCTTGTCCTCCGGCGCGGTCGCATTCGGCATCGTCTCGCTGCTGCCGGTCGAGCTGATCCTCCAGGTCGGCTCCAGCGCCGGTTTCGCCATGGTGTTCGCGCTTCTGATCGCCGCGATCCTGTGGAATCTCGGCACCTGGTTCTTCGGACTGCCCGCCTCGTCCTCGCACACGCTGATCGGCTCGATCATCGGCGTCGGCGTCGCCAACGCCGTCATGCGCGGCCGCGACGGCACCTCGGGCGTGGACTGGAGCAAGGCGACCGAGATCGGTTACGCGCTGCTGCTCTCGCCGCTGTTCGGCTTCATTTGCGCCGCCGTGCTGCTGCTGCTGCTCAAGTTCATCGTGCGCAATCCGTCTCTGTACGCGGCACCTGAGGGCAACAAGGCGCCGCCACTCTGGATCCGGGGCCTACTGATCCTGACCTGTACCGGCGTCAGCTTCGCCCACGGCTCCAATGACGGCCAGAAGGGCATGGGCCTGATCATGCTGATCCTGATCGGCACCGTGCCGACGGCTTACGCCCTCAACCGGGCGCTGCCGGAATCTCAGGTCGCCCAGTTCCAGAAGGCCTCCGAAGCTGCCTCCAAGGTGATCTCGGCGAAAGGCGCCGGCCACAGCATCATCGGCGATCCCCGCCCGGCGGTGACGCAATACATCGCCCTGCACGAGCTCAACGATGGTACCTATCCCTCGCTCGCCGTGCTGGTGAAGGACGTCGGCGATCAGGTCGCTCGATACGGCACGCTGAGCAAGGTACCCGCCGAAGCCGTCGGCAACACCCGCAACGACATGTACCTGACCTCCGAAGCGATCCGCTTCCTGATGAAGGACAAGGCGAACGATCTCAACAAGGACGAGATCGCGGTGCTCAACACCTACAAGGGCTCGCTCGACGCTGCGACGAAGTTCATCCCGACCTGGGTGAAGATCGCCGTCGCCATCGCGCTCGGCCTCGGCACCATGATCGGCTGGAAGCGCATCGTCATCACCGTCGGCGAGAAGATCGGCAAAAGCCATCTCACCTATGCGCAGGGAGCCTCGGCCGAGCTCGTGGCCGCCGCCACGATCGGCGCCGCCGACGTGTTCGGCCTGCCCGTCTCGACCACTCACGTGCTGTCGTCCGGCGTCGCCGGCACCATGGCGGCCAACGGCTCGGGCCTGCAATGGTCGACCATCCGCAACCTGTTGATGGCCTGGGTGCTGACGCTGCCCTGCGCGATCATGTTGTCGGCCACGCTCTACGTGATCTTCTCGCGGATCTTCTGAGAAGAACGACACTCCATAAATGCGGATGGCCGGGCTTAGCCCGGCCATTTGCATTCAAGATTGTCATTCCGGGACGGCTCGAAGAGCCGAACCCGGAATCTCGAGATTCCGGGTCTGGTCCTGCGGACCATCCCGGAATGACGACTCAGAAGCCTTAAGACGCCGCCAGCTGCTCCTCCACCAGCTTCACCCAGTAGGACGTACCGAAGACGATCGCCTCGTCGTCGAAATTGTAGGCGGGGTGATGCAGGCCGGCGCTGTCGCCGTTGCCGCAGAAGATGAACGCTCCAGGCCGCGCTTCCAGCATATAGGCAAAATCCTCGCCGCCCATCAGCGGCGGCATCTCGTGCACGTTGGCATCGCCTGCGACCTGCTTGGCGATGCGCGTTGCCACCTCGGTCTCCGCGGCGTGGTTGTTCACCACCGGATAATTGCGTTTGTAGCGCAGATCGATCTTGGCGCCGGTGATCTGCGCCACGCCGGCCACAACTTCGCGGACGCGCTTCTCGACCAGCTGGCGCACCTCCGGCGACAGCGTGCGGATAGTGCCCCTCAGCGTCGCCGTTTGCGGAATGACGTTGCGGGCATTGCCGGCGTGGAACTCGCAGATCGAGATCACGGCCGATTCCAAGGGATCGACGCTGCGCGCGACGATCGATTGCAGGGCAGTGATCACCTGTGCACCGACCAGCACGGAGTCCACGCATTTGTGCGGACGCGCGGCATGGCCGCCGACGCCCTCGATCAGGATGTCGACCTCGTCGGTCGCCGCCATGATCGGTCCCGGCCGGATCGCAAACGAGCCGATCGGGATGCCCGGGCCGTTGTGCATGCCATAGACCTGCTCGATGCCGAAACGCTCCATTAGGCCATCCTTGACCATGGCCTCGCCGCCGGCGCCGCCCTCCTCGGCCGGCTGGAAGATCACCACGGCATCGCCGGCGAAGTTGCGGGTCTCGGCCAGGTAGCGCGCCGCGCCCAGCAGCATCGCGGTGTGGCCGTCATGGCCGCAGGCGTGCATCTTGCCCGGGTTCTTCGAGGCGTAAGGCAGGTTGGTCTGCTCCTCGACCGGGAGCGCATCCATGTCGGCGCGCAGGCCGATCACCTTGAGCCCGTCGCCGGCCGGCTTGCTGCCTTTGATGACGCCGACCACGCCGGTCTGGCCGAGGCCAGTCACGACCTCATCGCAGCCGAACTCGCGCAGGCGGTCAGCGATGAATGCTGCGGTGCGGTGAACCTCGTACAGCAGCTCCGGATGCTGATGGATGTCCCGGCGCCAGGCCTGAATATCGGGTTGGAGGTCGGCGACGCGGTTCACGATAGGCATGGAGCATCTCAAGCTTTTTTGGGAACACAGGATTGTCCTACCATGCAAGCGCCGGTCCACCTAACTCCCGTGGATCGAAGGTAACCTGTCCTTTCGTCATGGCCGGGCTTTTAGCCAGCTTGTCTTGGCCATCTACGTCCGACTATTACGACAGAAAGCGCGTGGATGGCCGGGACAAGCCCTGGCATGACGCCTGTTGGGATGGACGCAGAATGCCAAGACGGCTCGAAGGTGAGTTTGACTACATTATCGTCGGAGCCGGCACGGCGGGATGTATTGTCGCGAACCGGCTGTCGGCCGATCGCAACAACCGCGTCCTCATCCTCGAAGCCGGCGGCGACGACAACTGGATCTGGTTCCACATCCCGGTCGGCTATCTCTTCGCGATCGGCAATCCGCGCTCGGACTGGATGTTCAAGACGGAAGCCGAGCCGGGCTTGAACGGCCGCGCGCTCGCCTATCCCCGCGGCAAGGTGATCGGCGGCTGCTCGGCGATAAACGCCATGATCTCCATGCGCGGGCAGGCTGCCGACTACGACCATTGGCGCCAGCTCGGGCTGACCGGCTGGGGCTATGACGACGTGCTGCCGCTGTTCAAACGGCTGGAGGATCATTTCCTTGGGCCGAGCGAGCATCATGGCACAGGAGGCGGCTGGCGCATCGAGGCGCCGCGGCTGTCGTGGGACATTCTCGACGCCGTTGGGGACGCCGCCGAGGAGATGGGCATCAAGCGCATCCCGGACTTCAACACCGGGGACAACGAAGGCACCAGCTATTTCCACGTCAACCAGAAGCGCGGCCGGCGCTGGTCGTCGGCGCGCGGCTTCCTCAAGCCCGCGCTGAACCGTCCCAATCTGCGGCTGGAAAAGCATGTGCTGGTCGACCGCCTGATCATCGAGCAGGGTCGCGCCGTCGGCGTGCGCTTCATCCAGAACGGCGAGATCATCGAGGCGCGCGCCAAGCGCGAGGTGATCCTCTCGGCCGGCTCGATCGGCTCGGTGCAGGTGCTGCATCGCTCCGGCATCGGCCCCGCCGACTGGCTTTCGCCGCTCGGCATCGACATCGTCGTGGACCGGCCCGGCGTCGGGCGCAACTTGCAGGATCACCTCCAGCAGCGCGCGATCTACAAGGTCGAAGGGGTGCGCACGCTGAACGAGACCTATTACAACCTGTTTCGCCGCGGCCTGATGGGGCTCGACTACGCGTTCCGCCGCCGCGGGCCGCTGACCATGGCGCCATCGCAGCTCGGCATCTTCACGCGCTCCGATGCGACGCGCGCACGCGCCAACATCCAGTTTCACGTGCAGCCGCTGTCGCTCGACAAGTTCGGCGATCCCCTGCACCGCTTCCCCGCGATCACGGTGAGCGCGTGCAATCTCCAACCGACCTCTCGCGGCACCGTGCGGGTGCGCTCGGCAACGCCTGACGAGAAGCCGATCATTGCGCCGAACTACCTGTCGACCGACGACGATCGCCAGGTCGGCGCCGACGCCATCCGCACCACGCGACGCCTGATGCAGCAGAAGGCGCTGGCAAAATACCGCCCGATCGAATATCTGCCCGGCCCCTCCGTCGGCGACGACGATGCCTCGCTTGCGAAGGCTGCCGGCGACATCGGCACCACCATCTTCCATCCCGTCGGCACCGCGAAGATGGGCGCGGCGAACGATCCGATGGCGGTGGTCGACGAACGCCTGCGCTTCTACGGCCTCGGCGGTCTCCGCATCGTCGATGCCTCGATCATGCCGACCATCACCTCGGGCAACACCAACACGCCGACCGCGATGATCGCGGAGAAAGGTGCGGCGATGATTTTGGAGGATGCGAAGTAGCATCCGGCCACCATGATCAATCCGTACCGCTTTTCAATCGGCCCAGCCGACGCGCAGATCGCCATGTTGCAATGGGGCGAGAGCGGGAAACCACCTGCCCTGCTCCTGCATGGCACTGGCTTCGTCGCTGACGTCTGGGACGAGGTCGCGCGCGAGCTTGCATCGACCTACACCGTCTATGCGCTCGACCGGCGCGGCCACGGCGCCAGCCACAAGCCCGGCGCCTATCACTTCCTGGATTACGCCGATGACGTGTGCCGGGTGATCGAGACACTCGAGCTGCGCGACGTCTATGGCATCGGCCACAGTGCTGGTGCGACCGACCTACTGCTCGCGGCAAAACTTCATCCCGGATGCTTCACGCGCCTGTTCGTGATGGAGCCGACCGTGATGGACCCGCGCGCGGCGCGCTCCGGCGCATTGAGCGACGAATCCCTTTCCCGCGTGCACGGCACGCTGCGGCGACGGGCCGAATTCGAGAACGCTGAGGCCGTCTTCGCGCGCTACCGCGCGGCGCCGGCATTTGCGGATTGGACCGAGACGTCGCTTTGGGCTTACGTGCGCCACGGCTTCGTGCCGCTCGACGACGGCCGGGTAAAGCTCTGCTGCACGCCGGAGATCGAGTCGGCAATCCTGCGTCCGATCTACGAAGCGATGGAGCAGGTTTATCTTGGCGATGCCCGCGGCAATCCGTTTACCTCGCTCACCGAGATCGACTGCCCGGTGCGCGTCACGACGGCCGCGAAGTCGGGGCTCATCTATAAGGAAATGGCGGCGCGCGCCGTATCGCTGCTTCCGCGCGTCAGCACGTTGGTCTTCGATGATGCCGGGCATTGCGTGGCGCAGGAAGTGCCGGCGGCCGTGGTGCAAGCCGTGAGAGATTTTTCAAAGTAAGTCTCGTGCCCGGACGCGGCGCAGATGCGCCGCCGAGCCGGGGCCCATCTCACAGCGTACCGCGCGGCTTTCAGGGTCCCGGCTCTGCAACGCATCACCAAAAGGTGCTGCATTGCGTCCGGGACACGAGAATCTCCCCCTCACGAAATCGTCATCGCATTCGGGAATAAGACCCTGCCTCCCCCGATCACCTTCCCGAAGCCCAATTCCGGGCGAGAGGAGATGCGCGATGAGCGGACACGATCACGGGGACGACGGCGTCAGCCGCCGCAGGGTGCTGGAATGCATGACCTGGGCCGGCACCGGGGTGCTCTGGACCATCACCGGCGGCGTGCCGCGCTCGCTCGGCATCATCGATACTGCGCAAGCTGCTACCGCGGCCGCGCCCGGCATGACCTTCCTCCAGATCAGCGACAGCCATGTCGGATTCGACAAGCCGGCCAATCCCAACGCGCTCGGCACGCTGGAGGAAGCCGTGAGCAAGATCAACGCGATGCCGGTCAAGCCGTCCTTCATGATCCACACCGGCGACATCACGCATCTGTCGAAGGCCGCCGAATTCGACAATGCCGAGCGCATCATCTCGCAAACCAAGCTCGACGTGCATTACGTGCCGGGCGAGCACGACTTCATCGACGAGGAGGTGAAACTCTATCGCGAGCGCTACGGCCATGGCACCAAGGGGCACGGCTGGTACTCGTTCGACGCCGGCGGCGTGCACTTCATCGGCCTCGTCAACGTCGTCGACCTCAAGGCCGGCGGCCTCGGCAATCTCGGCGCCGAGCAGCTCGCCTGGCTCGAGGACGATCTGCGCGGCAAGTCAAAATCGACTCCGGTCGTGCTGTTCGCGCACATCCCGCTCTGGACCGTCTATCCCGAATGGGGCTGGGGCACCGAAGACGGCGGCCGAGCGCTGGAATACGTCAAGGGCTTCGGCTCGGTCACGGTGCTCAACGGCCACATCCATCAGGTGATGCAGAAGGTCGAGGGCAACGTCACTTTCCACACTGCGCGCTCGACCGCCTTCCCGCAGCCTGCGCCGGGGGCCGCTCCCTCACCAGGACCGATGAAGGTCGATAACGCCAGGCTCCGCTCCATGCTTGGCGTTGCCAGCATCAACTTCAAGCAGAACGAGCAGCGCCTCGCCATCATCGACACGCCGCTCCAGGGCTGAGAGAAAAGCTGATCATGAAGACACTCAATCGGCGCGACTTCGGTGTCGACTTCGGTCTCGCTTTGGCCGCGGCCATCCTGTTGCCCACAACAGCTGCCCGCGCCGACGAGAGGGAGGTGCATATCGACAATTTCGTTTTCCAGCCGGCCGAGCTCACGATCAAGGTCGGCACCACCGTGACCTGGACCAACAGGGACGACATCCCGCACACCGTGGTGTCGGCCGGCAAGTTCAGATCCAAGACCCTGGACACCGAGGACAAGTTCTCGTTCACCTTCACCAATGCGGGCGACTACAAATATTTTTGCTCGTTGCATCCGCACATGACGGGGATGATCAAGGTTGAGTAACATCTCCAACCGAGGCACCCACGTCTTGCCCGGCCGGTTGTCCCACGCCGGCCGGGCTCAGACCTATTCGATCACGGCAAAAGAAGTAGCAAAGCAAAAGGCAAAGCGAGGCGCGATGCCCGGCAGCGACGATTTGCAGAAGGCGCAGCGCTTCCGCGAAGCGGCGCTGCCCTATCTCGACGACGTCTACACGCTCGCGCGCTATCTCTTGCGCGATGTCGCCGACGCCGAGGACGCGGTGCAGGAGTGCTATCTGCGCGCGCTGAAGCACTTTGACAGCTATCATGGACCGGCGATGAAGCCGTGGCTGTTCGCGATCCTGCGCAACGTCTGCAACGCAGAATATACGCGGCGCGCGCATTCGCACAGCGCGATCGAGGAGACGCCCGGCGCCGCCGAGCAGACACCGATCTGGCAGGAGAGCGAGGCAAGCCCGGAAACCGAAGTGCTGCGCAGCCGCGATGCCGGCGCGATCCGCAAGCTGATCGACGCGCTCGCCGAACCGTTCAAGGAAACCTTCGTGCTGCGGGAGATCAACAATCTTTCCTACCGTGAAATCGCCGAGGTCGTCGGCGCGCCCATCGGTACCGTGATGTCCCGCCTCGCCCGCGCCCGCGCCATGCTGCGCGCGGCCTGGAATGTGGAAGAGGAGCACTCAAGATGACTTGCGACGAAGCAAGGAACCTGCTTCACGCGCTGCTCGACAATGAGCTCGACGCGGGCCATGCGCGCGAGGTCGAAGCCCACATCGCAAGCTGCCCGGGTTGCGCTGCGGAGTTCGCCGCGCAGCGCGACATGCAGCGCGCGCTCGCCGACGCCAATTTGCGCTACACCGCGCCCGCAAGCCTGCGCAGCCGGATCGAGGCCTCGTTGCCCGAGCCGCAGCGCCAACAACCAAGCCGCCGCTCCGTGCTGCGCGGCTTTGCAATGGGCTCAGCCGTCTCCGCGCTTGCTGCTTCGGGCGTCGTCGCGGTGGTGCTGCGCCAGGACGACCAGCAGCGCATCCTGTCGGAGGTCGTCTCCGCGCATCTGCGCTCGCTCCAAGCCGGTCACCTTACCGACGTGATTTCCACCGACCAGCACACCGTCAAGCCATGGTTCAACGGCAAGCTCGACGTCGCCCCGCCCGTGATCGACCTCACCGCGCAGGGTTTCACGCTCGTCGGCGGCCGCCTCGACTATATCGATGCGCGCGCCATCGGTGCCGTGGTCTACCGGCGCCGGCAGCACGTCATCAACCTGTTCGTGTCGCAGACATCGAACGCGGAATATCGCGCGCCAAAGACCGAAACCATGCAGGGCTTCAACTGCCGCCGTTGGGGCAATCGCGGCCTGAACTTCTGGGCCGTCAGCGATCTCGGCGCCGACGAGCTCGCCGAGTTCGTCGACAGGTTCGAGGCGGCGATGAAGGCGAATGTCGAGGGATAGAGGGTCTCGCCACGTTGAGACGGATCGGCGAAACTACGCCGACCGTCGCACCGCATTGTCGACCAAGGTCTTGCCGAGCGACCAGATCGCGCCGGGGACCTTGTGGCTGCCGGCGATGACGTCGTCGAAGGCGCGCTCGATCCAGGTGCAGTCTTCCTCGGTGATGGTGAGCGGCGGCAGCAGCTTGATGGTGTGGCTGCCGTGGCCGGCGACCTGGGTCAGAATCTTGTGATCCTTGAACAGCGGCACCGTGATGAGCTGGCAGAACAGGCCCTTGTTGGCGGTCTCCAGTACGTTCCAGGAAGCGCGAAGGCGCAGCGACTTCGGCGGGCCGAACTCGACGCCGATCATCAGCCCCTTGCCGCGGACTTCCTTCATCAGCTCGTAGCCGGGCACCATGCGCGTCAGCGCGAGGCGCAGCTCGGCGCCGCGCTTGGCGGCGGACTCGATCAGCTTGTCGGACTCCATGACGTCAAGCGTGGCGATGCCCGCAGCCATGGCGAGGTCGTTCTTGGAGAAGGTGGAGCCGTGCACCACCGCACGATCCATCTGGTTGAAGATCTTGTCGAAGATGCTCTTGCGCGTCAGCACCGCGCCGACTGGGACGTGGCCGCCCGACAGCGATTTCGACAGTAGCACCATGTCGGGCTCGACGTTCCAGTGCTCGACCGCAAGGAAGCGGCCGGTGCGGCCCATGCCGGTCTGGATCTCGTCGGCGACGAACAACGTGCCGTATTTCTTGCAGAGCGCGGCCGCGCCGGGCAGGAACTCATCGGTGGGCATGTTGACGCCCTTGCCCTGGATCGGCTCGACGACGAAGGCTGCGACCTCGCGCGAGGCCAGCGCCTTTTCGAGCGCGGCCAGATCGTTGAACGGGATCGGGGTGCAGCCCGGCAGCAGCGGCTCGAATCCGGTGCGGAAGTTCGAATCGCCCGTGAGCGACAGCGCGCCATAGGTCAGGCCGTGATAGCCGTGGGCGCAATAGACGATGCCGGGGCGGCCGGTCGCGCCGCGCGCGAACTTGATCGCTGCTTCGACGCATTCTGCGCCGGAATTGGCGAAGAACGCCTTGTCGAGATAAGGGACGTACTTCAAAAGCCGCTCGGCAAGCACGCCGGCGAGCACCGAGACATCGAACTGGACGAGATTGGGCAGGTCCGCATCGAGCACGCTCTTGAGCGCCTCACGCATCACGGGATGATTGCGCCCGATCGCAAACACGCCGAACCCGGACAAGAGGTCGAGATAGCGCGCGCCGTCGCGATCATAGAGGTACTGCCCCTGCCCTTTCTGGAACCCGACATCGTATCCGATGGTCTTCAGAACCCGAACGAACTGCTCGTTCAGATACCGATTATGCAGGGCGCTGCGCTGGGCCTGACGGTCCGCGAAGAGCTCAGACATGTCTGGATTTGGACTGTGCATCCGCTACATACTTCGGTTGAGGGCCGTCTCGTCAACTGAAAACGGACCGCTATCGAAAACGCTCTGTGCGGCCTTTTGCCCTTTTTCGGACCATCTTCGCAAGCACAGCTTTAAGCGATGTTGCACTGCCAAGGAACTATCATGCGTTTAGCCCTTTACACCGGAATAATACTGGCTGCCGGTTACACCTGTCCGACCCCCGCGCTGGCCGCAGACCCGACCGGCGACTGGCGGGTCGCCGACGGCGTCGCCAACATTCGTGTCGCCCAATGCAACGGCAGCATGTGGGGTGCCGTGTCCTGGGAAAAGCAGCCTGGCGGCCGCGACGAGAACAACCCGGATGTATCAAAAAAGAACAGGCCGACGCTGGGCATGGCGACCCTGATCGACATGAAGAAGAAGCCCGGCGTCGATCAGTGGGAGGGACAGGTCTACAACGCGAAGGACGGCCAGCTCTACAGCGCAACCATCACGCCGGCCGGTACCGACCAGCTCGAAATCAAGGGCTGCGTGATGGGCTTCCTCTGCGGGGGCGAGACCTGGACCCGGGTTGGTCCGCCGATCCCCTTGAGCCCCGCCAACGCCATGGCCAGGGGCGCGCCGAAGTCCGGTGGCGCGGCACCGAAGGCCCAGGGAACGACGGGCGCCACAGCACCTGCCCCCGCTGCTCCGAAAGCCGCCGGCGCAGCCAAGGCCGGTCAGAAGGGCGCCGCCGACCCGATCGGCGACATCTGCCTACTCCCTGAGATTGCGGGGTTTGCCCATTAGGGCCGGCTGGAACAGCAGCACGGCGGCAAGCGTCGTCACCAGGGAGAGTGCGAGCAGCTTGCCCATGCTGGATGTGCCGGGATGGCTCGACAGCCACAGGCTGCCGAACGCGGTCGCCGTCGTCAGCGCGCTGAAGAAGATCGCGCGTGTCAGGCTGGTCTGGAGAAGGTTCGTCCTGCCCGAGCGCCACGCTACGACGTAATAGATCTTGAAGGCGACGCCGACGCCGAGCAGCAGCGGGAATGCGACGATGTTGGCGAAGTTGAGTGGCAGGCCGATCAGCACGCAGATCTCGAGCGTCACCGCCCCGGCAACCAGGAGCGGCACCAGCGTCATCAGCACGTCGACGAACCGGCGTAACGTGACCCACAAGAGCAAGCCGATCACCAGCAGCGCATAGATGCCGGCATGGATGAACGCCTTCACCACGGTGTCGCCGGATTTCAGGATCGAGACCGGCCCGCCGATCGCGGTCGGCTCGGCCGCGAGCACTGCGGCGGCAAATCTGCGCAGGGTGTCGTTGTCATTGGGATCGCCCTTGGGCAATGCCTCGACGCGGATGATGCCGTCCTTGCTCTTCCAGGCGCTGACGAGATCCGGCGGCAGGGATTTCAGGGTGACCGGCTCGGCCTGCATCGCGTTCCTGAGCTGGTCGAACACGATCTTCATCGGCGTGACGAACACGTCCTGCGCCTTGTTGCGCGTGGCCTCATCGGAATTGGCGAGCTTCTCGAGCGCGTCGGCCAGCCGGCGCGAGGCCACCGCACCCGGGCCCTTCGCATCCCCCGCGGTCCGGCGCAGATTGTCGACCGAGGATTTCAGGGATTCGACGTTCTCCTGATCGGAGGGCGCCGCATCGATCTGGTCGGGATTGAGCGCGGGATTCAGCACTTTGGCGCCCTGCGCGAGCAGCTTCAGCTTCGGCGGCTGATCCTGCGGCACGAAGCTGTCGAGTGACATCACCCGCAGCACCTCGGGCACCTTCTCCAGCTTGGCTTCGACCTGCTTTGCCTGCTCCTCCGACGTCGTCATCACGTTGATGGCATTGGCGCCGGTGTTGGGATCCTTGCGCAAGTCGAGGAAGGTCGCGATGGATTCGGCGTGCGGGTTGCGCAGATTCATCGGATTGAAGTCGAACTTCATGAAGTAGAGCAGCGGCAGGCCGCCGAGCGCCAGCAGCAGCGTGCCGCCGACGATCAGGACGCGGTGCTTTTCGAGGAAGCGATCGAGCGGGGCCAGGAAGGCGTAACCGACGGGCTCCGGCTCGCCAGGCGGGTTCAACAGCTTCAACAGCGCCGGCAGCACGGTGATCGAAGAGATGAACGCCACCAGCATGCCGACGCCGGCGATCTGGCCGAGCTCGGAGATGCCCTTGTAATCGGTCGGCATGAAGCAGAGGAAGCCCGCGGCCGTTGCCATCGCCGCGAGCGACAGCGGCACCGCCGAGCGCTTGGCCGCCAGCACCAGCGCGCCCGAGAGATTGTCGTGCTTGTAGCGCTCGGATCGATAACGGACGCTGTACTGGATGCCGAAATCGACGCCGAGACCGACGAACAGCACCGCAAACGCGATCGACAGCAGATTGAGGGAGCCGACCATCATCAGGCCGGCCGCGGTCGTGATTGCGAGGCCCACGAAGAGGTTGACGAACACCGCGAAGATGATCTTCGCCGAATGCAGCGCCAGCCACAGAATGAGCAGCACGACGAGGACGGTGCCGATGCCGTTGACGACGGCGCCTTCCTGGACGGTCGCGTATTCCTCGTTGGCGATCGGGACCGGGCCGGTCAGCCGCACCCGCGCCTGGTATTTGGTGGGGAAATCCAGATCCGCTGCGGCCTTGCGGATTGCATCGGTGGCGCCCTTGCCCGGCTCCAGCGCGTTGTAGTCGAGGATCGGCTTGAACTCGATGAAGGCGCGCTTGTCCGAATCCTTCAGTGGCTCGTCGCTGACGAGCTCGCGCCAGGAGAAGCTGGCATTGCCCTTGTTGAGCACCGTCTCGACCGTCTGCGCGATCAGGTTGAAGGGCCGTTCCGTGCTGTCGAGCTTGACCTGGCCGCGCTTGACCCCGGCAAGTCCGGTCTCGAGCGCACCGGTCAGGCCGCGGATCGAGGGATCGCCCGCCATGATCTCGATCAGGGGCGCTGCGGATTCGAACTGACCGGTAATCTTGCCGACCTCCTCGGTCGGCAGGAACAACAGGCCGTTCTTCTCGAAGAACTCGCCGCTGCCGAGCTGCTGCATCGACTGGAAGTTGGTCTTGTCGTCTTTCAGCTTGGCAAAGAGCGCGTCCGCCGCCGCGCTCGCCATTTCGGGCGTCTTGGCCTCGACGACCGCCGTGATAGTCGCGTCGCGGTCGAAGGCGCGGTCGAACTGCTGGTCGCGCTGGCGCCAGTCGAGATTCTGGGCAATCAGCGAATTGATGTCGGTGTTGATGGCGAAGTGGCGCGCAGCGTAATAGCCCGCTCCCACCGACAGCAGGAGCCCGAGAACGACGACGAGGGAGGCAAACCGGGTGCAGGCCCTGACAATGGCAACGACGACGCTTTGCAGCACTTCTTTTCTTTCTGCGGTTAACAGCTTGCCGGAAACGCCCGCTGTTTATCGGAGTTCCCGGGCGAAACCTATTGCTGTTTGAGTGGCTCTCGCCGCGCGAAGGTTCGAGGTAAACGGCGGAGGAGCGTGGCAAAAATCATGTGGGGCGGTCGGTATAACCGGGGAGTTGAGGCGGGAAAGTGACGAAAGAGTGAGCACCACGCCGCCATATCGCTCACAATGGATTACCCTACCATAATACCACATAATGCATTTTGTCGGGAACCCAACGTTCATTCAGCCTTCCCTTGCTGCCGATTTTTTGACACAAAGTATTGCGCCTCCATGCGCCGGAGCCCCAAACGGGGAGTGGGCGGCTACCGCGTGCGCAAGACCGATGGTGCGGATATTGCAGCTCGTTGGTCAGTATCGGGTGCTGTCGGGAACTTTGAAGTGGATTGGTGCAACTTGCGTGATGGACGTCCAATGGAAGTTTATCTGGCGCAGCCGCGCGGCTTCTGCGCGGGCGTGGTGCGTGCGATCGAGATCGTGGAGCGGGCCCTGGAAAAGTACGGCCCGCCCGTCTACGTGCGCCATGAGATCGTGCACAACAAATACGTGGTCGAGAGCCTGAAGAACAAGGGCGCGATCTTCGTCGAGGAATTGTCCGAGGTGCCGCCGAAAGCGGTGACCGTTTTCAGCGCCCATGGCGTCGCCCGCAGCGTCGAGGAAGAGGCCGCGGCGCGCGACCTTCCGGTGCTGAACGCCACCTGCCCCCTGGTCACGAAAGTTCACAATCAGGGGAAGCGCTACATCAGCAAAGGACGCACGCTGATCCTGATCGGCCATGCCGGCCACCCCGAGGTCGAGGGCACGATGGGCCAGGTTCCCGCTCCCGTGCTGCTGGTTCAAAGCGTTGAAGAGGTTAAGGCGCTGGCGCTGCCGGCGGATACGCCAGTGGCCTACATCACCCAGACCACCCTGTCGGTCGACGACACCAAGGACATCATCGCGGCCCTTCAGGCCCGCTTTACAGATATTCAAGGTCCGGATATCCGGGATATCTGCTATGCGACACAGAATCGCCAATCTGCGGTAAGGGATTTGAGCAAGCTGGTCGACGTGATCTTGGTGGTGGGCGCTGCCAACAGCTCGAACTCGAACCGGCTCCGCGAAATCGGCACCGAAGCCGGCGTCGCGAGTTATCTGATTGCCGACGGCAGCGAGCTCAATCCGGAATGGTTGAAGAATGCCAGGACGGTTGGCGTCACGGCCGGCGCATCGGCGCCCGAGGTACTCGTGGATGACGTGATCGAAGCGATGCGGCGGATCGGACCCGTGAAGGTGTCGGTGTTGCCGGGCCGCGAGGAAAACATCGAATTCAGGCTTCCGGCCCAACTGGCTGCGAGCTGACCCACCCGAATTCAAAGCCCAGAAAGAAACTTGTAATGGCCATCCCGTTCTTCAAGGAAATGCGTATCGGCGGCTATTTGCTCAAGCAGAAACTGCTTGGCCGCAAACGCTATCCGCTCGTGCTCATGCTGGAGCCGCTATTTCGCTGCAACCTCGCCTGCGTCGGCTGCGGCAAGATCGATTATCCCGATGCGATCCTCAATCGCCGCATGACGGCCCAGGAGTGCTGGGATGCCGCCGACGAATGCGGCGCGCCAATGGTCGCGATTCCCGGCGGCGAGCCGCTGATCCACAAGGAGATCGGCGAGATCGTGCGCGGCCTCGTCGCGCGCAAGAAGTTCGTCTCGCTCTGCACCAACGCACTGCTGCTTGAGAAGAAGCTCGATCTGTTCGAGCCCTCTCCGTATTTGTTCTTCTCCGTGCATCTCGACGGCCTGCGCGATCACCACGACAAGGCGGTGTCGCAGAAGGGCGTGTTCGACCGCGCCGTCTCCGCGATCAAGGCGGCCAAGGCGCGCGGCTTCACCGTCAACGTCAACGCCACCATCTTCGACGGCCACCCGGCCGAGGAGATCGCGAAATTCCTCGACTTCACCGTCGAGCTCGGCGTCGGCGTCTCGATGTCCCCGGGCTACGCCTATGAGCGCGCGCCGGACCAGGAGCACTTCCTCAACCGCACCAAGACCAAGAAGCTGTTCCGCGACGTCTTCGCCATGGGCAAGGGCAAGAAGTGGAATTTCATGCATTCCGGCCTGTTCCTGGACTTCCTCGCCGGCAACCAGGAATACGAGTGCACGCCGTGGGGCATGCCCGCGCGCAACATCTTCGGCTGGCAGAAGCCCTGCTACCTGCTCGGCGAAGGCTATGCGAAGACCTTCAAGGAGCTGATGGAGACCACCGACTGGGATAGCTACGGCACCGGCAAATACGAGAAGTGCGCCGACTGTATGGCCCATTGCGGCTACGAGCCGACCGCCGCAACCGCAGCCCTCAACAACCCGCTGAAGGCGATGTGGGTGTCGCTGCGCGGCATCAAGACCACTGGCCCGATGGCGCCGGAGATCGACATGTCCAAGCAGCGCCCGGCTCAGTACATCTTCTCCGAGCAGGTCCAGAAGAAGCTCTCGGAGATCCGCCGCGACGAAGCTCTCGCAGCGCAGGAGAAGGCGACGAAGGCTTCGACGGCGGCTTGAGGCAGGCCCAAGCAGGTAAGATTAAGAGAAAGGCCCGGTCGCCGATGCGACCGGGCCTTTCTTTCGTCAGCTCGAAGAAGCCGCTCAGGCCGCCTCTGAGACCAGGGTCTCGCTGCCGGCAACCTCGGTGCCGATCAGAAAGTCGCGGCAGCCGCGCAAAGATCGCAGCGCGCGGTTGAAGTCGAGGCCGGTCGAGACCAGCGCATGCAGCGTCGCCGGATTGCGCACGATGCCGCGCAGCACGGCCGGAAGGTCGATCTGGCCGTTCGGCTTGATGGCGGCGCGGGCGAGCGCCGGCAGCGCGCGATGGGCGGGGTCGCTGATGACGCGGACCGCGGCAAAGGGCAGCCCGGCCTCGGCGGCGTAGGCGGCCGCGATGTGGCTCTCCATGTCGACGGCCGCTGCTCCCGTCTCCGAATGCAGCGCCGCCTTGCAGGACCGCCCGGTGACCACTTCCTCGGCACCGGCGAGGCTACCGCGCACGACACGGCGGCGTCCCGAGGTCAGGCGATCGATGAGGTCGTCGCCGAGCGACAGCCCGGCGGCCCAACGGGTGTCGCCGGACAGCACTTCGGTGGCCAGCACGACGTCACCGGAGCGCAGTGTCGGGTCGAGCCCGCCAGCCACACCAAACGAGATCACACCGCGAATCGTTTCGGGATCCACCACCGTCAGCAGGGCCCGCAACTGGGTCGGGCTGCTGGATGAACAGATGACCGCCATTCCGGGCCCGGCTGCAATGCGGGCCTCCTGAACCAAACCGGTCACGATCAGTATCGGCCGCGGGTCGATCGTATTACCCGCGGTAAAATAGTCCCCCGTCCCCAAAGTCACATTCCGACCCCTACCACCCTGCTGTTGGTGTTCCGCAAGTTCCGGTACCGCGCCAGTGCCCACAGCGGGAAGAACTTTGGGTAACCATGATATCGTAGATAGAACACGCGGGGGAAGCCTGTGGCGGTGTACCGCTGCTCGTCCCACAGTCCTTTTTTGTTTTGTGTTGCAATCAGGTACTCCACCCCGCGGGCGACGGCCGGGTGATCAACCTCGCCTGCCGCCATGAGGGCAAGCAAGGCCCATGCCGTCTGCGAGGCGGTCGAGGGCGCAGCCTCCCAGCCCTTGTAGTCCAGGCGATAGCTGACGGCATCCTCGCCCCAGCCGCCGTCCTCGTTCTGGATCGAGGCCAGCCAGGCCACGGCTTTGCGAATCATGGGGTCCTTGTGGTCGACGCCGGCCATATTGAGGGCACAGAGCACGGACCAGGTTCCGTAGATGAAGTTCATGCCCCAGCGGCCGTACCAGGAGCCTTCCGGATGCTGGGTCTTCCGCAAGTACGCGACCCCGTCGGCCACTTGCTTGCTGGTCTTCGCGGTCTCGCCGAGCTGGGCCAGCATCGAGATGCAGCGCGCGGTGACGTCCTCGGTTGGCGGGTCGAGCAGCGCGCCGTGGTCGGAGAACGGGATATTGTTCAGGTAATATTCGAGATTGTTGACGTCGAAGGCAGCCCAGCCGCCGTCGTCGCTTTGCATGCCCTCGATCCACTCCCGGCCGCGGGCGATCGCGGCGTCATAGCCGGTCGCGCCGTGCTCCCGGCGCATCCGGTCCATCGACATCACCACGACGGCGGTGTCGTCGAGATCGGGATAATGGGCATTGTTGTACTGGAAGGCCCAGCCGCCCGGACGCACGTCGGGCCGCTTCACCGCCCAATCGCCCTTCACTTCGAGCTCCTGCTTCGGGATCAACCAATCGAGGCCACGCTTGGCGGCCGGCACGGCTTGCGCGTTGCCAGCTTCCAGCAGCGCATGGGCCGTCAACGTCGTGTCCCACACCGGCGAGACGCAGGGCTGGCAATAGGCTTCGTCGTCTTTGATAACGAGCAGCTTGTCGATGCCCCGCCGCGTCGTCGCGCGTGGCGGATAATTCTCGTCCTTGCCGAGCGCGTCATACATCATCACGATATTAGCCATGGGCGGATAGATCGCGCCCATGCCATCCTCGCCGTTGAGCCGCTCCTCGATGAAGGCGAGCGCCGCATCAATCGCGCGCTTGCGCAGGCTCTTGGGAAACATCGGCTCGATCAGGCGCAGAATCGCGTCGAGCGAGCGGAAGAGCAGGAACCAGGCCATGCTCTGGTGCGGCGCCTTCGCGGTCATGCCGATCGAACGCGGATCCTGCAGGAACAGCTCGTCGATGCCGACGCCCTTCGGATTCTTCGCACGCGGCTTCAGCGCGGCGATCACCATCAGCGGCACCATCGTTGTGCGCGCCCAATAGGAGATCTTGTTGAGGTGGAACGGCGACCAGAACGGCAGCAGCACGATCTCGATCGGCAGCACCGGCACCGCGCGCCAGGTCACGACGCCGAATGTCGCGAGCAGGAAGCGCGTGAAGACGTTGCTGTGAATCGCACCGCCGCGCGCATGGATGGCCTCGCGCGCACGCACCATGTGCGGGGCATCGATGGAATCGCCGATCATCTTCAGTGCGAAATACGCCTTCACGCTGGCGCTCATGTCGAACTCACCGTCATGCACCAGCGGCCAGCCGCCATGGGCACCCTGGACGCGACGCAGATAGTTGCCGATCTTGGCCTCGAGCACCGTGTCAACGGGCTCGGCGAGATAATGGCGCAGCAAGATATACTCGGCCGGAATCGTGCAGTCGGCCTCGAGCTCGAACACCCAATGGCCGTCCGATTGCTGGAAGCCGAGGACGCCTTGCGTCGCCGATGCAATGCTCGATTCCAAGATGCTTGGATCCAAGGCTTCGCGGCTGGTCGCGTTCACGGAATCCATGTCGCTCGATTGCTCCGATTGTCGATTGAAATTGACCGGGACATTTGCCCGTCAGGGCCGCTGTGCGGCGAGAATCAGATCGGCGGCGCGATCGCCCGACCGGACCGATCCCTCGATGGTTGCAGGCAATCCCGTAGCAGTCCAATCCCCGGCAAGGAACAGGTTTTTCAGCGCAGTGATCGGCGCCGGACGCAGGGCATTCTGCGCTGGCGTCGCGGCAAACGTGGCGCGGCGCTCACGCACGATCTGCCACGGAGGCAACTCACCGGACACGCCGCCGGCCTTGCGGACGTCGTTCCAGATCGCCTGCGCGAGTTCCTCGCGCGGCATGTCGACCAGGCGGTCGCCATTGCTGATGGTGACGGACAGTCGGTTCGGGAACGCGAACAGCCACTCCACAACGCCGCCGATCACGCCGAGGATCGGTGCAGAGCCCGGCGGCGGCTCGAAGCGGAAATGCGCGTTCACGATGGCGCGGAATTCGGTCGGCGTCTTCAGGCCGGGCAGCAGGCTGGCGGCGGCGCGGGGCGGCACCGCCATCACGATGGCGTCCCCCTCATTGAGCTCGATCACGTCCTCGCCGCCGAAATTCAGCGCGCCGACCTTGCCGTCATTGGTGTCAAACGAACGCAGCTCATGGCCGAGCTGAACCGTGTGGCCGCGCTCAGCCAGGAATTTCACAGCAGGCTCGATCAGGACGGCGCTGAGGCCGTCGCGCGCGATCAGGGGACGGCAGGCCTGCCCACCCGCGAGCAGCGTCTCGCGCACGATCGCGCCGGCGAGCCCGGCCGAGCCCTCGGGCGGATCGACATTGAGCGCCGCCAGCAGCAACGGCTGCACCAGACGCTGATAGAGGATGCCCTCGCAAGGAATGGACTTGCCGACCAGTGTCTCCTCCGACGCCCAGACCAGCGGCGCCAGCTTGAGATAATCGCTCAGCCCGGTATCGGGCACCCGGCGGCTCTCGTCGAGAACCCAGGTCGGCAGCCGGCCATCGCCGAGATCGATCTGCCAGCGTTGCCCGGTCTTGATGTCGACAAAGGGAAACTGCGCGCGCTCGGGGCCGACAAGGCCGGCCTCGGTGCCAATCGCGCGCGCATAGGCACGCGCATGGCTGTTGCCCGACAGCAGCAGATGATTGCCATTATCGATGGTGAGATTGGTGGCGCCGTCGAAATAGGATCGGCAGCGGCCGCCGGCCTGGTGCGTTGCCTCGTGCACGGCGACCTTGAAGCCGGCATTGGCGAGCCGCACGGCGGCGGAGAGGCCGGAAATCCCGGCGCCGATGATATGAGCTGTCTTTTGCATCAGATGAAAGCGTAACGGAGCAGGATCAGGATGCGTGTGATCTTCGACACACGCACCGGCGCGCGCGGCGCGTCGAAGCCGCGCGCCATCAGGAGGTCCAGAATGGAATGATAGTATTTCGACATGATCCGCGGCGCGCGCACCGCGCGGCGCTTGTTGCGGTTCATGATCTCGTCCGACTTCTCGAAATGCGATTTCGCGCGCTGCGCCAGCGGCAGACAGACTTTCGGCAGCGCGCGCTCGGCGATGACGCGGTTGGGATCGATGGAGGTGATGCCGGCATGCAGAAGCGCCTCGCGCGGCAGATAGAGCCGGCCGAGGCCGGCGTCCTCATCGATGTCGCGCAGGATGTTGGTGAGCTGAAGCGCGCGGCCGAGATGATGGGCAAGCAGGATGCCGTCTTCTTCCGGCAGGCCGAACACCCGCACCGACAGGCGCCCCACGGCGCTGGCGACACGATCGCAGTAGAGATCGAGGGTCGCCATATCGGGCGCGCGGATGTCCTGCGGCACGTCCATCTCCATGCCGTCGACAATGGCAAGGAAGTCCTCGCGTTTCAGCCCGAAGGTCTTCACCGAGGCGACGTAGTCCTTCAGGCGCGGCGGCGGATTGCCCTGATAGAGCGCATCGATGTCGTTGCGCCACTGCTGAAGCGCGGCAAGCCGCTCCGCGCGCGGGCCGTCGGAATCGGCGATGTCGTCGACCTGGCGGCAGAAGCTGTAGATCTGGAACATCGCTTCGCGCTGATCATGCGGCAGGATGCGCATCGCGGCGTAGAACGAGCTGCCGGATGCGGTCGAGCCATAATTGGCGCCGGGCGAGGTCGCCTCAAGCGTCATGTGCAGTCCCCGGTCTGGAAATGGCCCTGCGTCCGATTGCGCGACGGCCGACTTCGCCGATCATCCCGGCGAGGCTGAAGGCGAGCAGCTCGAGCTTGTTCAGATGCACGCGCTGGCGCAGCGGATCGCGCACCTTGAGCAGGCGCACGATGCGGTCGGCATAGGCCTGGATCACCGCAATGTCGACGCCGAGGCGGAAGTCCCTCACCTGCGCGCTGAGCGACTTGCTCTCGTTCAGCAGCGCTTCGTTTCGCACGGCGAGCGCCTGAAGGCAGGCCAGCATCGCCGGCGGCGACTGCGTCAGCCCGAGCTGCTCGACCGAGGCGCCGCTCGCAGCCAGCGCATCGCGCGGCAGATAGACGCGGTTGAGCTCGCGAAAATCCTTGCCGCAATCCTGGAGGTGGTTGTTGATCTGGAGCGCCGCGCAGAGCGCATCCGAGGCAGCCCAGGTCGAGGTGCTCTCGCCATGAACGTCGAGCATGAAGCGGCCGACCGGCATCGCCGAATAGCGGCAATACTGGATGACCTCGTCCCAATTCTCGTAGCGCAGCTTGGTGACGTCCATGCGGAAGGCGATGAGCACGTCGAGCGCATGGCGCGGCGCCATGCCGCGCTCGGCCAGTGCACGGCGCAGGGTGACCGCTTCGGCCTGGGTGTCGCCCTCGCCGAGCAGTTCCGCCTCGAGCAGGTCGAGATAAGCGAGCTTTTCGTCGGGCGGCAGCGTCGAATGGTCGGCGATGTCGTCGGCGGTGCGGACGAAATTGTAATACGCCAGAATCAGCGCGCGATGACGCGGATGAATGATCCAGGACGCGACGGGAAAATTCTCGTCGCGGTCACCCTTGCCGGATCGCAATTCGCTCGCAGAGGTCATCGAGGGCTGGTTTACAATCGGTTGGACAGGAAGGGCTTTTTCGCTCGCGCGGGCTCATGCCGGCGGCCCCCATATAGGGGAATATGGCCGCAAAACCAATCCTGTCTCTCGATGGCTGCCCCGTGCGGATCGCGCCGAAAAAGGCGGCCCGGGCCGCCCTTGTCGGCCAGCGGCCGAACTTACTGGTTGTGGTTCTTCAGGACCTGGTCGCAGGCCTGCGAGATCTTGGCCCGGTTCTCCTTGAGGCAGGCCAGGACGGTGAAATCGCCCTGGTCGATGACCGGACGGCAGAACTTCTGCACGTCGCGTGTGCAGGCCTTCTGCTCAGCGTCCGTGCCACGCCCTTGCTGGGCGAACGCCGCCGTCGAAAGAGAGGCCGACAGCAGGGTGAGAGCGACGAGAAGCTTACGCATTGTATTCCTTCATTCTGACGGCAGAATCGCACCGATCACGGGCTGCACGGGGCGGATGTCCGGAGCGGATTGTTCTGATGGCAAGTTGCCGCGGGAGTAGCGGCCTCAGAGAAGGCACAAGCACTGGCAAATGCGGCCAAATTGGCGCCACTCCCACCAAATCAGGTCTTCCCTGCGCCTTCATTGGCAGATGTAAGAGGCTGATACTACGAGATAATTCTGGAACATCGCGTTTTGGCTGGGATCTGTTGCAGAGCTGCATCTCTCTCCCTTGCTGTTTCGGTCGGAAACACACCGAAACACGGGGAATCGCGTTGTTGCGCGTGGCACGAAGCACCATCTTCGGTGGTCACGCGTTGAACCTGGCACAGGCTCGGAACACTAAACTTTCGATGTGGCGAGACGTCCTTGTCTTGAATGGACGTCGTTCCAAAACGGGATATTTGAGATGACATTCTTTGGGCGATCTGGACAGGCAATCAAGGCGGTCGGCGTCGGGGCTGCGCTGCTCTTCTCGGTGTCGGCAAGCCATGCTCAATCGTCCGGCCCATTTGCCGGTTTCGACGGCGCGTGGACCGGCACCGGCACGGTGTCGCTGTCCGACGGCTCCACCGAACGCATCCGCTGCAAGGCCGATTACAAGGTCGCCGGCAGCGGCCTCAACCTCAAGCAGGCGCTGCACTGCGCGTCCGACAGCTACAAGTTCGACCTCACGAGCGACGTGACGAGCCAGGGCGACCGCATCTCCGGCAATTGGAGCGAAGCCAGCCGCAACATCTTCGGCAACCTCCAGGGCACCGCCGGCGGCGGTCAGATCGACGTGTTCGTCGAGGCCAACGGTTTTGCCGCCAATCTGTCGCTGCGCACCAACGGCACCAAACAGACGGTGCAGATCTCTTCCAAGGGCGAGATCCGCGGCGTCAATATCACGATGACGAAGGGCTGACGTCCTTTCGGCTCACGAGCAACAAAGCCCCCGGCTCTCGCGAGCCGGGGGCTTTTTGTTGACATGGACATGCATATGGCTGCGTGACATCGAATCCGAGACGGCCCGGCCCGTCCCGCTCAAATCGCCGGCTTATCGCCCTGCAGCTTCGCGTGCAGGTTGATCAGCCACATCGCCGTCGGCCGCAGGATGAAGAGGTCGGCGACGAGCGCCATCACCATCGAGAAGGCGCTGAGCCAGCCGAACAGCCGCAGCGACGGCAGGTCGGAGAACACGGTGACGACGAGGCCGCAGGCCAGCACCACCGTGGTCAGGATCAGCGCCGGTCCGACCAAGACGGTGGCGCGCTCCACCGCGAGCGCCGAGCCGACGCCCGGCTTGCTCTCGAGCCTCAGGCGGTTGAGGAAGTGGATGGTGGCGCTGAGGCCGAGGCCGAACGAGACGGTGAGCGCGACCACGCTGGCGAATTGCAGGCCCTCGCCCATCGCCCACAGCACCGTGCCCGACATCACCACCGGGAAGATGCCCGGCAGGATGCAGGCCAACATCACGACCCAGGAGCGGAAGGCGAGGCCGATGAAGATCGCGACCAGCGCGAATTCGATGGTGAGGCCGCGGTTCAGCTTCTCGATCATGCTGGCTGAGTTGCGCGCCGCAATCGCAGCGAGGCCCGTCACTGCAATCTCGTAGCCGGGATGCTTCTTGCGGACGGCGTCGAGCTCGGAATCGAGCTTGTCGACGATCGGCAGCAGCTGGCTGGAATCCTTGTCCGGCACACGGCCGGCGACCACGACCGCGTCCTGCTCGGCGTCGATGAAGCGCCGCACCAGGTGCTCGGGGATGACGTTGACATATTCCTGCAGCGTCGCGACGTCGGCGCTGCCGGCCTTTTCCGCCAGCCAGCGGCGCAGGGTCTCGAGCGACCAGACGTTGCCGACACCGGCCGCCTTCTCCACGATCGCATGCACGTCGCCGATGGTCTGGAGCGTCTCGGGCGAATAGAGCGATTCGCCCTTGGGAAACGCGATCAGAACGTTGACCGGATTGGCGCCGGTCAGCTTGGCGTCGAGCCGGTCGCTGGCGGCGACCGCCTGGCGCTTGTCCGGCACCTGATCGGCGAGCCGATAGCGCGGCTCCAGATTGGCGTAGATGACGCCGAGACCGCCGACGAACAGCACCGCGATCAGGCTGAACAGGCCGGGACGGCCGACCATGCGCACCGCGATCCAATAGCAGAAATTGCGCAGCGCCTGGACGCCGGCATCGGCACCCTGGAACTTGACCGCAAAAACCTTCTCGTTGCGCACGAACAGCACGCCGAACACCGGCACCAGCGACAGCACCGCCACCAGCGCGATGATGGTGGCAGCAAGGCCCGCTTCGCCAAACTTGCGGATCAGGTCGGAGTCGGAGAATTGGAGCGCGATGAAGGAAATCCCGGCGGTGCCGTGCGTCAGCACGCATGCCGGCCCCACCACCAGCACGGCGTTCTTGAATGCCGTGAACTTGTCCTGGCCCGCGATCAGCCGGTCGCGTGCGGCGAAGGTGAGCTGCATCGAATCCGAGAAGCTGATGACCATGATGAGCGGCGTCATCACGTTCAGGAACATGTTGAGGTTGAAATTGGCCCAGCCGAGCGCACCGAGCGCCAGCAGGATCGCGATCATGGGCGGGAATGCCGCCGCGACCATGAACGAGATCTTGCGGAAGAAGATGATGGCGATGATACAGCCGGCGAGGATGCCGAGGATGTTGTAGGTGAGGCCGTCGCGCTCGACCGCGTTACGGATCTCGAGCTGCATCACCGGCACGCCGGAGAGCTGCACGTTGAGCCCGGTGTCGCTAAGGTCCTCCTTCATCAGCGTGCGGATGTCGCCGACGGTCTTGGTCAGCTTGTTGGAGCCGACCACCTCCGGATCGAGCGACAGCACGATTAGGGCCAGCGTGCCGTCCTCCGACAACAGCTTGCCGCGGATGATCTCGTTGTTCTTGACGGTCTCGATGAACTTGTCATAGGCCGCGCCCTCGGGCAGCTCGGGCGGGAACAGCGCCGCCGGCAGCTTGCCCGGCGCCGGTGCCTGGCGCGCAGAGAACAGCGAGACCAGCCCGCGAGTGCCTTCGACCAACTGCAGGTCCGTGATGAAGTCCCGCAGCTTCTCCAGGTTGTTCCTCGCCAGCAGATTCTTGCCCTCAACCACGACGAGAACGTCGAACTCCTCAGCCGGGAACTTCTTGGTCACCTCTTCGTATTGGTGGAATTCGCGGGTGTCGGAGCGGAAGAGCTGCGACAGCGAATCGTCGATCTTGATCCGGTGAATGCCGAACACGGCGCCGACGATCAGCGCGAGCAGGACGATACACGACACGATCGGGGTCCGGACGGCGATCAGCCCGAGCCGTTCCAGCCCGAAGGCGATCGAGGACGTAGGTCCCTGCTCGACCTTGTCGACATGAACCTCATTCTCGCTGTGCTTTTCGAGCATGCCTTATCCAGTTCCTAAATCGGTTCGGTCTTGAGAGCTTATTACGCCCCGCGAACGGCTTGAAAACGCCATACCAATGGGAGGCTTGCCCTTTGAAAATGCGCGGAAAATCGCCGCGAGGGGTTTAGCAGGTCAATCACCCTTCTCGCAAGCCGGCGAAATGTGGCCGAATCGATCAAGATGCGGCGATTTTGCCGGAATGCTACTCATTCCAGCAAAGCCGTGCCAATTCGACGCGGCCCGCGGTCCGCGCTCTCGTCCTTCAGCGCCACGCCGGTGGTCTTCCGGGCGAGCCCCTCACGGACCAGCCAGGCGATCTTGAAAGCAGCGTCTTCATAGCTCAACCCAGCGCGGTGGATGCTCGACACGCAATTGCGCTCAGCGTCGGTACGGCCGGGTTTGGGCGCGAAGGTCAGATAGGCGCCGAGGCTGTCGGGCGCCGACAGGCCCGGCCGCTCGCCGATCAGCATTGCGACCATGTGCGCGCCGAGAATCGCGCCGATCTCGTCGCCGAGCGCGACGCGCGCGCCTGAGGCGACAACGACATGGCCGATCGCGACACCATCGTCGGCCGCGAGCAGCGGCAGCAGGCGCCGCAGCAGCGCCACCGCATGGCCGTGGACCGCTGCCGCCGACAGGCCCTCGCCGATCACGAGCGCGAGTTGGTACGGCGCCGAGGCCCTTGGCACCAGAAGCTCGGCTGAGCCGGCATCAAGCTGCCGTCCAAGGTCCGGCCGCCGCAGATAGTCCCTGCGGTCGATCGCCCGGCTCCTCACCTCGGTCACGACCAGGCCTAGCGCGCGGAGATCGGTGACCAGACGCGGCACCTCGAAAACGGCATGCACGGCATCGCGGGCGCGGGCATGGTCCAGCGTGAAATCGAGCAGGGCGCGCGTCGGCAGGCTTGCGCCGCTGCGGCCCAGCGCAACGCGTGCGGGCGTGAACGTCCGCAGATCGAGCGTCGGACGGAGCGGCGGAGCCGGATCAGACATGTCGCATCATTCGGCGGGAACGGCGGCCTCGCGCAGCCGGATCGAGTAGTTCGAGGCGTTCTGCTTGCCGCTGGAGGCCGCGCGCGCGAAGGTGATGAGATGATGCGCAATCGTGGCGGAGCCGATCAGGCCTTCGAGATCGCCGCGCCGGATTCGCCCCAAGGCGAACTTCCAGAACACGCGCCTGTAGTCGCCGAGCACCCCGATCTGCCAGAAGATGTTGCGTAGCATGATCAGGCCGCGCTTGATGTTGGGCCAGGTCTTCATCTCCGGTGCCACCGGCACTTTGAGGCGGTTGGCATAGGTGTAATCGCACTGATGCTGATAGCGCGCATAGACCTTCTCGGGCGCGTAAGCGACCTCCATGCAATGTTTCCAGGACGCGACAACCTCGTCGTAGGGCAGCAGGAAGTCGACGTTGGAATCGCGGCCCTCATCGTGGACCAGGCGTCCCTCACGCTCCAGCCGGTCCCACAGCGGCGTCTTCGGCAGCGCCTGGAGCAAATTGATGGTGAGCAGCGGAATCCGGGACTCGTCGACGAAAGCGAGCAGCGCCTCAGACGTGTTCGGCTTGTCGGTGTCGAGCCCCATGATGATGCCGGACACGACCTCCATGCCGTAGGAGTTGATGGTGCGCACGCCCTCCAGGATCGGGACCATCATGTTGTGGTCCTTGTGCATCGCATGCAATGCATCCGGATCCGGCGTCTCGATGCCGCAGAAGATGGTGATGAAATAGGCCTCGCGCATCTTCTCGAGGATCTCGGGCCGCTTGGCGATGTTGAGCGTCGCCTCGCAGGCGAGCCGCACCACGTAGCCGGTCCGCTTCTGCCATTCGATCAGATGCGGCAGCAGGTCCATCGCCGCCTTGCGGTTGCCGATGAAATTGTCGTCGACGAAATAGACGGTGTCGGTCATGCCGCATTCGCGAAGACGGTCGAGCTCGGCGATGATCTGCTCCGGCGTCTTGATCCGGGGATTGCGCCCGTAGAGGCCGGGGATGTCGCAGAACTCGCACTGATAGGGGCAGCCGCTGGAATACTGAATGCTGCCGAGGAAGTATTTCTTGACGTCGGCCAGCTCGTAGGCCGGGATCGGAAACTCCGTCATCGGCACGCGGTCCTTGGTCGTGAGCACGACCTGCTGCTCGGGACGCGAGGTGTCACGCGACAGGATCTCGATCAATTGGTTGGTGGCATCGCCGAGCTCGCCGACGTGGAGATAGTCGAACGACGGATAATAGTCCGGGCAGGCGCTGACCGAGGGACCGCCGAGCGCGACCGGCAGATCGAATTCATGGGCGCGGCGGCAGATGTCGTTCATCTGCTGGCGCTGGATGTGCATGCCGCTGACGAAGACCGCCTCCGCCCATTCGAACTCCTCCTTCGACGTGCGGCGAAGGTTCTCGTCGACGAATTTGACCTGCCACTCTTTCGGAAGATAGGCGGAAATCAGCAGCAGGCCCTGCGGCGGCATGAAGGCGCGAACGCCGTCGGTCAGGGGATAGGAATACTCGAACGTGCCGAACGACGAGGTGTAGCGCGGAAACACACAGAGAATCCGCCGGGACGTTCCGTTACTTTCAGCTCGCATCAAAGCTCCCCCGCCACGCTCGACCGAATGGTGCGGAAATTGCCAGCCAGTCACCTAGCGTAATGCTGTCGCCGGAATTTCTCAATATTGTGGCCGGCATTCAATTCGCGAGAGGCGCCAATAGTTTCCGGGGGGAGCTGGCGTTTTCCGTGGCGTTACGCAATCAGCCGCGAGGCAAAATCGGGCAGCAGGCCTGCATCTCCGGCAAGGCGAAAGTCGGCGCCGGCAATGCCTGATAACACCAGCCAGTCGTCGAATTCCGGCGCGCGGCGCAGGGAGAAGACGTCACGGACATAGAGCGCGTCGTGAAAAGAGGTCGACTGGTAGTTCAGCATGACGTCGTCGGCACCGGGCACGCCCATGATGAAGGTGACGCCGGCGGCGGCGAGCAGCGTCAGCAGATTGTCCATGTCGTCCTGGTCCGCCTCGGCGTGGTTGGTGTAGCAGATGTCGACCCCAAGCGGCAGGCCGAGCAGCTTGCCGCAGAAATGATCCTCTAGCCCGGCCCGGATGATTTCCTTGCCGTCATAGAGATATTCCGGTCCGATGAAGCCGACCACGCTGTTGACCAGAAGCGGCGCAAAGGCGCGGGCGACCGCATAGGCGCGCGCCTCGCAGGTCTGCTGGTCGACGCCGTGATGGGCGCCCGCCGACAACGCCGAGCCCTGCCCGGTCTCGAAATACATCACGTTCTGCCCGACGGTGCCGCGCCGCTGCGACAACCCGGCCTCCTGGGCCTCCCTCAGAAGCGCGAGGTCGACGCCAAAGCTGCGGTTGGCGGCTTCGGTGCCGGCGACCGACTGGAAGACGAGATCGACCGGCACGCCCTGCCCGATCAGCGACAGCGTCGTCGTGACATGGGTGAGCACGCAGCCCTGGGTTGGGATCTTGAGCCGCGCGATGATCTCGTCCAGCAGCCGCAGCAATTGGGCGACGACGGCCGGATCGTCGCTCGCCGGGTTGATGCCGATGCAGGCATCGCCGGCCCCGAGCAGGATGCCGTCGAGAATCGAGGCGGTGATGCCCCTGGCATCGTCGAACGGATGGTTGGGCTGCAGCCGCGTGCTCATCCGCCCCTTCAGGCCGATGGTGTTGCGGAAGGCGGTGGTGACCTCGCACTTCCGCGCCGCCAGGATCAGATCCTGGTTGCGCATCAGTTTCGAGACGGCGGCCGCCATTTCCGGCGTGAGGCCGGGCGCGAGCATTTTCAATGCCTCGGGCGTGGCGGCGTCCGATAGCAGCCAGTCGCGGAAAGCGCCGACCGTCAGCGAGGCCACCGGCGCAAAGGCCTTTGCGTCGTGGCTGTCGACGACGAGACGGGTGACCTCGTCAGCCTCATAGGGGATGACCGCTTCCTGGAGGAACTGTCCGAGGGGGACATCGGCGAGCGCCATCCGTGCCGCGATCATCTGCTCGGCGCTGGCGGCGGCGATCCCGGCCAGCCGGTCGCCGGAGCGCGGCGGCGTCGCCTTGGCGAGAAGGTCGCGCAAGTCCGGGAACGTGTAGGTCGTCGCGTCGATGGTGTGGCGGTAGACCAAGGCCCTCTCCAGGGGTCGTCGGCCAGTGGCCGAGTGCAAATTAATCTCGAAGGCGATCCCGACGGCAGGAATACGCTTTTGACGGCCGGCGTGCACGCCGATGTTTGGAGCGTCCGGCCGGATTCCCGGGGGCGACCTGCCGGAGATCGATCGAGTTTTCCCAACCGGCTGAAACATTTCGTATTTCCGCCCGGGCGGCGCGCTCTTCCGGGCCTGCGGCGTTAACGCCGCATCCATCTTCGTTCTGCATAGTTTTGCATCAAATTCAAACGACCGCGCCACCGGCCGCTCCAGGCCATCACGGGCCTCTTGAACACCATGCCATCAGACCGATCTGGGAATGCCGCTGGCCTCGCCGGCCGTTTCACGCTTGCCACCAAGCTCTACGCGATCTTCGCGCTGTTTGCGCTGCTCACGGCAGCGATCGCGTTGCTGTCCGACTACAACAGCCGCCGCAGCGCCGACCTGACCAGCGCGATCGAGACGGCGAACGCGGCCGCGCTGAACGTCGAGCGGGTCAACTCGCTGGTCTATGCGGTCGTGATGGAATCGCGCGGCGTCTACATGTCGACCGAGCCCGCCGTGGTGAGGAAATACGGCGAGGGCCTGCTCAAGTTCAACGCGCAGATCCTCGATGTCGTGAAGCGCTGGGAGACCATCGTCAAGGCCGACGATGCCGAGCAGTTTTCCACCTTCAAGAAGCGCATCGAACAGTTCGTCGAGTTCCGCAAGGAGCTGGTGCGCCGCGGCATTGAGATCAATGCGGCCGCGGGCCGCGAATGGGGCGACAACGACGCCAATCGCAGCGTGCGCTCGGCGCTGAACAAGGACCTCGAAGCGCTCTCCAAGGTGTATGCCGAACGCGGCAGGCAAATCGCCCAGCAGACCGAGACCAATCGCACGCTGTCTTTCGTCCTGACCTGCCTCGGCGGCGTGGCGCTGGCCCTGGTCGTGATCGGCATCGTCATCATCGCCCGCTCGATCGCACGGCCTCTCTCGGCCATCACGGCGACCATCAAGCAGGTCGCCGACGGGACCGAGAACGTCGTGGTGCCCTATAGCAACCGAGCCGACGAGATCGGCGCGCTGGCACGCGCGATCGAGGTCTTCCAGGAGGCAATGGACCGCAACCGCAATCTCGCCTCGCAGGTCTCGCACGACTCCGCCGCGCGCGAGGAGCGCGCCCGCCATATCGAAAAATCCGCCGAGGCGTTTCGCGAGGCGATTGGCGCCATCATGCGCGGCCTCAGCGACAACGCCTCCACCATGCGCGAGACGGCGCAGACCATCACGCGCGTTACTGCGGATGCGAATAGTCGCGCCGGCACGGCGGCGAACGCCACCGAGCAGGCCTCGCAGAACGTCACGGCGGTGGCGAGCGCCGCCGAGGAACTGTCGGCCTCGGTGGAAGAGATCGGCCGCCAGGTGCGGCAATCCGCCGGCGCGGTCGAGCAGACCGGCCAGCGCACCGAGAAGTCGATCTCCGAGATCGAGAGCCTTGCCGCGGCCACCCAACGTATCGACGGCGTTCTCAACCTGATCCAGGCGATCGCCGAGCAGACCAACCTGCTCGCGCTCAACGCCACCATCGAGGCGGCGCGCGCCGGCGATGCCGGCCGCGGCTTTGCCGTCGTCGCCCATGAGGTGAAGGCGCTCGCGGGCCAGACCGCCAAGGCCACCGCCGAGATCGGCGAGAACGTCTCGATGATCCAGGCCTCCACGCGCAATGCGGTCGAGGCCGTCCGCGAGATCGGCGGCGCGGTGCGCGAGATCAACGAGGTCACCTCGGCGATCGCCGGCGCCATCGGCCAGCAGGACGCCGCCACGCGCGAGATTTCCTCCAACGCGCAATCGGCCGCGCAGGGCAACGAGACCCTGGTCGCCAACATCACCTCGCTGCGCGACGCGATCGGCGAGACCGACACGGCGGCAGCCTCCGTGCTGACGGCGGCGAGCAGCCTGACGGAGACGGCGGACACGCTGTCGCGCGAGGTGGAGAAATTCTTCCAGAACCTGCGTTCGGGCGCGGCGGACGGCCGCACCGCCAGGGCGGGGTGAGCGAACGGCAAGGCCCATCCTCGAAAAAAGTCGAAAAACAACCCCATGCACAGTAGGCGGGGGCAGCTATATCAATGACTTGACGGTCGGCGCCAACGACTGCGGATTTCACGAAGCCGTTTGACACGTCGAGGCTGGGCAAGAACTCGGGCATTTTCGTTGGTCGGTGTACGCTTTGTTCATGACGAATCGCACATTCAAGACCGGCGAGAGCCGCGACCAGGCCAGCCTGCTTCCTGCTCGGATTGAGGACTATGTCGGTCCGGATAACGCAGTCCGGGCGATCGAGAGCTTCGTTCGTGTCCTCGA